>DASVNF010000001.1:0-10589 GCA_036384015.1 Burkholderiales bacterium
TCGGTGCTTCAGAAAAGCTGGCCGAGGTCTACATCGGCCCGCACATCGGCGGCGGCATCGAGGGCTGGTTCGCCTACGTCATGGCGCTGCTGTTCCTGCTCGTCCGCCCCGAAGGCCTGTTCGGCGAAAAACGAATTGATCGTGTCTAAGATGTTTGCCACAGAGTACACAGAGGAAAGCTGCGTCACCTTCCGGTTGACCTATTCGAGCGCGCGCAAAGGATGAACAGGTTCGCATCGGTACTCCTGACTACGGCTACTTTTTCCCGGGAATGGATTTTCACTGTGACCTCTGTGTCCTCTGCGCCTAAAGGGATCTAGCAGTGTTCTATCGCGAGGCGGGACAATTCAAAACTTCCTACGGCGCCGACCAGGCGCTGTTGCCGATCCGCCAGGACCGCTACGGGATGTTCATCCTGCTGGCGATCGCATTCATCGGCCTGCCGCTGTTCGCCAGCGACTACTGGCTGACCGCCATCCTGATCCCCTTCCTCGTGTTTTCCCTGGCGGCGCTGGGACTGAACGTCCTGACCGGCTATGCCGGCCAGCTTTCCCTCGGCACAGCCGCCTTCATGGCGGTCGGCGCGGTGGCCACCTACAACTTCGAGCTGCGCGTGCCGGGCATGCCGGTGCTGGTCAGTTTCCTGCTCGGCGGCCTCTCCGCCGCCGCGGTCGGCATCCTGTTCGGCCTGCCGAGCCTGCGCATCAAGGGTTTCTACCTTGCCGTCGCCACGCTGGCGGCGCAGTTCTTCATTCCCTGGCTGATCACCAAGGTGGGCTGGTTTTCCAACTACAGCGCATCCGGCGTGATCACCGCGCAGCCGATCGAGATACTGGGCGCGGCGTTCGACACGCCGATGCGGAAATACCTGCTGGTGCTGGCGATCGTCGCCGTAATGGCCCTGCTGGCGAAGAACCTGGTGCGCAGCCGCATCGGCCGCGCCTGGATGGCGGTGCGGGACATGGACGTGGCCGCGGAAGTGATCGGCATCCGCATCCTGCGCACCAAGCTGACCGCTTTTGCGGTCAGTTCCTTTTACTGCGGCATGGCCGGAGCGCTGTACGCGTACGCCTACCTCGGCAGCGTGGAGCCGGACGGATTCAACCTGGACCTGTCGTTCCGCATCCTGTTCATGGTGATCGTCGGGGGGGTGGGGAGCATCATGGGGTCCTTCCTGGGCGCGGCGTTCATCACGCTGGTGCCGATTTTCCTGGAAGTGGCCTTGACGGAGGCCAACGCCGCGTTCAACCTGAACCTCGGGCCGGGCGTTACATCCATGTCGCAGCTCCTGGTATTCGGCGGGCTGATCATATTTTTCCTGATCGTCGAGCCGCACGGACTGGCGCGACTGTGGCAGATTGCAAAGGAAAAACTGAGGCTTTGGCCGTTTCCCCACTAGGACTGCAGAAAATACTGATCTGGAGGAGAGCATGAAAACCTGGATGAAAGCACTGACCGCGCTGCTGGCCGTGACCGGCGGCCTCACGCTGGTTCAGCCTGCCGCGGCACAGCAGGCCGGCACGCAGTTCATGGGAATCCTTGGCTACCGGGTCGGCCCCTATGGCGCCAACGGCGCTGCGTTTTTCACCGGCATGATCGATTACCTGAATCTGATCAACGAGCGCGACGGCGGGATCAACGGCATCAAACTGTCCTGGGAAGAATGCGAGACGGAGTACAACAACGCCAAGGGCGTCGAATGCTATGAGCGCCTGAAAACCCGCACCTCGACCGGACCCACCGCGATCCACCCGATGTCGACGGGCATCACCTACGGGCTGATCGACAAGGCGCCGGCGGACAAGATTCCACTGATCACGCTGGGCTATGGCCGCACCGATGCCACGGACGGACGCGTGTTTCCCTGGGTGTTCCCGATCCTTTCGAACTACTGGGACGGCGCCACCGGCATCGTGAAATTCATTGACGACCAGGAAAAGGGTTCGCTCAAGGGCAAGAAGATCGTGCTGCTGTATCACGACTCCGCCTATGGCAAGGAACCGCAGCCGGTCCTCGAGGCCGAAGCCGCCAAGCTCGGCTTCGAACTCAAGATGATTCCCGTGCCGCACCCGGGCAACGAGCAACAGTCGCAGTGGCTGCAGATCCGCCAGTACAAGCCTGACTGGGTGATCCTGTGGGGCTGGGGCGTGATGAGCGCAACGGCATTGTCCACCGCGCAGAAAGTCGGCTTCCCGCGCGACAAGATGGTCGGCATCTGGTGGGCCGGTTCCGAGATCGATACCGAGGCGGCCGGCCCGGCGGCCGAGGGTTATTACGCGGCAAGCCTGAACCTCGCGGGCAAGGACTTCCAGGTCGTCAAGGACGTCGAAAAGTTCGTCTATGCGAAGGGCAAGGGCGGAGACCCGAAGCTGGTCGGCACCGTGTTATGGAACCGCGGCCTTGCCGCCGCCATGTTCACCGTCGAGGCGGTGCGGACGGCACAAGGCAAGTACGGCAAGAAGCCGGTCACCGGCGAACAGACGCGCTGGGGCATCGAGAACCTGAACATCGACCAGAACCGCCTCGACCAGCTCGGGTTCGGCAGCATGGTGCCGCCGCTGAAACTGTCCTGCGCTGACCACGGCGGCAGCGGCCTGGTGCGCTTCCAGAAGTGGGAGGGCGCGAAGTGGAATGCCGCCTCGGACTGGATGAGCGGCGACCGCGCGCTGATCCGCAAGATGGTCGAGGAATCGGCCGGCAAATACGCGAAAGAGAAAAACATCACGGCGGGGTGCCTGAAGGGGTGAACCCCGTGAAGGGTGAATGAGTGACGGGTGCAAGGCTGTTCAATCGATTTTCCCCTTCACACATTCACTCATTCACCCTTTATGGTCGAAGACCGGTATCCCGCGACACGGGGCACGCCTTCACCTTAAGTACCTACCAACAACCGCAAGCCCATGGACGCGCCGACGCAACCACAACCCGCCCTCCTGACCGTCAACAACATCGAGGTCATCTACGACCATGTGATCCTCGTGTTGAAGGGGGTTTCGCTGCAGGTCCGGGAAGGATCGATCGTCGCGCTGCTGGGCGCCAACGGCGCCGGCAAGACGACGACGCTGAAGGCGGTCTCCAACCTGCTTGCCTCGGAGCGGGGAGACGTTACCAAGGGCTCGGTCGAGTTTCGCGGCAAACGGATCGACAAGGCCACACCCTGGGAACTGGTGAAACTCGGCGTGGTGCAGGTCATGGAAGGACGGCACTGCTTCCAGCACCTGACCGTCGAAGAGAATCTGCTCACGGGTGCGTTCACGCGCAGCGCCAACCGGGCGGCGATTCGCCAGGACCTGGAAATGGTGTACCAGTATTTCCCGCGGCTGAAGGAACGGCGCAAAAGCCAGGCCGGCTACACCTCCGGCGGCGAACAGCAGATGACCGCCATCGGGCGCGCACTGATGGCGCGTCCCACCATGATCCTTCTCGACGAGCCGTCGATGGGCCTGGCGCCGCAGATCGTCGAGGAAATCTTCGAGATCGTGCGCGGCCTCAATGAAAAGGAGAAGGTGAGCTTCCTGCTCGCCGAACAGAACACCAACGTCGCGTTGCGGCATGCCGACTACGGCTACATCCTGGAAAGCGGCCGCGTCGTCATGGACGGCCCGGCCGCGGAACTCGCCAACAATGAAGACGTGAAGGAGTTCTACCTCGGCCTCTCGACCGCGGGACGCAAGAGTTTCCGCGATTCCAAGCACTACCGCCGCCGTAAGCGGTGGCTTGCTTGATATTTATTTGCCCCAGAGTTCACAGAGGAGAACTGCAACAATCCCATAAGACTGGAGTCCAGGAGTCCATGCTGTCGGGTCGGCGACACCGTCTACTTCATCCTGCCCGTGCAACACTTGCACTTTGCGTCCGTTCTTCTCTGCGCCCTCTGTAACCTCTGCGGCCAACAAGGTTTTTGATGACTGAGTACTACGATGATCTTGAAACTCGCGACCCCGGCGATCGCCAGCGCGAGCAGTTCGCCGCGCTGTCCATGCAGATCGCGCACGCGCAGGCCAATTCGCCTTACTTTGCGGCGTTGTTGAAGGACGTCAACCCGGACGACATCCGTGACCGCAGATCGCTGGCGAAGCTTCCGGTGACGCGCAAGTCGGATCTGATCGCGCTGCAGAAACGAACGCCGCCGTTCGCGGGAATGACAGCCGTGCCGAACGGCGCACTCGGGCGGATTTTTTCTTCGCCCGGCCCGATCTACGATCCGCAGGGAGCAAAAGGGGATTTCTGGCGCATGGGCCGCGCGCTGTTTGCCGCGGGATTCCGCCGCGGCGACATCGTGCACAATACTTTCTCGTACCACTTCACGCCGGCGGGCTTCATGATGGATCTCGGCGCCCAGGCAATCGGCTGCGCCGTGTTTCCCGCCGGCGTCGGCCAGACCGAATTGCAAGTGGCGGCCATTGCCGACCTGAAACCGAATGCGTACGCCGGCACGCCGTCCTTCCTGAAAATCATCCTGGAGAAAGCGGACGAATTGAAGACCGACGCATCGAGCCTGAAGAAAGCGATGGTCTCCGGCGAGGCACTGCTGCCCCCGATACGCGACTGGCTGAAGTCGCGGGGCATCGAAGTTCGGCAAAGCTATGGCACCGCGGACCTCGGGCTGGTCGCTTACGAGACGGTGCCGATGGCGGGCCTGATCGTGGACGAAGGCGTCATCGTAGAGATCGTGCGCCCCGGAACGGGCGACCCCGTTGCCGAAGGAGAGGTTGGCGAGGTCGTCGTCACCCTGCTGTCCGTCGCCTATCCGCTCATCCGTTTCGCCACCGGCGACCTTTCCGCCGTCGCGGCGGGCGCCAGCGCCTGCGGCCGCACCGGCATGCGCATCAAGGGCTGGATGGGGCGGGCAGACCAGACGACAAAAGTGAAGGGCATGTTCGTGCATCCTTCCCAGGTCGACCAGACCGTCAAGCGCCACCCGGAAATCCTCAAGGCACGCCTCGTCGTGAATCACGATGCGGGCAGGAATGACGTGATGATCCTGCGTTGCGAAGTGAAGACCCGAGGCGATGCACTGGCACGGGCGATCGCCGATTCTTTGCGCGAAGTGTGCAAACTGCGCGGCGAAGTCGAGTTCGTCGATGCAGGTACATTGCCTAACGACGGCAAGGTCATCGAAGACCTTCGCAAATACGATTGAGGCGCTGGTGCGGTGAATGTGTGAAGAGGTAATAGCTTTGTTCTCTTTTCAGTCTGCCGATCGACTTATCGCCGGATTCGCAGTTGCTTTCACTCATTCACGCGTTCTCCCTTCACGCATCTGCGTTTCCGCATTCAGCGAGGCGAAATGACCCACCCCATCAGCAAATACCCCGTCCCTAAACTCGAAGACCTTCCGGAAGACATCCGCGCCAGGATGCTCGAGGTGCAGCAGAAAGCCGGGTTCATCCCGAATGTATTCGTCACGCTGGCGCACCGTCCGGACGAGTTCCGCGCGTTCTTCGCGTATCACGATGCACTGATGCTCAGGCAATCCGGCGTGTCGAAAGCCGAGAAGGAGATGATCGTGGTGGCGACCAGCGGCCTTAACCAGTGCCCCTATTGCGTGATCGCCCATGGCGCGATCCTGCGCATCTACGCGAAAAATCCGCAGATCGCCGACCAGGTCGCCATCCATCACGGGAGAGCCGACCTCACGCCGCGGCAGAAGGCCATGCTCGATTTCGCCTGCAAGCTGGCGCGCACGCCGGAAGCCCTGACGGATGCCGACCACGCGGCTTTGCGCGGCCACGGCTTCAGCGACGAGGATATCTGGGACATCGGCGGCATCACCGCTTTTTTTGCCCTCTCCAACCGCATGGCGCATCTCATCGACATGCGCGCGAATGACGAGTTCTACCTCATGGGCCGGCTGCCTCCACCGCCGAAATGACGCACTGCAGCGCGCTGCCCGGCGGGGCGTAAAGCCTGACTGCGGTGCTATAATTTTTGTCATCACGGGCCGGGTGCCACGAACGCCTGCAGCGCCCCGAGACCAACCTTACCAAGGGTAGAAACCATGGCCGCACTTCCGGATGACGATCCGCAGGAAACGAACGAATGGCTGGATGCCCTCGACGGGGTCCTGCAGCACGAAGGTCCCGAACGCGCGCATTACATCCTCGAACAACTGATCGAAAAAGCCCGCCGTTCCGGCGCGTATCTGCCCTACAGCGCCAACACGGCGTACATCAACACCATTCCGCCCGGCCAGGAGGAACGCTCCCCGGGGGACCATGAGCTGGAGCATCGCATCCGCTCCTACGTGCGCTGGAACGCGGCGGCCATGGTGCTGCGTGCCAACAAGCAATCTTCCGAGCTGGGCGGCCATATCGCCAGCTTCGCCTCCGCCGCCACGCTGTATGACGTCGGCTTCAACCATTTCTGGCATGCGCCTTCCGAAAATCACGGCGGCGACCTGATTTTCGTTCAAGGCCATTCAGCGCCGGGCGTCTACGCCCGCGCGTTCATGCTCGGGCGGCTGAAGAAAGAGCAGATGGACAACTTCCGGCAGGAAGTGGATGGCAAGGGGCTGTCCTCCTATCCGCACCCCTGGCTGATGCCGGATTTCTGGCAGTTTCCCACGGTATCGATGGGTCTCGGGCCGATCATGGCCATCTACCAGGCGCGCTTCATGAAGTACCTGCAGGACCGCGGCATCGCCAACACCGAAGGCCGCAAGGTCTGGTGTTTTCTCGGCGACGGCGAGATCGACGAGCCGGAATCGATGGGCGCGATCGGCGTGGCCGCGCGGGAAAAACTCGACAACCTGATTTTCGTGGTGAACTGCAACCTGCAGCGGCTCGACGGCCCGGTGCGCGGCAACGGCAAGATCATCCAGGAACTGGAATCCGATTTCCGCGGCGCGGGCTGGAACGTGATCAAGGTGATCTGGGGTTCCTACTGGGACCCGCTGCTGGCGCGTGACCGCAACGGGCTGCTGGTGCGCCGCATGGAAGAAGCCGTGGACGGCGAGTACCAGACCTTCAAGTCCAAGGACGGCGCCTACGTGCGCAAGCATTTCTTCGGCAAGTATCCGGAGCTGCTGGAGATGGTCGCCAACATGTCGGACGACGACATCTGGCGCCTGAACCGGGGCGGCCACGACCCGCACAAGCTCTACGCCGCATATGCCTCGGCGGTGAAGACGCAGGGCCAGCCCACGGTGATCCTGGCCAAGACCATCAAGGGCTATGGCATGGGCGAGGCGGGCGAAGCGCAGAACATCACCCACCAGCAGAAGAAAATGGGCACCACCTCGCTGCGGGCCTTCCGCGACCGCTTCAACCTTCCCGTACCGGACGACAAGCTCGAGGAAATGCCTTACCTCACCTTCGAGGAAGGTTCGCCCGAGCTCGAGTACATGCGCAAGCACCGCGAAGCGCTCGGTGGTTATCTCCCCCAGCGCCGCCAGAAGGGGGACGCGCTGGAGATTCCCGCGCTCGCGGCCTTCGAGCCCCTGCTGAAAAGTTCGGAAGAACGCGAATCGTCAACCACCATGGCGTTCGTGCGCATTCTCAACATCCTGGTGAAGGACAAGAACGTCGGCAAACGCGTGGTCCCGATCGTGCCCGACGAATCGCGCACCTTCGGCATGGAAGGCATGTTCCGCCAGCTCGGCATCTGGTCCTCGGTCGGCCAGCTCTATACGCCGCAGGATGCCGACCAGCTGATGTTCTACAAGGAGGACAAGAACGGCCAGATCCTGCAGGAAGGCATCAACGAGCCGGGCGCCATGTCCTCGTGGATCGCGGCGGCAACGTCCTACTCGACCCATGGCGTGTCGATGATCCCGTTCTACATCTATTACTCGATGTTCGGTTTTCAGCGGGTCGGCGACCTGGCCTGGGCGGCGGGCGACCAGCGCGCACGTGGATTCATGCTCGGCGGCACGTCGGGACGCACGACCTTGAACGGCGAAGGCCTGCAGCACGAGGACGGCCACAGCCACCTCCTGGCTTCGACCATCCCGAACTGCATCTCCTACGATCCGACCTTCGCCTACGAGGTCGCGGTGATCATCCAGGACGGCCTGCGCCGGATGTTCACGAACCAGGAAGATGTCTTCTACTACATCACCCTGCTCAACGAAAACTATTCCCATCCGGCGATCCCGAAGGGCGCTGAAGAAGGCATCATCAAGGGGCTGTACCGGATTTCCGAAGGCAAGGGCAAGAAGGACGCGCCGCGCGTGCAGTTGCTGGGCAGCGGTTCGATCCTGCGCGAAGTCATCGCCGCGCAAGGCCTGCTGGAAAAGGACTTCGGTGTGGCCGGCGACGTGTGGAGCGCCACCAGCTTCAACGAGCTGCGCCGCGAAGGCCTCGATGCGCAGCGCTGGAACCTGCTGCATCCGGAGGAGAAGCCGCGCGAATCCTATGTCGGCCGCTGCCTCAACGGCACGACCGGGCCCGTGGTCGCCGCGACCGACTACATGAAACTGTTCGCCGACCAGATCCGGCCGTTCCTCGACAAGACCTACGTGGTGCTCGGCACGGATGGCTATGGCCGCTCCGATTATCGCCGGCAGCTGCGCAAGTTTTTCGAAGTGGACCGCTATTACGTGACGGTTGCGGCGCTGAAAGCGCTCGCCGAGGACGGCAAGCTGCCGGCCTCCACGGTCGCCGGCGCGATCAAGAAATACGGCATCGATCCGGCGAAGCCGAATCCCGTGACCGTATGAAGTGGTATCCCAAAGAAACGGGGCACGCCTTCACTGCTTACGCTTGATGCGTTCACGACACCCCCGATTTATCATCCACCAATAGCCAACCACGAATCACACAATGGGCAGCCTCAGAGACGTACTCGTTCCAGATATCGGCGACTTCAAGAACATCCCGGTGATCGAAGTCCTGGTCAAGCCGGGCGATTCGGTCAAGGCGGAGGACGCGCTGATCTCGCTCGAATCCGACAAGGCCACCATGGAAGTGCCGGCGCCGTTCGCCGGCGTGGTCAAGGAAATGAAGATCAAGCTGGGCGACAAGGTCTCCCAGGGCACCGCGATCCTGAGCCTGGAAATCGGCGAAGCGGCTGCCGCAGCGGAACCACCAAGGGCTGCGGCTCCGGCACCGGCCGCGCCGGCACCGGCTGCAAAGGCCGCGGAAGCAAAGCCTGCCGCGCCGGCTGCTGCTGCAGCCCCTGTTCCCGCCGCCGCGCCGACGCCGGCCGCCCCTGCGCCAATCAACGAAGAAAGTTTTTCCCGCGCACACGCCAGCCCGTCCGTGCGCCGCTTCGCGCGTGAACTGGGTGTCGATCTTGGGCGCGTCAAGGGCAGCGGACCGAAGGAACGCGTGCTCAAGGAGGACATCACCGGGTTCGTGAAAACGGCCCTTGCGCAGCCCTCGGGCGGCGGAGGCGGAGCGGGATTCGCACCCGGCCTGCCGGCCTGGCCGCAGGTGGACTTCGCCAAATTCGGCCCGGTCGAGAACCAGCCGATGTCGCGCATCAAGAAAATTTCCGGCCCGGCCCTGCATCGCAACTGGGTATCGATTCCCCACGTCACCCAGAACGACGAAGCCGACATCACCGAGCTGGAAGCCTTCCGCAAGGGCATGGCCGACGAAGCGCAAAAACAGGGCGTCAAGCTCACGCCGCTGGCGCTGATCATGAAAGCGGTGGTCGCGGCGCTCAAGCAGCATCCCGAATTCAATTCCTCCATCGCGCCGTCAGGTGACGCGCTGATCCTCAAACGCTACTACCATGTCGGCGTTGCGGTCGACACGCCGGGCGGCCTGGTGGTGCCGGTAATCCGCGATGTCGACCAGAAGGGCGTGTTCCAGCTGGCGAAGGATCTTGCCGAAGTCAGCGCCAAGGCGCGCGATGGCAAGCTGGGTCCGGCCGACATGCAGGGCGGCACCTTCTCGATCTCCAGCCTGGGCGGCATCGGCGGCACGCATTTCACGCCCATCATCAATGCGCCGGAAGTGGCGATCCTCGGCGTCTCCAGGTCGGCCATGAAACCGGTGTGGAAGGACGGCCAGTTCGTGCCGCGCCTGATCCTGCCGCTGTCGCTGTCGTACGACCATCGGGCCGTGGATGGCGCGCAGGGCGCGCGCTTCATCACGCAACTGGTGGCGACCTTGTCCGACATCCGCCGCGTGCTGCTGTAGCGTCATCGGGGCTGCGCTGATTTTCCTGACTGCCGATACCCCGGTCAACGCTGAATGGTGAACGCCGCTCCGCTCGGCGTTCTTGGCGGCACGTTCAACCCGGTCCATGTTGCGCACTTGCGCCTTGCCCAGGAACTGGCGCAAGGCCTGGGCCTGGACCGGGTGCGGTTCATCCCTGCCGGAACCCCGCCTCACCGTGACGCGCCAAGCGTTGATGGGCGCCACCGGCTGGAAATGGTGCGCCTGGCGATCGCCGGCAATCAGCTGTTCGAAGCCGACGACCGGGAAATCCGTCGCCAGGGCATTTGCTACACCTTCGACACGCTCACCGAGCTGCGCGCCGATTTCGGCAGCCGCCCGCTGTGCCTGCTCATGGGCGCGGACGCCTTTTCGGCGCTGACCACGTGGCACCGCTGGGCGGAACTGTTCGATCTTGCGCATGTGGTGATCGCCCACCGCCCCGGTTATCCGCTGAAGGAAATGCCGGCACACCTGCCT
>DASVNF010000002.1:0-19291 GCA_036384015.1 Burkholderiales bacterium
CTTCACGTCTTTACACCCTTCACGCCTTCCCCTCGCACAACCACGGCGCGGCTATACTCGTGGCATCCACCCTGTAGCCGGTTTCCATGTACCAACAATACTTTGGCCTCGCCGAAGCGCCGTTCTCGATTGCGCCGGACCCGCGGTATCTCTACCTGAGCCAGCGCCACCAGGAAGCGCTCGCGCACCTGCTCTATGGCGTGAACAGCTTCGGCGGGTTCGTGCTGCTCACCGGAGAGGTGGGAGCCGGCAAGACCACGGTATGCCGCTGCCTGCTGGAGCAGATTCCCGAGTCCTGCAACGTGGCCTACATCTTCAATCCCCAGCTGACGGTGGGGGAGCTGCTCTCGACCATCTGCGTCGAATTCGGCATCGCCTTCCCGCCGGGCAATGCCAGTGCCAAGGTGTTCGTGGATTGCATCAACGCTTTCCTGCTCGACGCCCATGCCAGGGACAGGCAGACGGTGCTGATCATCGACGAGGCGCAGAATCTGTCGGCCGTCGTGCTGGAGCAGATGCGCCTGCTCACCAACCTGGAAACCAACCAGCGCAAGCTGCTGCAGATCATCCTGCTCGGCCAGCCCGAGCTGGCGCAGATGCTGGAGCGGCCGGAGCTGCGGCAGCTGCGCCAGCGCATCGTCGCGCGCTATCACCTGGGGCCGCTGACCAAACCGGAAGTGGCGGCCTATGTGCGGCATCGGCTCGAGGTATCCGGCGCGCAGCGGCAACTGTTCCCGGACAGCCTGATGGGCCGTGTGTACCGCCTGAGCGGCGGCGTTCCCCGGGTCATCAATCTGCTGTGCGACCGCGCACTGCTCGGCGCCTACGTGCAGGGCAAGGAGCGGGTCGATCGCGCGACGCTCGCCCAGGCCGCGAGCGAAGTATTCCATCAGGTGCCGCGACGCAGCCTGGTGCGGCCTTTGCTGATGCTCCTGGTTTTTGTGCTCGGCGTCGCCCTGGCGACGGCGCTGAACCGGCTGGAAGTGCAGGAAACGGCAGCGACGGCGCCTGCGACGACGGCGCCGCCCGCTGCTCCGGCTGCTGCCGGAACGCCGCGCCAACAGGCGCCGGTACCGGAAGCCGCGCCGGCTGCGCTGCTGCCGGAGAAGCTGGAATGGCCGGCGAGCGAGCCGCGGTCGCGCAGCGAGGCACTGGCGTATGGCGTACTGTTCCGCGCATGGGGGGCGAACTATGAGGGCGGACCCGCGTGCCCGCAGGCCCAAAGCGAGGGGCTGCGTTGTCGCAGCGCGCGCGGCGGACTGGATGACTTGCGTCGCATGAACCGGCCCGCCGTGCTGCTGATGCGTGACGAAGGCGGCCGGCCGTTCCATGCCGCATTGACTGCGCTCGACGACAAGGCCGCCACATTCGCCATCGGCGCGGAAACCCGATCCGTGGCGGTCGGCGCGCTGGCGACGCAATGGGCGGGGCAGTACACGCTGTTCTGGCGCATGCCGCCGGATGCAATCGACACGATCTACCGCGGGGTGCGCGGACCGGCGGTGCAATGGCTGATCATGCAGCTCGCCCAGGCACGGGGGCAGGTTGCCGATGTCGAGAGGGCGCCGCTGTTCGATGAGGACGTGGAGCGTCAGCTGAAACAGTTTCAGCTCGCCGAGGGATTGGTGCCGGACGGCGTCGTCGGCTCCCAGACGCTGATGCGCCTCGCCGCCGTGGGAGACCGGACGGCCCCGCAATTGTTGCCCCGACCAGGTGCGCGTTAACCATGTCCTTCATTCTCGACGCATTGAGGAAATCCGATCAGCAGCGCCAGCGCGGCACGCCGCCGACGCTGCTTGCAGCGCAGGAGCCGACGACAGCGACCAGGCGACCCGGTTTCCTGGTTTACGGTTTGCTCGCTGTAGTCCTGGTCGGTGCCGGCGTGGTGATCGGCTGGCTGCGCCCGTGGCAATCGGAGCAACGGGCCCCTGCCACGCCCGAGATTGCGGCGGCCAAACCAACCGAATCCGCACCGCTCCAGGCGACGCCGCCCGAACCGGCGCCTCCGCCGCCTGCGTCCGTGCCTCAGCCCCAGCCGGCGCCACCGGTCCAGACCACGCCATCGCTGTCCAGGCCATCGGAGTCCGCCCCCGCTGAGCCGCAGCAGCAGAAGCCCAAACCGCCTGCGCGAGTCAAGCTCGAGAAAGAAATCCCGGCGCCATCTGCCGACATTGCCCAAGCCGATGCTGCGGCGGAACTGCCGGTGACGCCGATGGAAGCGCTTCCGCTTCCGATCCGGCAGTCGCTACCCGCGATGACGATTTCCTTTCACGCCTATTCCGCCAAGCCCGAGAACCGCATGGTCGGGATCAACAACCGCATACTGCGGGAGGGCGACGACCTCGCTCCCGGCCTCCAGCTGGAGCAGATCACGCGGGACGGCATGATATTCGGCTACCAGGGACACCGGTTCCGTCGCGGCGTGAAATAGGACGGCGGCGGCAGGCTTTCGCGGACGGACGAGGGGTGCCGGCCCCTTACTTCAAAGACAATTCCTCGGTGCCCGGACCGGTGCTGGCGGCGCACTTCCACTGGGTCTTCCATTGGGTCATTCCGGAATCACAGTTGTCGGGAGTGCTTGCGCGGCGATAACAGAGCCTGTCCGGCTTGGTGATGGACCAGTTTCTCGGCACATCGGTGTGAAACTCGACCGGCGTGCCGTTGGGGGCGTCGGCTCCCCAGCTGATTTCCACGCCGCAGACGGTGTCCAGCGTGTCCGACACGAGTTTGACGTCGCCGGCCAGGGCGCAGGTCGAGCCCACAGCAAGGAGGCAAGCCAGCATCCCGGGAAGCGACTCTGCCTTCTTCAGCATGGGGGTTTCCTTTGCGTATGCAGGGTCAGGGATCGTTACTTTAGAGAGACGAGAGAAAAGAGGAAAGAGGAAAGAGGAAAGAGAAAAGCGGGTGCCGGGTGCTGTCCGACTTCGCTGGATTCCGGGGCTTCGCCCATCAAGTAGGCTGAGTGCTGTGGCCAAGTGCCGAGTGCTGGTAAGGCTGTCGTTTCGGACTCCTGATAAACTCCGGGACGGTTTTCCACTGTCCAGCGAACAATAATGAAACTCGAGTTCAAGGGTGTATTCCCCGCGCCGCCGACCCCGACCACTGACGACGGCCGGGTCCACGAGAAGGCGCTGCGCGCAATGCTCGACGACCACATCTCGCACGGCTGCGGCGGGTTCTGGATGGCGGGAAGCACGGGCGAGGGGCCGGTCCTCACCGACGAAGCGCGCGAAGCCGTTGCCAGGATCTCCGGGGAAACGTGCAAGGGGCGTGCCCTGGTCATCATGCAGGTGGGTTCCATGAGCACGGCCAGTGCGGTGAAGGCGGCGAAAACGGCCCGGGCCTCGGGCTGTGCCGCGGTGTGCTGCCTGCCGCCGTTGTTCTTCCGGACAAGCGAACAGTCCATCATCGACTACTACAAGGCCGTCGCCGATGCGGCGGGCGATCTGCCTTTTTTCGTCTACAACCTGCCGCAGCTCACGCAGGTCGAGTTCTTCCCGCCGATGATGGAAAAGCTGAAGCGCGAGATCCCGACCCTGATGGGCCTCAAGCATTCGGCGCAGGATTTCACCCAGATCCGCCTGTTTGCCGACATGGGCCTGAGCTGCTTTTCCGGCAACGGCGCGCTGGCGCTCCCGGCACTCACCATGGGCGCGGTCGGCACCATCGATGCCCCGCTCTCCCTCGCGCCCTGGCATTACGCCCGGTTGTTCGCCGCCTGGGAGGCCGGCGACCTGAAACTGGCGCAGTCGCTGCAGGACGGGGTGCGCAAGTATGTCGACCTGGTGTGGATGTACGGCGCGCCCGCCGATGTCTGCAAGACCGTGCTGTCGGCCAGGCTCGGAATGGATTGCGGGCGCGCCATCCCGCCGGTGAACCGCCTGACCGACGAACAGCGCCGCGAAGTGCTTCGCGTGGCGGAGTCGCTGGGCGTGACTGCCCAGCGCCAGCGGAAGGCTGGGTAGCCCTTACCGTAGAACGCTACCGCGCCTTTGCGGTGAGATTCTCGTAGTCAGTAGCGAGCTCGAAGTCCGTGTACCGGGCATGGCTCCAGTCCGACGCCCGCGCGCTACCCACCGAACTGAAGCAGGCGCAACCTGCGCGGCCGGAAGCGATGCAGGCTTTGCGCGATCCTGGCGGCGCATTGCCGTGAACACACCGTTTGTTACTTTGCGCGGCCCTGCATTGCGTTAAGGTGCGCACTGGAGGTGAGCCGACATGGTCGATCGACGTGATTTCCTGAGGCTGGGTGCCGGCACGGCGCTGGGCCTCGCCGCCAGCCCGGCGCTGGTGCAAGCGCAATCCGATCCCCGCATCCGCAACTACAGAACCCTGGGCCGCACCGGCCTCAAGATATCGGATATCTCCTTCGGCTCGGCCAGCAACTCCGATCCCGCCGTGGTGCGCCACGCCCTCGCGAAAGGCATCAACTACTTCGACACCGCCGAGAGTTACCGTTTCGGGAACAGCGAGGAGGCGATCGGCGAAGCGCTGAAGGGCAAGCGCAACGACGTCTTCCTCACCAGCAAGACCAAGGCCGGCACGGGCGACTCCCGCAAGGACATGATGGAGGCGCTGGAGGGCAGCCTGAAGCGCCTGCAGACCGGCCACGTCGACGTGTACTTCAACCACGCCGTCAACGACGTGGACCGGATGAAAAATCCGGAGTGGGCGGAATTCACCGAGCTCGCGAAGAAGCAGGGCAAGATCCGCTTCCGCGGCATGTCCGGCCATGGCAGCCACCTCAGCGAAAGCCTGGACTACGCCATCGACCAGGACCTGGTCGATGTCATCCTGGTGGCTTACAACTTCGCGCAGGACCCGAGCTTCTACGACAAGCTGCGCCACACCTTCCACTACGCGGCGATCCAGCCGGACCTGCCGCGGGTCCTGGAAAAGGCGAAGAAGAAGAACGTCGGCGTCGTGGCGATGAAGACGCTGATGGGCGCGCGCCTGAACGACATGCGCCCCTACGAGCGCAAGGGTTCGACTTTTTCCCAGGCCGCGTTCCGCTGGGTACTGTCGGCGCCGCAGGTGGATGCGCTGCTGGTGTCGATGAGCAGCACGGCCGAGATCGACGAATATGTGGCGGCGTCCGGCACGGCGAAGGTGAGCGGCTCGGACCTGGAGCTGCTCGAACGCTACGCGCTGCTGCAGGCCGGGCGTTATTGCCAGTCGGCGTGCAACGATTGCGCCGGAAGCTGTGCGCAGAACGTCGCCATCGCCGAAGTGCTGCGCACCCGCATGTACGATGTCGATTACGGCGACTCGCTGCTCGCCCGCACGGAATACGCCGCGCTTGGCAAACCCGCCGAAGCCTGCCTGACCTGTGCAACGCAGTCCTGCCTGAACGCCTGCAGCAAAGGGATCCCCATTGCCCAATACACCCGCGATGCCGCCTTGCGGCTGGGATAACCCCTCAGTCCCAACCGCGAAGGCGCTGTGCAGTGGCGACGCCAATCAGGTAACGATGCTCCAGCCCAGGTTTTTGGCCTGCCGCTCATCCCATAGTCCTTTACGCCCATATCCCTTTCCGTGCATCCTTTTGTAAGCGACTTTTTACGGTGAACATTTGGAACCGGATACCAGCCATGACCCGCTTTTTCGCCGATTTTCTGTTTGTGCTGGCCGCCTGGACGCTGGTCATCAAATATATTTTCCCCGTCGCCTATGCGCTGAACGTGGGCCAACCGGCGCTCACCTACGTGATGTGGGATTTCTGGTGGGTTGCGCACATCTGGCTGGGCTGGGCGCTGATCAGGCAGCCGCGCTACACTTTCCCCCTGGCGCTCACGGTGTCGGTGGTCGAGATCGTGATCGTGGTGACGAAATTCGTGATGTTCCTGTCCGGGCCGCAGTGGGATATCTGGCACACGAACTGGTTCATCAACAAGGTGTTCGTACTGGCCTGTTTTGTCCTCCTGTTCGCGTATCTGCTTGCAGGATGGAAAAGCGGAAGGCGGGAAGGAGTGAATGGGTGAATGCGTCGAAAGGAGAAAACGGCGTGAAGGCGTGCATGTGTGAAGGGTAAAAAGCCTGATGCATTGGGGCTTTTCACGCTCTTACCCTTCACCCCTACACACATTCACGCCTGAAAGCATTATGGCCAAATCCCCCGACCCCACCCGGCTCGACCGCGTCATTGCCGAAGCGCGCCGGCACAGCACCGAGCGCGAGAACACTTATCGGGAGAGGGCGCTCAAGCTGTATCCGCACGTGTGCGGCCGCTGCGGGCGCGAGTTTTCCGGGGTGCGCCTGCGCGAGCTGACGGTGCACCACAAGGACCACAACCACGACAACAATCCGCTGGACGGCAGCAACTGGGAGCTGCTATGCATCTATTGCCACGAGAACGAGCATGCAAGAGTCGCCGATGAGGCGGTCAGGGGGAGAAGCCCCGGCGACCAGAGACCCGTGGCGACCCACAATCCCTTTGCCGATTTAAAGAAGCAACTGGAAGGCAAGGGCGCACAGGAAGCGCACCAAAAGACAAAGCCGCGTTAGCGCTGGAAGAGGCCAACCGCAATCGCCGCCCCTTTGGGGGGGCGGCGATGCTTGTTACTTTGGCGGATGGTCCCGCCGCCGCGGGCCGGCTCCAGCCATCAGCATGGCCGAAACCGGCAGATGCCCGTCCAACTATGGGACCAGCGTGAAGTTCTGGCTCGCGTTTCCACTGACGATATCCTTCGCAACTGGCGGGCTCGTCGCATAACCTTCCGCCGAAGCTTCGATGGTGTACTTCCCTCTCGCTGCCAGGAACGGGTTCAGGGCAATCGGCAGCGGCCCGTATCTCCCGGACACGGGCGCCTCACTGGGAAGCGTCAGGAGATAGGTGCCATCCAGGAGGTCGACCGCATCCGACTTCACCAGGATGGTCGTGGCATTGCCGCTTTGCCTGGCCGTGACGAAGGGTACTGTGTTGGTTGTGCTTGCCGGATTCAGGTGTACGGTTCCGGATATCGTGCGAGTGACGGAACCCGGAAGTGTCAGCGGCTGTGCGCTCGTCGACAGGATTGCAACGGCGCTCTGGTCGGCGACGGGCACGTCGATGATCACCCCTGTCGCGTAACCATCGGCGGTCATCACAAAATCGTAGGTGCCCGGCGTAAGTCGCGCCAGAAAAAATTCTCCCGTCTGCGGATTTGGAGCGGCGCTGAGGACGATCTCTCCTCCCTGCTGCGCGGTAACCACCACGTTGGAAGCGAGCAGGGCCGGATCCACCACACCGCGGATGCCATTCGTGGCGGTTTCGACCGGGACAGGGAAAGCCTTGATCTTGATCCTCGGTTTCAGCAGGCGGTTTCCCTTGCCATGCTTGACGATTGACTTGCAGGCATCGAAGTCAAGCAGCAAATCCGTCCGCTCGCCGGCGTTCACGGTAAATCCATGGATCAGCTTGATGCCCGAGCGGTCGCCACTGGGGATCTTGATCGGGATCTCCAACCCCCCCGTTCCGGAAAACACCACCGAATTCGCGATGTGGCCGCCCTTGTTTGACGCCAGCACCAGCCGGACCTGTTGGTAATGGCCGGCCTCCAGGGGCGCTTCGCCGAGGCTGGTCAACACGCCGTTGGTGAGGTCGAGGAGGTTGATCTTGCGCGGGGGATCGATGGCGATCCTGGTCCAGCCGGCGTTGCGTTTGTCCTTGTCGGCGCCGTCGTGGTCGTGTTCGTGGTCGTCTTCGTCGTCGTAGGCGTCTTCGACGTCCGCACTCCGATGAATGCGGACCTCCCGTATGGTGACGTTGACTGCGTCGAAGCCGCAGGCGGGGGCATCCGTCAGGGCCACGCGTACGCTGCCCTGGCCGCCTCCACCACCGCTGCTGCCATCGCCGCCGCCACCACCGCACGCCGACAACAGCAATGCCGGAATCAGTGCACAAAAAACTCTGAGAACATTTTGATCAAGCCGGAAGATATTCATGGATCGCTCCTTGTGGTTCGATTGGGCGTCCGGATGCCAGACCATGGCTCGTCGGGGCCGGATTGCCGGAAAATTAATTGCATACCTGCCTCCTCGGTATTCGGGGTCTGGTCCGGGCGGACTACGCGCAAAGACGCCAGGAGACGGAAAATGCGTCGCCGTGCGCTGCGAACCGCGTGGGGTACCACGGCATGGGCAGTCGGATTCACACCGGTTGCGGGGTGGACAGTCGGTTCGAAACCGGATCCCGCGTCTGTGGAGCCTGCGATTGTCCTTGGTGGTTCGACCCTAGCGCAGCCCGAAGAACGAGAGGATGGCGATGACGATGACGATCAGGCCCACGATGTAGACGATGTTGTTCATGGAATTGCCCCTTTCCGGGAGTTGAAAGTTGATTGGCGTGCCGAATGACTTGAATCCATACGCACACGCCTCGATTGTTCTCCTGCCGGCGCAATCCCTCGGTACGCCATCGCACATAAGGCCCGATAGCTGCCGCCAGTCACCGGAACCTCGGAGGGTGAATCGGACTCCAATTTCCAGGAGGGGGGCCTGGCATGGTCTTTCCCCGGATATGTCTGTAGAAAGGCATGAGCGGCGTGCGCTAACGCCGGATCCCGGTCCCAACCTGGCTTCCGCCCACCCAGAAAACCACTGCCATGCCGGATTTATCGAAATCCAGGAACGAGGCGCCCGCTTCGACGGGCCTGTGGTCCTCGATCAGGAAGGGGGCCAACCGGCTTCAGGACTGGTTCGTGATCCAGTCGATGCCTGTCAGGCTGACGGTGCTGGCCATGGCTGTCCTGATTCCGCTGTCCGGCCTCTATTCGCTCATGCTCGTGCAGAAGCAGGCGGCCGTGGCCGAGCAGGTCAAGGGCATGTCGCCGCCCGGGGAGGCCGACTGGACCTTCAACGCAAAGCTGCCGGTGGTCTTCGGCACCGGCTCGCTGCTGAGCTTCCTGGAAACGAATCCGGTCGATCGCGTGACGGTGGTCTACACGCCGCTGACATGGAGCGTGTCGGAGCGCATCGTGCTCGTCGAGTCCCGGGGCAAGCATCACGCCTATTACCCGAGCGAGATGGAAGCGAAGATCTTCGCCGACAAGGCGGTGACGGCACCCTGGAGCGGGAAGCTTGCCTTCGTGCCGCGGGCGGAGCTCGACGAGAACAGCGGTGACCTGCTGGCGCGCCTGGACCAGCGCTTCGAGGTGGCCCGCCCGCAGTCCGCGAAAGACGGCTGGATCGCCGGCCTCAGCGCCGCATTGTCCGCCGCGCTGACGATCGGCCTGCTCGCTTTCCTGTTCTACCAGCTCAAGCTGCAGTACAAGTCGCTCAGGTTCATCGAGCCTTCGCAGGTGCAGGGTTCCATCGACGACCTGGTCGGAATGGATGACATCAAGGCCGAGGTGGCGCAGATCAAGGACCAGTACCAGCGCCGGGCGGCCTATGCCGAGTACGGCATCGCGAAACCCTTCAATGTGATGTTCAGCGGGCCGGCCGGCACCGGCAAGACCAAGCTCGCGAGTTACCTCGCCAAGGAGCTGCGCCTGCCCATCCTGTTCCATTCCGCGGCCAACCTGGAAACCGGCTTTGTCGCCGGCGGCTCGAATACGCTCAGCCGCATCATGGCCATGGCCAGGCGGCGCAAGCGCTGCATCGTATTCCTGGACGAGGCGCAGGATCTCTTCATGAAGCGCGGCGGCCGCCGCAAGTTCGATGACGATACCGCGAACACGCTTCTGTCCGTGCTGGATGGCGTGCGCAGCAAGCATTCGGCCGAAATCATCTGGATCGTGGCGAGCAACTTCAACAGCGAGACCATGCCGATGGACCCGGCCATGCTGCGCCGGTTCCAGATGAAAGTGGACTTTCGCATGCCCAACCGCGAAGAGCGGCTCGGCATCATCCGCCACTATCTCGCGCAGCGCGCCGAGAAGGTCCTGCCCCACCTGGATTTGCGCCACGTGGTGGAGGTGACCGAAGGCCGCAGCCCCGCCGATCTGGAGACCATCGTCAACCAGGCGGGCATCACGGCGGTACAGGCGGGCGAGATGATCGATACCCGGACGCTGATGAAGGCGGCGGAGCGCGTGCTGGTCGGCAACGTCAATACCAACACCACCAAGGAGCGCGACCGCGACCGCCGCATCATTGCCGTGCACGAATGGGGCCACTTCCTGGTGGACCTCGAGCATGAGCGCAAGCTGGCGAACGACGACTGGGACCAGATCCTGTCGAACATGAAGACCATCAAGATCTCGCTCAAGGCCAATCCGCGCAACAACGCCCTGGGCTTCGTCTTCCACAAGCAGGGCGTCAACCTGCTCAAGAGCAAGGGCGACATCGAGCACGACGTGCGCGTGCTGCTGGGCGGCATGGCCAACGAGGAACTGTTCTTCGGCGAGGATGGCACGACCAACGGTGCGCACAACGACATCACGCGCGTCACGCAGCTGCTGCATCACGCCGTGGGCGAGATGGGCATGTATCGCAAGACCCGCCTGAACTACGGCGCGCTCGCGCGGGAGGGCGAACCCGCCCAGCGGACGCTGGATGAGGAAACGCGCAGCATCATGGAGGCGCAGAGCGAGCGCCTGTACGTCGAAACCAGGGCCGTGTTGGCCCGGCACAAGCCATTGACCGAGCACCTGGTCGGCAAGCTGCTGGAAGCCGGCGAGATGAGCCTGAACGAGGCGCTGTTCGAGATCCGCAGCTTCGAGGTGGCGTCGGAAAATCCCGCGGAGCCGCGGGCGAGCCACTAGTCCCTGTCACCAGCCACCAACGACGTCCCCGTCTGGTGGCGGCAGGCCATCACCATAGCACCGCCAGTAGGCGCGCATCCGTATGCGATCTGTAACTTTTGCGCGCCCAGAATGCAAAGTGGATACATGTCGAAGTGGGGTGGACTCATGATTCGCATGCGCATACCGGCCATCCTCGCCGCGCTCTGCATGATTTCGATCGGCAGCGAGCTGGCGATGGCCCAGGTTCCTCCGCACAACCCCGGCACGATTTGCGTTACCCCGAAATTCTGGTGCTGGGCGAAGCCGCCGGGGCCGCGAGGGGCGGCCTGCTTCTGCGCCACGCCTGAGGGCGCAGTGCGCGGTGTGCTGGACTAGGTCTTCCTTTTCATTCTGCAGCAGTTGTCGTTGATGCGGCATCCGCGTGGATTCCGCAGCGGAGGTGATACATGGAAACGGAATCGCTGAATGCCTTGCTCGATGACGCGGAACTCGTGCTCAAGTATGCGGTGCGCGCGGGCAGGCTGCCGGACGACTCGCTCTCCAATGCGATTACCGGCGTCAGGGCCCATCTCGGCGCGGGAGGGAACGGGAGCCTGGCCCAGCTCAGCAAGGCCATGAGCAACGCGGTCGCGGCAATCGCACCGATCACGTTGATGGACCTGAGGGCCGGACGCAGCCCCTTCGAGAAGGATGCCGCCGGGCCATCACGGCAGCTGCAGTACTGGTTGTGCGCGTTGACGGTTTTTCTCGCCGTCCTGATTGCCTTCTATTCGTTCTCGGTGCAAAGGAAGGAGGGCGCCTTGCGGGAGTACCAGGAGATCCGCGCGGCCAACATTCCCGAGAAGGTGGATGCGGTCTACCGGCTCGCGCAGCAGGAAGAGGTACGGGCGCGCAAAGACCCGCGCTACGAGCAGTACCAGCGAGCCCTGAATGAGATCCAGAACCTGGATGCGCGGGACCAGGCCGCCGTCAATCTGCTCGCCGAGCAGTCATTGGCCGCGGAGTGGCCGTTCCAGGGGCAAGTGCATGCCCTGATCGATTGGGCGTCAGGCCTCCTTTCGCACCTGCCATCGTCCCCGGCTTACGACCGGATTTCGGAAACCCCGTACGCGGACATGTGCCATTCGATCCAGCACTCGGTCACGGTTTCCCGGCCGGGGAAAAACAGCCATTCGGTTTGGCAGCAGGTGGTGATGCAGGAGGAACTGAGCCATTCCTGCTTCAAGCAGATGACGGGCATCAAGCACGGAGTCGATGTGGAGACCGTGGCGCTGCTTTACAGCACGCAGATTCGCGACAGCGTTTCGTTGCTGAGCGTCTGGATTCTCCCATTCCTTTCGGGCCTGCTCGGTGCGACCGTTTTCCTCCTGAGGGATTCGCTCAATCCATTGACGCCGAATTTCGGCGTCCCGCGCGCGGTGGTCAGGCTTTCCCTCGGCGGGATCGCCGGCATCATCATCGGCTGGTTCTGGGCGCCATCCGGGGCGATTGCCGCGGAAGTCGGCAGGGGATCTTCGATTCCCCTGGCGCTGGCTTTCGTGACCGGTTTCAGCATCGATATCCTCTATGCCGCCCTCGATCGCCTGCGGGATGCCTTCACCGCTGCGCGCGATCCGAAATCGGCACGCAGGTAGGCGGAAGCGTTCCAATCGTGCAACCACGCCGCGGTGTAAAGCGTTCCCGGACACGGATCCGCTGCATGGGGAGCGAGGGATCGCTCAGGCGCCCAGCTTGAAGCCCTCATAGTTCCTCGCCGCGACGTCGCCGCAGATCTCCCGATAGTGCGCCATCCCGCCTGCGTAAGGCATGAACACGCGCGGCTTGCCGGGAATGTTCGCGCCGAGATACCAGGAATGCTTCGCCTGCGGAAGTACCGTCGCATCGGCGGCCCTGTTCACCTCCGCAACCCACGAGTCCACCGCTTCTTCGCTGGGCTCGATGGTTTTAAAACCGGCCTTGCGCAGGTGCGCGATGCAGTCGGTTATCCACTCCACATGCTGCTCGATGGCGACGGGCATGTTGCATAGCACCGAGGGGCTGCCGGGGCCGGTGACCATGAACAGGTTCGGAAAGCCCGCCACCTGCAGCCCGAGATAGTTGCGCGGGCCGGCGGCCCAGGCTTTCTTCAACGACAGTCCCTCGCGCCCGCGAATATCCATTTTCAGCAGCGAGCCGGTCATGCCGTCGAAGCCCGTGGCGAACACGATGATGTCCAGCGGTATTTCTGCGCCGCTCTTCAGCTTTATGCCCGTCGGCGTGATGCGCTCGATGGGATCGGCGCGGACATCGACCAGGTCCACGTTGTCGCGGTTGAAGGTCTCGAAGTAGTCCGTGTCGATCGGCGGCCGCTTCGCCGCGTAGGGGTGGTCGATATCGGCCAGCTTCTCCGCCGTGGCCGGATCCTTCACGATCCCGCGGATCTTGTCCTTGAGGAATGCGGATGCGGTGGCGTTCGCTTCGTTGTTCGTCACCAGGTCGCGAAACACCGCGCGAAAGCGCAAGCCGCCCGTCTCCCAGGCCTTTTCATAGCGGGCATGGCGTTCCGCATCCGGAATCGACAAGGTGAGGGTTTCGGAGAGCAGGAAGGGATGGCCGTTAACCGCCGCGCGCATGGTCGTGCGGATCTCGTCCATGTTGTCGTGGATCCAGCGAGTGAATTCCGGCGTGAGCGGACCATTGCGCGCGGGCACGCTGTAGTTCGCGGTGCGCTGGAACACGGTCAGGTGGGCGGCGGTCTGCGCTATCACCGGCGCGGCCTGGATGCCGGTCGAACCGGTGCCGATCTGGCCGACGCGCTTGCCGCGAAAATCGACGCCTTCGTGCGGCCATTGCCCGGTGTGGTACCACTTGCCCTGGAAGGCGTCCAGGCCGGGAATGTCCGGAACGTTCGCCGTCGACAAACAGCCCACGGCGGTAATCAGGAACTGCGCGGTCAACTCCTCGCCGCCATCGGTGGTCACGCGCCAGCGGTTTGCGGCCGGGTCGTAGCGCGCCGACTCGACGCGGGTGTTGAAGCGAATATCCCGTTTCAGGTCGAACTTGTCGGCGACATGGTTGAGATAGCGCATGATTTCCGGGGGGGCGGGGTATTTTTCCGACCATGTCCATTCCTTCCACAGCTCTTCGGAGAAGGTGTAGCAGTAGGAATGGCTTTCCGAATCGCAGCGCGCCCCCGGGTAACGGTTCCAATACCAGGTGCCGCCTACCCCCGCGCCGGCCTCCAGCACCTTGACCGAAAGGCCGAGCCGGTCGCGCAGGCAGAGCAATTGATAAAGGCCGGAGAACCCGGCGCCGACGACCAGCGCGTCGAACGAGCGTGCCTGGCTTTCGGGAGATTCGGTCATGACGCTCATTTCAGGACGATCCTTGCACGTTCTGTCCCGCAGAACCGACGCGGGATGGGGATGAAGCCTGCATCATAACCAAATGGCAATTTTCGGAGGACGCCAACCGGGCAGAACACTGGGCAAACCTTGAATCCCGCCAGGATGCCACTCTCACCACGACGACACGAAGTACACGAAGGGACCCGAAGCAAAACGAGAGAATGGCCAATTGCAGATTCCATGGAAATGGGATATTGGAATAAATTCTGACAACGCATCACTATGGCCACTATTCCATCTTTTTGTTCTTGCACTTCTTCGTGCTGCTTCGTGTCCCTCGTGCCTTCAAGGTGCGCCGTAACAGCCCAATGACGAGCTTTACTTCATCAATCGCGGCAGCCACAGGACGAGTTCCGGAACATAGGCAACGAGCAGGATCACCAGCATCCAGGCTGCGATGAAAGGGGACAGCATGGCCATGGACGCGGTGTAGCTGATCCCCGCTATTCGGCTGGCGACCATGGCCAGTACCCCTACCGGCGGCGTTACGGATCCGACGACCAGCAGCATGATGGTGATGATGCCGAAGTGCACCGGGTCGTAGCCGAGATGGGCGATGAGCGGCCCCATGACCGGCACCACGATGATCAACGCGGGCACCGGTTCGAGGAAAGTCCCCACGAGGAAGAAAAACGCGATCAGCACGAGCATCGCCAGCTTGGGGTCGGATGTGATCGACAGCATGGCCTGGAGGGCGATCTGGCCGATTCCCGCCCGGCTCAGGACCCAGCTGAACAGTGCCGCGCCGCCGAGCGTGATGAGTGCGCTCGCGGTGGTCTCCGCGGCCGCGGAGAAATTGCGATAGAGCGTCCCGCGATTGTGTTTGCGGACGACAAGGCCGAACAGCAGTGCATACAGAGCCGCCACCGCGCCCGCCTCGGTCGGCGTGAACGCACCGGAAAGGATGCCGCCGATGATGATGGCCGGCATGACCAGCGCCGGCAATGCCCGGCCCGAGGCCGACACGATCTCGGCGCGATTGGCCCGCGGCGACGGACCGGCGCCGACGCGGGGCGCCATATACCAGGTGAGGAGCATCATCGACAATCCCGCCAGGATGCCCGGAATGACGCCGCCGAGAAACAGCGCGCCGATCGACACGCCGGTGACGGAGCCGTAGATCACCGCGATGATGCTGGGTGGAAGGATCGGGGCCATCATTGCCGCACAGGCCGTCACCGCCACCGCGAAGGCGGGCTTGTAACCTTCGCGTTTCATCGCCGGGATCATCATCGAGCCGATGGCGGCAAGGTCGGCGAGGGCGGAGCCCGAGATGGCGGCCATGAACATGTTGGTCAGGATATTGGCCTGGGCAAGGCCGCCGCGCAGATGGCCGATCAGGGCGCGCGACATGCCCACCAGGCGCTCGGTGATGCCGGAGACGCTCATCAGTTCTCCCGCCAGGATGAACAGAGGCACCGCGAGCAGGGAGAAGTTGTCCAGCGAATCGTAGAACTGCTGGGCCAGCAGCAGGACGGGGAGCTGGCCGTCGACCAGGATCGTGAGGATCGCCGCCAGGCCCATGCAATAGGCGATCGGCATGCCGAGCACCATGAATACCAGGAACAGCACCAGCATCAAGCCGATGCTCACAGCGTGCGATCCGTCAGCTCGTCAGGTGCCGGGACATCCCGGTTCCAGGTCAGGATCATGAGGAGGGATTCGAGCGCCGCGCCGACCGGGATGGCCAGATAGACAGTCCATTTCGGAACATCGAGCACCGGAGACTGCTGCATCCAGGTGCGGTCGACGAACTGGATGCCGGCCCACAGCAGCATCAGGCTGAAGGCGAGCGTCAGCACGTTGGCCACCCAGATGACTGCGCGCCGTCCGCCCGGCGGCAGGCTGGATTCGAGCAGGTCCACGCGGATGTGGCCGCGCGAAGCCGCCACCAGCGCCGAGCTGAGCATGATCCCCCAGAGCATCGCCGCGCGAACCAGCTCCTCGGCCCAGAACAGGGACTCGTTCAGCACATAGCGAAAGAACACCTGCAGCAGGACCAGCACGAAATAACCGGCGAGGAGCGCCACGGAAACCGCCTTGATCGAAGCGCGGAGACGGTCCGTAAAGGGGACAGCCGGGTATGCGTGAGAATCGTTCAACGCTCACGCCTTGCCGGCGGCCTGCACGGCCTCGACCAGTGCTTTGCCCTTTGCGCCCGCGCGGCCGACGAAGCCGTTGACGACGGGGCCCATTTTCGCGCGGAAGCTGGCGATGTCCGGATTGGGATTGGCCTTGATCAGTCTGGCGAGCTCGTTCCAGGCGGACTGCTGTGCCTTGAGGTTGGCCTCGAACATGTCCTTCTGCACGGCTTCGACGGCCGCGTCGCGAATCACTTTCTGCACGTTCGGCGGCAGCGACGCCATTTTCCTCGCGCTCGCCATCATGGAGACTTCGGTGAAGATGTGGTGGGTGCGCGCGACGTGGCCGGCGACTTCATAGTTCTTGCTGGAGACCATGTAGTCGGCGGGCGCCTCGCATGCATCGACGACGCCGGTCTGCAGTGCCGTGTAGATTTCCCCCGCCGGAATCGGGGTCGGATTGGCACCGAGTGCCTTCGCCATCTCGACCCAGGTCGGAATCTCGGGGACACGCAGGCGCAGCCCGCGAACGTCGTCGGCTGTCTGGATCGGCTTCTTGGACAGGAAGACGCGAAATCCCGAAGCGCCGAGGGAGAGTATCTCGATCCCGAGCGAGTCCTTCGCGTCCTTGCTGACCTGCTGGCCGACGGGCCCGTACAGGACCGCCTTGACGTGATCGTAATCCTTGAACAGGAACGGCAGGGAGACGAACCCGAATTGCGGCTGCCAGTTGCCCAGCGTACCCAGGTCGGTCCAGCACATGTCGAGCGTTCCCAGTTGCAGCGCTTCTGCCGAAGTGCGGAGGTTGAAAAGCTGGGAGGCCGGCCGGATGCTGATCGTGACCGCGCCGTTGGTACGCTGTTTGACTTTCTCCGCGAATTTCTCGGCTACGCCGTGGATCAGGTGAGTGGTGGGTACGTGATGCGAAAACACCAGCTCGATCGGCTGCGTTTGTCCCCAGCTCCGCCGCGACAGGGCGGTTGCACCGGCGACCGCGGCGCCGGCCTTGATCAATTCACGTCTGGAAATTGCCATGGCCATTCCCCCTTTGCGCAGCATCGCTATGCCGTCTTGTTGTGTGCCGGACGCCGACGCGCCAATGACCTGCCCATGGCCGTTCACGATGCCGGACCAGTTTAACGGCTCCTCCTTGCGAATGGCAATCCAAAGCCCTGTTACAGGGGCTGGGAGCCGATCATGCGCAGCGGTTCAGCGCGTGATGAAGGAGACCAGGGTGATCAGGCTTACGACAAACACCACCGCCCCGACAACGGCGACGATGACCAGCTGCGCCGGGCTGATCCTCGGTGCGTCCGGTCCGTAGTCGCGGTTGCGGCCGATCATGAAAAATCCGGACACGACGATCCAGATGACCCGCAGCAGGTTCGCTTTTTTCGGCGCGGGTGGGGGATCGGTTTGGGGCTTGTCGGGAGGGAGCGGCATTGGGCAGCCAAAGTGCGGCAGGACTGTCTGCCGGAAAGATTCTACGCTTTGCCCTTTGCGCCTTCACTCCTTTTCCCGCTATATCCCCCCCCGTGCCATCTGGCGGACCGTGGCGGTTCGTTGCTGCATTGCTTCTTGCCATCCGTTATCCCCGGTCACATCATTGGCGGCAGTCGAATCCACCGGAGGACCAATGCACCTGAGGCACATGCCGCATCCGGAATACGCAAGGTTGCCCGAATGAGCCCGGATTCGTCCCTGGAATCCTTGCGGACAAGCGAAGAGCGATTCCGGTCCCTCGTCGACATGGCCGCGATCGGCATTGCACAACTGGACGCGGACGGCCGGTTCCTGTTCGCCAATCGCTGGCTTTGCGACCTGCTCGGTTATACCTGCGAGGAACTCCAGGAACTCAGCGCGCGCCAGGTTTCGCACCCGGCCGACCGCGATGCGGCCAAAGCGGCGCGAGCCGAACTCTGGGAGGGCAAAGTCGATTCATTCCAGGTGCAGAAGCGCTATCTGCACAAGGACGGCGCGACGGTATGGTGCCGGCTGAGCGTGGCGGTGAAGCGCGGCGCGACGGACGAGCCCCAGTACGACATCGCCGTCTTCGAGGACATCACCGGACGCAAGCGCGAAGAACAGCTGCTGCGGCTCGAGCATGGCGTGACGCGCTGCCTCGCGGAAGCCAGCACCGAGTCCGCGGCATTGCAGTCGGTAATCCGCACCATTTGCGAGAACCAGGATTGGCCGTGCGGCGAATACTGGGCCGTGGACGAGCAGGCCGGCGTGCTGCGCTTCGGCGGATTCTGGGAGAACCTCGGCCCCGACCTGCGCCAGATTTTCGAGCAGGCGCACGGCCACGTGTTTCCTCCCGGGGTCGGGCTCGCGGGCCGCGTCTGGCAGATGGACGAGCCGCTCTGGATCGCCGACGTCAGCACCGACGACCGCATGTTGCGCAAGGAGCTCGCGCGCGAGGCCGGCCTTCGCGGCGCATTCCTGTTTCCGATCACGACGGCGGGCAAGACGCTGGGTGTCTTCTCGTTCTGGAGCCGCGCAACCCGGGAGCCCGAGGAACGGCTGCGCCAGGCCATCCGGGTGGTCGGCAGCCAGATCGGCCAGTTCCTGCGTCGCAAGCAGGCCGAAGAGTACATGCAGTACCTCGCCACGCATGACGGCCTGACCCGGCTGCCGAACCGGGTCATGTTCAGCGAATTGCTCAATGTGGCGATCGAATCGGCGCGGCGCTACCGGCGCCAGTTCGCCGTCGAGTTCATCGACCTGGACCGCTTCAAGCTCGTCAACGATACCCTCGGCCATGAAGCCGGGGATCAGCTGCTGCGCGAGATCTCCGCACGCCTGAAGGTGACATTGCGCGCCAGCGACATGGTGGCGCGCCTCGGCGGCGATGAATTCGTCGTGCTGTTGCAGGAACTCGAGGATGCCAGCGAGGCCGGTGAGGTGGCGGACAAGATCCTCGCCGCCATTGCCAGGCCGGTGATCATCTTCGGCCAGGAATGTCACGTCACCGGCAGCATCGGCATCTCGATCTTTCCGGCGGACGCCCAGGACGAGTCGTCCCTGATGAGAAACGCCGATACCGCCATGTACGCCGCGAAATCGGGCGGGCGGAACAAGTACCGGTTCCATTCGAAGTAAAGGGGAAGGAGAGGAGGGAAAAGAGAGGAGAGACGAGAGAAAAGAGAAAAGAGAA
>DASVNF010000003.1:0-11451 GCA_036384015.1 Burkholderiales bacterium
GAACCCATTCCACAGCGTTCCCGAACCCGCGGGCGTGGTACTCGACCTTGAACTGCGGGTGGGCCTTGCCGACCCGGATTTCCCAGTTGTCGGTGTCGGGCAGGCCGAGACGCTCATGGTTCTGGAACAGCGTCCCCCACAGGCCCATGAAAATGTTCTTTTCAGCAGTGAGCTGGGTGCGGGGATCGAAGTTGCGGATGTCCACTTCGACCATTCCCCGCGGCGGCATCGGCGGCAGCGCCCACACGATGCGGTCATTGTCGGCGGTCACCGTCCAGCCGCCGCCTTCAACGAAACGTCCGCCCTGGACGTTGCCGAGGCTTGTTCCGTGAAGGGTATCCGAAATTATCACGCGCCCGGCCTCGTCGCGCAGGTGCGCAAGATAGATGCCTTCGGTGCCGTCTTCGAAATGGACGCGGAAGGCTATGCCCCGCGCGCCGGCAGCCTCCTGGCTGAGGCTGAAATGTTTCGCCGGCTTGCCGCCGAGCTCCAGATTGCGGTGCGCGACCGGAAATCGTTTACCGTTGCGCCAGGCATAAATGCCTTCGTGCCCGCTGCTTGCGTAGCCCAGAAAGAATACGCGGTCGTGGTAGACGTTCGGGCTCCTGAAGCGGATGAAGTTCTCCGCGCCGCCGGCCGCTTCGGTCTGCACGGTCGCGACCGCATGCAGCGTCCCGTCGATCCAGGCATAGACGCCGTTCCACGCGCTCTTTTCCGGGGCGACCCGGAACGCGACGTTGTCGGTCTCGAACGAGCGATCGGCCGCCGCGTCGTTGAAGCCGGGAAATGCCTCGCCCGGCGATCCCGGCAGCGTGGTCGAGGTGTCTGCAAGCAGGGCAAGTCCATCGCCGCCATGCACGTAGATCCCCGACCTGTCGTCCGTACCGTAGGCGGTCACCACCGCGCGGCCACGGCCCGTCGATGTGTCGTCCATTTTCCCGAAGCGCACGTCCCGTCCCGGCACCTGCATGGTCCAGTCCGCCACCGGTTCGATCGTGCCCCGTTCCAGGTCGTAGCGGTAGATACCCTGCAATTTGCTGTCGTTCGGCGTTCCGGACTTCCCGGAGCGCCCAAGGAACACTACCTGGCGGCCGTCGAACGCCGGGCGCTTGATGAAGGCGAAGCGCTTGTCGCTGTTCGGCATTGCGGTGGACATGTCCGCGATGCGGCGCAGGAGACCGTCGGCGAGCAGATAAAGGCCTTGCTGGCCGTCGCCGCCCAGGGCGCGAAACACCAGGCGCCCGTCGGCGGCCATCGGCGGATCCGGGAACTCCGTGAAATTCCCCAGCCCGTGCGGGATGGGCGTCCGGGTATCGACCAGGCTTTCGATGACGCCGCGGATGTTGCGGTAGATCCCCTGGCGTCCGTCGTCACGGACACCGACGAAGTAGACCGCTTCACCGTCCATCACCGGCGCGACCGGCAACGCGGTAAAGCGTCCGCCGTCGCCGCCGAAGCGGCTGCTGCCGTCGGCGATTGCCTCAAAATAGATGCGCGGCAGCGGACCCTCCGGTGCCGCCTGAGCGGACACCGTGCACGCCAGCATGGCCGCGGCCAGCGCCGCGCGGGGCCGGCTCACAGTGCGATCCCGATGCCGAGGCGCCAGGTGCGCGGCGGTTGCGGGAAGATGGAGTTTGTGCCGTTGCCGAGATAGTAGTTGCGGTCGAACACGTTCTCCACGTTCAGTTGAACTTTCGCGGTGCGGGCGCCGATTTTGTGAACGTAGCTGATCCCCGCATCCACGCGCGTCCATCCCTCCAGCATGAACGTATTGGCGGGATCGCCGTAGATCGAGCTCTGCCGGAACGCTCCGCCGAAGACCGTAACGCCATGCAGGGCTTCGCCCCCGAAGGCGTAGGAGGTCCACAGGCGCGTCGAGTGGCGCGGCGCGGCGTTGGGAGATTTGCCCTTGTTGATGCCCTCGGTGATCTCGCCGTCGAGGTAGGCGTACGATGCCATCACGTTCCAGGCCCGGGTGATTTCTCCGATGGCTTCGAACTCCACGCCCCTGTGCACTTGTTTGCCGACGACCGTGGTGTAGTTGATGGTCGAGTCGAAGAAGGCGATGTTCTGCCGTGTCAGTTCGTACACCGCGGCATTCAGGCCGAGCCGGTTGTCCATCCAGAGCGTTTTGACGCCGGCTTCGGTCTGTTCCGATTCCTGGGGATCCAGCAATTCCCCGATGTTGATCCCCTGGGTCACGCGCCCGCCGGGGAGAAAGCCGCGGCTGTAGCTCACGTAGAGCGAAACCGGATCGGCCGGCCGGTAGATGATCCCCGCACGCGGGGTAATGGCGTCGTTCTCCCGCAGATCGCTGGCCGCCCCCGTGGAGGGAAACTCCGAGCGTTCGCTGAAGCGGTCGTAGCGGACGCCCAGCATCAGATCCAGTTTCCGCGTAATGCCGATGAAATCCTCGCCATAGACGCCCTGATAGACGTTGTCGTTCACCTGCGAAGGCGCCGCGCCCATGGGCAGCGGAAGCCGGACGAAGGACGCGGGATTGTAGATATTGGAGTTGTAGACGTTTCCCGCGCCGACCTGCTGGTGCAGGGTGCGGTCCTGCTCGACGCGGTGATAGCCCAGCACCGTCCGGTGGCGCATGCCAAGCAGTTCGTTGTCGCCGACCAAGTCGAGAATCCACGAATGCGCCTGCAGTTCCGTAAGCAGCCTGGTCTCGCGCACCGTGAAGTTTCCGGTGGTGGCGAAGTTGGCGGCTGGCGTCTTGGCCGCCTGGTGCCGGTCGAAGTCGTAGTCCTGGTAGTTGTACTGGTTGCGAACGGTCCAGTTTGGCGAAACCTTCCAGTCGATCTCGTAGCCAAAGTTGCGGTTGTGGGACGACTGTTGCCCCCAGGGCAGTTCCAGGAAGCGGCTCGGAGGAATGTCCGCGGGCCTGCCGTTGATCGCCATCTGTCCGTTGTCCCACGGCGTTTCGCGATCGGTGTAATCCGCGAAGAGCGTCAGCGTCAGGTGGTCCAGCAGTTTCGCGTCGAGCGCGAGGCCCACCACGTCCTTGTCGAGAAAGACCACGTCGCGAAAGCTCCCGCTTCGCTCCCGGGCCACGTTCAACCTGTATCCGAACTTGCCGTCGTCCGCGAATCGGCCGCCCAGGTCGATCTGGGCACGGTCGTAGTCGAAGGCACCCGTGCTGAGTTCGATGGACGCAAGCCGCCCGGCCGTGGGCCGTTTGCGGATGAGGTTGACCACCCCTCCGGGCTCGGCCCGGCCGTACTGGATGGAAGCCGGACCGCGCAGCACCTCCACGCGTTCGATGAGTTCGATGGGCGGATCGAGCAGGCCGAAGGAAGGTTGACCGTCGATGAAGTAGCCGAACTCGTCGCTGATCAGGAAGCCGCGCGAACGGAACGCACCCTGCCGTCCGGCGTTGTTGCTCTCCTGCGAGATCGACGCGGCGTTCTTGAGCACATCGGCGAGAACCCGCGCATCCTGCTCCTCCATTACTCGCTGCGGGATCACCGTCACCGAGTACGGGGTTTCCTTTATCTCGATCGGAATTCTGGACGCCGTGCTGGATTCCGACTGCAGATATTGCGTCGACGCCTCTTCGGGCCTGGCGACCACGTCCACCTGCGGCGCCACCATGTCTTCCGCATGTGTTGCCGTGATGCCCAGTGAAGCGATTCCGAGGCACAGCAGACCGCCGCGCCATCCCCCCATTGATATTCCGTCCACGTTTCCCCGCTTGCTGTTGTTGTTTTGGCGGGCTGGAGTATTGGGCCGCGGATTTTGTCCTACAAGCAACCCGGACCAAAAAAGATATGTCCCGGGTGCGCATTCCACTATCTCTCGGCCTGATGATGGAATTTTTCCCGGACATGTTCCGCAGAAAGAAACTGCATGAAAGTCGCTTATTCTCGCCGGACCGTGACGGGATGTCCCAGACGCCGGTGGCGTTGATCACGCAGCGGCTGCGCAGTTCGTAGCGCTTCGACGTCTCGGCATCTTCCACGACAACGCTGGAAATCTGGCCGGCGATGCGCAGCAATCCGATCATCCGGCGCCTTGCTCAACGCCTGCAGGCTCGCGGCAAGCACAAGATGGCCATCATCGCCGCCGCAATGCGCAAACTCATCACAATTCCTTCGGCGTGTTCAAGTCCGGCAAACCATTCGACCCAACACTTATCGCTACTTGACTCGCAACACGGTATCTCCATGGTGGATGGAGACATCGCGCGAGCGATCAAGTCAGGCGATAGCCGTCCGCGAGGCGCTCGAAGTCGCGAGCGGACTTCTCTGCATCGAACTCCGCGCCCAGTTCTTCCTTCATGATCGCGGCGACGGGGTGCGCCAGCTTCGCGGCCTTCGCGGCATCCAGGAACAGCAGCCGCGAGCGGCGGGCGAGCACATCCTCCACCGTGCGGGCAAACTCCTCCCGAACCGCGAAACGCACCATAGCCGTCGTCAACCCAGGCGCGAGCTCAAGATCGCCCCCCCGAAGCGCGTGAACAACATCCGCATCCGTCCCGTAGAGATGCAGGCCGGGTGCCGCGCTGAGGGAAACGTGTGAGCTTTCTGGCGCGCCCACGAGGCGCAGATCTCGGGTGACGCCGCCTTCCTTCCAGGGCAGCAGCGACTTTTCGAAGCAGGCCTCCAGCACGTCTTCCGCCATCGCGCGGTAAGTGGTCCACTTGCCGCCGGTCACGGTGACGAGTCCTGTATCGGAGACGACGACCGCGTGCTCGCGCGACAGCGTCCGCGTGCGCTTGCCCCGCGCATCCACCGGCTTCACGAGCGGCCGCAAGCCGGCCCATGCCGAGCGGACATTGGCCCGGGTCGGCGGCTTGTGAAGGTAGCGTCCGATCTCGCGCAGGATGAAATCGACTTCCTCGTCCGTTGGACGCGGTTCCTCGACGATGTCCTTGCGCGGCGTATCGGTGGTACCGAGCAGCAAGCTGCCCAGCCAGGGGATTGCGAACAGCACCCGTCCATCGGACGTATGGGGAATCAGCAACGCCCGGGCGGCGGGCAGGAAGCTGCCGTCGACCACGAGGTGGATGCCCTGACTGGGCTCCACCATGCGCGGTGCATTGTGCTGGTCAAATCGGCGGACCTGGTCCACCCACACGCCGGTGGCGTTGACCACGCAGCGGGATCTCAATTCGAGCCGCGCCCCCGTCTCCATGTCGCGCACCGCCACGCCGGCAATCGCATCGTCCTCGCGCAAGACGCCAACCGCAACGCAGTAGTTCACGACGCAGGCGCCGTGATGGGCCGCGGTGCGCGCCAAGGCGATGGCGAGGCGCGCGTCGTCGAACTGCCCATCCCAATACTGCACGCTGCCCCGCAGGCCCTGCCTCTCGATGGTGGGGACGCGGCGCTGGGTCTCGTAGGCGCCGAGGAATTCCGTCTTGCCCAGCCGCGATTTCCCGGCGAGGGCGTCGTAGAGACGCAGGCCCATGCCGTACCAGGCCTTATCCCACCAGCGGTAAGCAGGCATGACGAAAGGGATCGGTTGCGCCAGGTGCGGTGCGTTCGCGAGCAGCAGCGACCGCTCCTGCAACCCTTCTTTCACCAGGTGGAAGTTGCCCTGCGCCAGGTAGCGCACGCCGCCGTGCACGAGCTTGGTGGTGCGCGACGACGTGCCCGCCGCGAAATCCCCCGCCTCGACCAGCGCCACCGAAAAGCCCCGCACGGCCGCATCCAGCGCAATTCCGAGTCCCGTTGCGCCGCCGCCGATGACAACGAGATCCCAGGATGACTGGGCGGACAGGCGATGGAGCAGTTCGGGACGATTCACGCTATGTCGGAGATTGGGAACAGGGAGAGTCTAGCCGCTTCGTGATGGTCTCGACAGCCGCGGGGTTGCGATCTTGCTGGTGTTCCTTCTGAGCCATGCCCAGTCGTCGCCTATCCTGCATAATCCCGGCACAAGCCACGGCGGGCGCCTGACGCACCGCCGCAAAAGACGGGGTGGGAGGAGTCGGGATGGATTCGCGCTTCACGCCGGAATTCCAGCGGCGCACGGTTCTGAAGGTCTGGTGGCGCCTGCTTCCGCTGGTGATGGTGGCCTACCTGATCGCCTACATCGACCGCACCAACATCGCCGTCGCTGCGCTCACCATGAACAAGGACCTCGGCTTCAGCGCCTACCTGTTCGGCTGGGGCGCGGGCATTTTTTTCCTCGGCTACGCACTGTTCGAAGTGCCGAGCAACCTGATCCTCCACAAGGTGGGCGCGCGCCGCTGGATCGCCCGCATCATGGTCACCTGGGGCATCGTCTCCGGCCTGATGGCCGTGGTCCAGGGGCCGATCAGCTTCCTCACCCTGCGCTTCCTGCTGGGGGTTGCCGAAGCCGGATTCTTCCCGGGCATGATCCTGTACTTCACCTACTGGTTTCCCGCGCGCTATCGGGGACGGATCATCTCGACGCTGTTCGTTGCGGTTCCGGTTGCAAACGGCCTGGCCTCGGTCATCTCGGGTGCGATCCTGGGAATGGACGGCATCTGGGGCCTGCGCGGATGGCAATGGGTGTTCATCATCGAGGCCATTCCCGCCGTCCTGCTGGCATTCGTCGTGCTGAAGTACATGACCGACCGGCCTGCCGCGGCAACCTGGCTGACGCAGGACGAGCGCGACTGGCTCGAGGCGGAGCTGCAGTCGGAACGGAGCGACATCGAGACCCGGCACAAGCTCAACCTGCTGCAGTCGCTGACCGATCCGCGCGTGCTCGCGCTGTCGTTCATCTATTTCGCCAGCGCCACGGCGAGCTACGGCATTGCCTTCTTCCTGCCGCAGATCGTCAAGCAGCTCGGCGAAACGAACTTCATGACCGGCGTGTTGAGCGGCATTCCCTACTTCATCGGCGTGGCCGGGTTGCTCGCCTTCGGTTATTCGTCGGACCGGATGAAGGAGCGGCGCTGGCACCTGATCTGCTCGTCCAGCGTGGCGGGCATCGGCTTCCTGGGGATGGCGCTGGTCGGCGTGTCGTACTGGGCGCTGGTGTTCATGTCGCTCGTGACCATGGGCATCTACGGGTCGAGGCCGTCGTTCTGGCCCATGCCGTCGTTGTTCCTCACCGGCACCGCCGCCGCGGCCGGCATCGCACTCATCAACTCGCTCGGCAACCTCGGCGGCTACGTCGGCCCGATGATCGTCGGCTGGATCAAGGACAGCACCCAGAGCTTCGAGATGGCGCTGTACTTCCTCGCCGGCTGCGCCTTCGCATCCGGACTCGTGACCTGGCTCGCGCGCAGCGCGACCGGCGCGAAGCGATGAGATCTGCTTCGCAGCGCAAAGGGAAAAGGTTAAAGGTCAAAGTGGACGGATGCCCTGGTCCTTACTTTCGGCTTTCACCTTTCAGCTTTAACCTGTTCCAAAGGAGGTTTTTATGTGCCCTCTCTGCTCCATGAACCGCCGGCTGTTCCTGCGCAAGCTCGGCATCGGCGCCGCCGCGTTCGCCGGCACCGCAACGCTCGGCACCGTCGGCCCTCTGCTCTCGCCGCGTGCCGCACACGCCGCCGACGCCGGCCTGCTGGGCAGCGGCAAGCACCAGTACCGGGTCGCCGACGGCTGGGGGGAGCTGCCGCCGGATATCAAGTTCGGCGATTGCGCCGGAGTCGCGCTGGACGGTCGCGACAATGTGTACGTCTTCAACCGCGGCAGCCATCCGGTCATCGTCTTCGACCGCAACGGCAAGTACCTGCGCTCCTGGGGACAGGATGCCGGCTTCGTCCGTCCCCATGGCGCCTCGATGGGACCGGACGAAAAGCTTTACCTCACCGACGACGACGGCCAGTTCGTGCGCGTATTCACGACCGAGGGCAAGCTGCTGCAGACCATCGGTACGCCCAAGGTATCGGCCACGCGCTTCAGCGGCGAGCCGTTCAACCGGTGCACCCATACCGCGCTATCGCCGCAGGGGGATATCTACGTGTCCGACGGCTACCAGAACGCGCGGGTGCACAAGTTCTCACCCGACGGCAAGCTGCTCTTTTCCTGGGGAGAGATCGGCACCGCGCCGGGACAGTTCAACCTGGTGCACAACATCGCCTGCGACGACGCCGGCTGGGTCTACGTGGCGGACCGGGAGAACCACCGCGTGCAGGTGTTCGATGGCGAGGGCAAGTACCAGGGCCAGTGGAACAACCTGATGCGGCCGTGCGGCCTGTTCGTCGCACGTGGCAGCAATCCCCTCGCGTACATCGGCGAGCTCGGCCCCGAAACGGCGGCAACGCTGACCCGGGATGTACCCAATCTTGGCCCGCGCGTGACAGTCGTATCGAACAAGGGGGAAGTTCTCGCCTACCTGGGCACGCAGCCCATCGGCGAGGGCCTGGGCCAGTTCATCGCGCCGCACGGCATCGCAGTCGATTCAAAAGGGGATATCTACGTGGCGGAAGTCTCCAACATCTACTGGGCGGCGATATTCGGAAAAAAAGCGGACCACGACTTGCGTGTGTTCCAGAAGCTCGTTCGGGCGAACTAAGGTAAAAGGTACAAGGTGAAAGGTAAAAGGTAAAAGGTAGGCCGACACCGTTGCGCCCAGGTCCTTTCTCTTCTCTCTTCTCTTTTCTCTCTTCTCTCTTCTCTTTTCCCTCAGGCCTGCTTACTTCATCCTGCTGCTGGCGTTCTGGGCGCGGATGGACTTGCGGCGCACGTCGCGAGCTTTCTTGTTGCGGATGACTTCGGCGGGGGTGTAGCGGGCAAACGGGACGATTTCGGGGATTTCTGCTTTGACTTGAGCCATGGGGGTCTCCTGATAGGGCTTCGACTATACAGGGGAAGGTCGAGAAGCAGGTGAAAGGTTAAAGGGGAAAGGTGAAGGCAAGGGCTGTACACCATTCAGGGGCCAAAGCGTTACCGCCCAGGTTGAACGCGCGTTTGGCGTCACTTTGACCTTTTCCCTTTAACCTTTCACCTTTCCCTCGCCTTTATGTCGTTCCTCCTCGCCCTGTTGCTCGTCACCGCCTGCGTGCTGATGCATTACGAAACCCTGCGGCTGCTGAACGACCGGGTGCCGAAGGTGACGATCGCTTCAACACGGTCCAAGGTCCTGGTCGCGCTGGTCGGCGCCCTGATCAGCCATCTGCTGCAGATCGCGGTGTTCGCCCTCGCCTACTGGTTGCTCAGGGACAAGTTCGGAATGGGCGGGTTCGGCGGAAGCTTCGAGGATTCGCTCTCGAGCTTTCTGTACTTTTCCAGCGAGACCTACACGACCCTGGGGTTCGGAGACATTTACCCGACGGGTTCGCTGCGCATGATCTGCGGAATCGAGTCGCTGGTGGGACTGCTGATGGTGAGCTGGACAGCGTCTTTCACCTATCTGGAAATGAGGCGTTACTGGTAGGGCGCGAACGCTGTTGTCGCTTCTCGTCATCGAGAAGGAGAAACCTTCGAACTGGCATCCGTGGCGCGCAACCGCTTCATGTTCGAACTCCGGATGGGCACGCCGGCCGACGCTGCCACCCGGCGTTCCCTGGTATTCGATCCGGCCTTCCACGATGTGGATGCCTTGCTCGAACAGGTTTCTCCCGGGATCCTGCCCTGGCAGGGAAGCAACCGGATTGCCGCCGCGATTCAGGTCGGCATCAGCACCAGCGAAGGGCCGGGGAAGCGCCGGATCTAGTTAAGAAACTGGAGACCTGAAGCCCGGATTTTCATCCTTGTTTTTCCATTCGGCCCACGGGACCGCGGCCCTCGGTCCTGCTTCACCTTGGCGCAGCCTGCGTCCGCGCTAGACAAACGTCACACTCCCGGTAAAGTACGCGCACCATCACGAGAGATACGGGCGTCGCTGCACTGCGGCAGACGTACCGCGTCCGTTTACGGGAGAGACTTAAAAAATGCAGGCCAGATCCGAGCTTGCCCTCCGCTTCGCCTGTTTGCTGATTCTCAGCGTAGCGCAGCTTGGGGCGGCGCAAGCGCAACCGCAACCGGCTGCGTCGTCCGCGGCGGAGGCCACGCTGAAGAAGCCGACTGACTTCCGCTCCCGGGCGGAGGTGCGCAACGAATACCAGGATATTGAAGGTGACGGTTACCGCAACCTCGTCATCCCCCGGTTCGAATATGCCGCAAGACCCACTGTCGCCCTGCGGCTGGAAATACCGCATGTGACCTACGATCCGGGCGGCGGCGGGGAGCGCGTCAGCGGCCAGGGCGACCTGCTCGCCAGGATCGGCTGGCGCTCGATCCAGCGCGACGGCTTTGCGCTGATCGTCGGCACGGAAATGATTTTCGACACGGCGGACGATGAGCGGCTCGGATTCGGCAAATACATCCTCGCCCCGCTGATGTACGGCGCCATCGACCTGCCCGGTTACGACTCGGTCTTCTTCCCCAACATCCAGCACTACTTCTCGGTTGCCGGCGACGACAATCGCGGGGACGTCAGCTACACCGTCCTCAAGCCCAACCTGCTCACCCGCTGGCCCAACGGCGTCTATACGTTTCTGGAACCGCAGTTCACCATCGACTGGGAACGCGACGCCAAGACCGGACTGACGATCGAACTGGAAGTGGGGAAGATCCTGAGCAAGAACATCGCCGCCTGGGTCCGTCCCGGAATCGGCGCACTCAACAAGGACGAGCTGCCGTTGGTCTACCAGTGGAATCTGGAGGTGGGGATGCGGTATATCTTTTAGGGGCGAGAGACGGGAGACGAGAGACGAGCAAAGTCTAATCTCACCAATCCTACTTCCTTCTCGTTTCTCTTCGCTTTACATTCGATTGCAGCGCAGCGCGAACCGCGGGAGACGAGGATGTTCGCAGTGATTTTCGAAGTGTGGCCGGCCGAGGGGCGGGCACAGGAGTATTTCGATCTGGCGGCAACGCTCGCCGCGGACCTGAAGAAAATCGACGGATTCGTCTCGATCGAGCGCTTCCAGAGCCTGGTCACCCCGGGAAAATACGTTTCGATCTCGTTCTGGCGGGACGAAGAGGCAATCCGCACATGGCGCAGCCTGGAACGGCATCGCTCGGCGCAGGCAAAAGGACGGGCGGGCGTGTTCGCCGATTACCGCCTGCGAGTCGCCTCGGTCGTGCGCGATTACGGCATGAACGCGCGGGACGAAGCGCCTCGCGACAGCCGCTCCGTGCACGGCTGACAGGACCTATAGCCCAAGTACCCACCACTTACCTCTCACCACTTACATCTCACCACGCGCCGCGAGCGGCACAAGTGTTCGCTCGCGGCGCGTGGCGAGATTTAGTCTCCATCAGCCGTAGCGTTTGCGGGCGAGGGCGGCGCCGGCGCCGAGCGCGGACAGCTTGGCCATGGCGATGTCGCGGTGCATCGGCGCCATGCCGCAGTTGGTGCAGGGGCGCAGGCTTTCCTTCGGCAGGTACTTCATCGCCTCGGTGATGACGTTGAGGATTTCGTCCGGCGACTCGACTTTGTCGCTCGCCACGTCGATCACGCCGATCATCACCTCCTTGCCTTCCAGCAGTTTCAGCAGGCTCATCGGCACGCGCGAATGGATGCACTCGACCGACA
>DASVNF010000004.1:0-1934 GCA_036384015.1 Burkholderiales bacterium
CAGCCGGAATCTTCACCGCCGCGCGCGCTTTGCGGATGGTTTCGAAATAGGCGCGCGCGCCCAGTCCCGAACAGGTGCCGTGCTTGTCCCACTCGTTGTAGATCAGGCCCGGTGCAGGCATCAGATCGAGCATCGAGGTCATAACGTTGCGGTCGAGCCGGGGCGAGGGCCGCTGGCAATAGTTCGGAAAGCCGCGATCGTATTGCGGCCAGAGCCCATGCACGACGAAGGAGAACGGCCGGCCCGCGCATTGGGTCTGGACGCCCCGTCCCGAATTGCCGCGCTCGCTCGCCGCCTGACAGAACGACGGCGACCACGACAGCGACAGCACATAGAAGTCGAATTCACCGGGCGCGTTCTGGCGCTTGTCCTGCGCCGACGCCGATCCCGCAATCATCCCGGCCATCGCAAGGCCAAGCAGCAGAATAGCCAACCGGCGGGACGAACGGACAAGATCAGAACGTAAACAATCAAATGAAAAAACAGCGGCCGACAAACCGGACCTGAAACCGAACATGGCGACGCTCCCTGCCCCTCTCCGCACCCTCCGGTCAGCCACCGGGTCGTATTCGTGCGGATTACGCAATGCCCAAAGCCTAGTCAGGCCAACAGAACATTTCAAGAACAAAATCGCCTCATCCACCGCGAAGCGGACGGAGCGAATCAAATCTCGAATCGATTTTACGAATCTTTACGGCCGCGCGGCCTTGCAGGATGGATTGTAGGCCCAGTTGCGGTCGAGGCCGACCACGCACCATTCGACGCCCGAATCGAATCCGGCGAAACCGCCATCCTCGATAATCGAGAAGTGGACCTGACGCGCGCGGCCATCGGTCAGCATGGCGCTGGCGGTGCAGAAGCGGCGCGGAATGCTGTTGTTGGCCCAGGCCCGGAACGCCACTTCGTGGACGTTAGCGTAGCCAGTGATTTCAAGGGCGGAATTCCAGAACTTGCCCTCTTTTTCCGCGAATTGCTGAGTAATGGTGCCGAGCGCTTCATCGCAGGGGCGCATCGCGCCATCGTAACGCGGGCCGGAGAGCCAGATGCCGCGCTCCAGGACACCGGCAGCCTCGGCTGCGGGGCTGAATGCCGTCCGGCCGGCCATGGCGCCGAGCGCCAGGGCAAAAGTCAGTTTCCGGATTGTCGAGAGAATGTCGCGCATGAAAGCGGGTCCGCCGATTGGTCGTTGCGGCGGAAGGTGCCGCGAAGCCGCCAGCGGGTCAAGTGCAGCACGGCAACACTCGGCAGCCAACCCCCAACGGACCCCACGGGCGTTCTTTCCATGACAGGCCGGGCATCCTATGGTGGGACCGGACTCGAACGGAGAGCATGATGCGAACGACTGGAACGGCGATCCTGACGGCAGTTCTTACGGGTATCCTTGGGACTCTTGCGCTGACGCCGGCTACCGCGTTTTTCGACACGGTGCCGCCCTTCAAGGGCAACGACACCGGCGGCATCATCGCCTATTCGCTCTACAAGGACGGCGCGGACATCAAGGCAATGGCGATCGATCATTGCGCCCGCTACGGCAAGTCCGTGAAACTGACCGGTGCCGATGCCCAGTACGGCGGCTACATTTCCTTCGCCTGCGTCTGGGTCCATCCGGGCCATCTCGACCGGCCGCTGCGCGTCGGCTACTGAGCATCGGTGAGGGTGTATTTCTAGGAAAGCCCCTCACCCAACCCTCTCCCCGTAAGAACGGGGGCGGAGAAAACTACTTCCCGATCTTCCAGGGATCGTACTTCTCTTTCGAATCCGGGATATTCTTCATCGCTGCGGCGGCGGCGGCCTCCTCGCGGGCCATGCGCTTCTGCCGGTCCTCGCCTTGCGGCTGCGAAGCGCCCGTATCACCGCTGGGACGGCCCTTGCCCTGCGCATGAACCTGCCCGCAGAGCAGCACGACGGCAGCGACGGCAATCAAGACGGATCTC
>DASVNF010000005.1:0-3385 GCA_036384015.1 Burkholderiales bacterium
GTACCTGAACCGCGAGCAATTGCTGCCGACGCGGGAGCAGCTGAAACGGGCGGAAGAAGTGACAAACCGGTTTCGCGAGCGCGTCGGCAACAAGATGCGCATATTCTTCGTCGTGCCGGACTACTACGAGGAACGGCCGAAGGCGTGCATGAACGGCTGGGGGGCGCTGTTCCTCACCGTCACTTCCGACGGCCTCGCCCTGCCCTGCCACGAAGCCCGCCAGCTGCCCGGCCTGAGCTTTCCCAACGTGCGCGACCATGACCTGCGCTGGATATGGTACGACTCGCCCGGCTTCAACCAGTATCGCGGCGACGGCTGGATGAAGGAACCCTGCCGTTCCTGTCCGGAGAAGGTGAAGGATTTCGGCGGCTGCCGCTGCCAGGCCTACATGCTCACCGGCGACGCGGCCAACGCCGATCCCGTCTGCAGTTTGTCGCCGCATCACAAGCTGGTCACCGACATGGTCGACAAGGCGCAGAATCCGGTCGCTCCCAAGGTTGAAGTGAAACCGATCCTGTTCCGGGATGACAAGAACTCGCGTGCCCTGAGCAAGGCCGGCGCCAGCAAGACCGACCTGAGCAAAACGCCGGCCTGATAGAATTCCGCGCTCCATGAACCAGGCGCCCGACTCGCCGTTGGCTGTCCGCGCGCGCGGACTCGTCAAGCGTTATGGCGAAGTCCTCGCCGTGGACGGCCTCGACCTGGATGTCCCGTCCGGCCAGTTCTTCGGGCTCCTCGGCCCGAATGGGTCCGGCAAGACTTCCACAATCCACATGCTCGCGACCCTGATCCGGCCAAACGGCGGAACGGCGGCGGTTGCGAATCATGATGTCGAGCGGCAGCCGGTCAGCGTGCGCGGTTCGATCGGCCTGGTATTCCAGGACTCCGCGCTCGACCGTACGCTTTCGGTCGCCGAGAACCTGCGCTTCGCCGGCTTGCTGCACAATCTGCCTCCGGCGGTCATCGAAGAACGTGCCGCTCCGTTGCTCGAGATGTTTGGCCTGGCGGACAAACGCCGCCGGCCGGTCGGCTCCCTGTCGGGAGGCATGCGTCGGGCGCTGGACATCGTGCGCGGCCTGATCCATCGCCCGAAGATCCTGTTCCTGGATGAGCCGACCATCGGCCTCGACCTGCCGAACCGGCGCAAGATCTGGCGCTTCATCGAGAAACTGCGCGCGCAGACCGGCATGACCGTTCTGCTGACCACGCACTATCTCGAGGAGGCGGACGGTTGCGACCAGGTTGCGTTCATCAAGCATGGCAGGCTGGTGCAATCAGGATCGCCACGCGAATTGATCAACCGGCTTGGCCGTTATGTGGTCGAGATTGAAAGCCCGGATCCCGACGCCCTTGCGGGTCGACTCGCGCCGACGCTTGGCGGCGGGTTGAAAGACGGCGATATCGTCAATTTCCGTTATGCGGAGGAAGACGTTTCGCGGCTGGCGCAACTGCAGTCCGAGCTCGGTCCGCTGGTCCGTGCCTTGCGGTGGCGGCGGCCCAACCTCAACGACGTTTTTCTCTGGGTGGCGGAAGGCAAGCCCTGACATGCACTGGCGTCCCGTCTATGCAGTCCTGGAACGCGAAATCGTGCGCATGATGCGTCAGCGCGCGCGCCTGCTGTCGGCAATGGTGCGGCCGCTGATCTGGCTGTTCGTCATCGGCGCCGGCTTCGGCGCGGTGCTCGACCAGCCGGGCGTGAACTACCAGCAGTACCTCGTGCCGGGCGTGCTCGGCATGACGATGCTGTTCGGGGCGATGCTGGCGGCGCTGACCATGGTGTACGACAAGGAATCCGGCGTGATGCGCATGCTGATCGTCGCACCCTTCGCCCACTACTGGATCGTGATCGCCAAGATGCTTGCGGCGGCGCTTGCCGCGATCGTGCAGGCGCTGCTGCTACTGATACTGCTTGCCGCATTGGGCTATGTCGGTGCGGATGCCCGGTTCGGCCTGCTGGCAGCGGCCCTGCTGATGACTTCGCTGGCCTGCGGCGGCATCGGCATGCTGGTTGCCGCATTCACGCGCACGCTCGACAACTTCGCCGCCATCATGAATTTCGTGATTTTCCCGGTTTTCTTTCTGTCCGGCGCTCTGTACCCGGTGAGCCGGCTGCCGGCGGTGCTGAAGTTCACGGCCCTCGTCAACCCCTACACCTACGGGGTCGACCTCCTCAAACATTCGTTGAGCGCCGGGCTGCCGGCCGCCATGGGCGCAGATTTCGCAGTGGCGACTGACCTGCTGGTGCTCGGCGCCTTTTCAGCCATGGCATTGATCGTCGCGAGCTGGCGATTCTCCCGAGAAAGCGCCTACGAACCGATGATCCACATCCTGACCGGCAAGCGCTAAAGGGATCCAGCGGGAACCGCAAAGGCGCGGCCTGCGCAGCGACTCAAGCACACAGATCCCAACATTGCCCTTGAACTTCTTTGCTCTCCCTTTGCGTCTTCGCGCCTGTGCGGTTAGGAGTGCCTCAGTTCAGTGGTGATGGCCGCCTTCGCCATGGACATGGCCGTGGTGCAGTTCTTCTTCGGTCGCCTTGCGCACGCCGGTGACCTTGCAGGAAAACAGCAGTGCCTTGCCTGCCAGCGGATGATTGCCGTCGACGGACACCTTGTCGCCGGCGATCTTGGTCACGGTATAGACGACGTGGTCGTCCGATCCCTCGGCGGCACCTTCGAACTGCATTCCCACCGAAACATTCTTGGGGAACAGATCGCGCGGTTCATCGCGCACCATGGCCGCATCGTATTCCCCGAAGGCTTCCTCCGGCGACAGCCGGACTTCGCAGGCGTCACCCACCGACTTGCCCTGCAGCGCGTTCTCCACCATCGGGAAAATGCCGTCGTAGCCGCCATGAATGTAGGCGATCGGCGCCTTGGTTTTTTCTATCAGCTTGCCCTCGCCGTCGAACAATTCATAGCTGATCGACACTACGGTATCTTGACCAATTTCCATGCTCAATCGAACTCCCTGACCAGGTCCAGCACATCGGCACATGCCCGCGGACAATAGTGCCGCACAAGGCGTGGCGAACCACGCCGCTCTTTGCTGCCAAGAACTCGAACGGACCCTGAATTGAGAAGGACTCCGATGAGACCGGCGCCAATTTTAACCGATTTCGAATTGGCCCTTTCCCTGCGCGGCCCCGATCTGCGGATAGAATTGCGCGTGTGAACCGAACCTTGCTAGGCGGCATGTCCGCTGCGGCCTTCCTGCGCCGGCATTGGCAGAAAACGCCGCTGCTCGTGCGCAACGCCATGCCCGGCTTCGAAGGGGTGCTGGAACTCCCCGACATGATCGAGCTCGCCGGCCGCGACGATTGCGAGTCCCGATTGATCATGCGCAGCGGCCGCACCTGGGCCGTCGAACACGGCCCGTTCCGGCC
>DASVNF010000006.1:0-36974 GCA_036384015.1 Burkholderiales bacterium
AATAGACGGCGGTCGCGGCGCCGGCCAGCAGCAGGATGGCGAGGCCGATTCCCCCGCCGCCGGCGCCAGGGGGGCCGGCCGGGCCTTTGCGGCCAGTGATCATCGGCGCCACCAGGTTCCGCTTTTTTCCGAAGAGGTAGAACACCACCGCCAGCACATGCAGGGCGACAAGCGAGAGCAGTATCACGGCATTCACGTCGTGAACTGCCGTGGCGATCTCGCTGAAACGTCCGGAAACGTGTTTCGCCAGCGGACCTTCCATCATGACGTCGTCGTTGGCGAACAGGCCCGTCGATGCCTGCGCCAGTAGCGACGCCAGCATGGCCAGCACACTCCAGCCGCCAAGGGGGTTGTGCCCCCGGTGGTCGGCGGCGGCTCCCGAAACAAGCGACTTCGCATACGACAGCACCGCGGCCGGCCCACGCACGAAGTCCCCGAACCGCGCATGCGTGCCGCCGAGAAATCCCCAGGCTATCCGGAACAGCAGCAGGGAAAGGATGGCATAGCCGCCGAGCGCGTGGTACTCGAGCGCATTGCCGCCGATCCACGCGGTGACGACCTGGGAGATAACCAGCAACACCAGAGCCCAGTGGAACAGCCGCAGCGGCAAATCCCACACCAGCGTCCGGTGCTCGCGATGCGCGGGAGATTCGCCGTTCACGGTGTCCCGGTCAGGCGCCGAGCTGGCGCGCCAGGTCGAGGAAATCGTCCGTGTTGAAATCGAACCCGCGTTCGGCTTCGAGGTCCAGCTTCACGTTGGGTCCTTTTTCCCTGGGGCGCCGCACGAAGGCCGTGCGCAGGCCGCAACGCTTGGCTGCGCGCAGGTCATCCTTGTGCGCCGCCACCATCAGGACTTCCGCCGGCTTGAAGCCCAGCATTTCGGCCGCGCCGAGGTAGGCTTCCGGGTCCGGCTTGTAATGCCGGAACAATTCCGCCGACAGCACGCAGTCCCAGGGGAGCCCGGCGTTCTTCGCCATGTTGGTCAGCAGCGCCACGTTGCCGTTCGACAGCGGGGAGATCACGTAATGTTTTTTCAGGCGCTTGAGTCCGCGCACTGAATCCGGCCAGGGCTTGAGCCGGTGCCAGACGCGGTTGAGGTGATCCTTGTCGGCTTCTTTCAGCGTGCGGATGTTGAATTGCGCCAGCAGGTCGTCGAGGATCAGCCGGTGCAGCCGGTCGATATTCATCCATGGCAGGCGCTTGCTGCGCACCTTGTCCATGGCCGGCTTGTAGCCGGCGCGCCAGGCGTCCGCGAAGGCGGGCCAGTCGACATCGAGGCCTTTTTCGCGGCCGAAGGCGCGTCCCTCGCGGATGATGCTGCCGCGCCAGTCCACCACCGTGCCGAATACGTCGCAGACAAGAGCATTGATCTTCTGGTTTTTCATTGTTTGGAGTTGTCGAAGGAGAGGCTGCGCAATGCGGGGCCGTTTTGTTCCCAGTCGCGGCCGTCGAAAGGTTCAACGGACATGTCCAGGTCCGGGTAGCCGTCCAGGCAGCGAACATTGACGCTGAATCCGTCCGGGTTGGAGCGGGGGACGTAGTACGCCTTGATGCCGCAACGCCGGCAGAAAAGATGCTTCGCCACCCCGGTCCCGAAGGTGTAGCAGCCCAACCCATCGCCCCCCGAGAGCAGGCGGAATCGCGCCGCAGGCACGATCAGATGAAGGAATCCGGTGCGCGCGCACATCGAGCAGTTGCAATCCAGGGCCTGGATCGGGTCGGTGGCGTCCACTTCGAAGCGCACGGCGCCGCAATGGCATCCGCCGCGATAGGTTGTATGGACGGGAGAGGCGGGCATGCCGCGATTATAAACGCTGGGCGGCAGGCGAAAAAAAGCCCGCAGCTGCGCTGCGGGCCGGGGGGCTGGAGAGAGCCTTATTAACGTTTCGGTTGCTTGGACAGCGAGTAACGGATGCCGATCCAGGCGGCGCGCGGCGCTCCGGGGGCATAGAAGGTCTCGTCTTCCCAATTGCCATCGTCGGCCACAAAGGCGCCGTCGGGGCCGAAAGAATTCTCGGCCAGAATGCCGCCCGTCGAGTAGTTTTCGTCGAAGACATTATTGATGCGGGCAAAAATTTCCCATTGCTGGCCGAGGCGGTAGCTGGTGGTCAGGTTGAGGATGCTGTAACCGTCCACCTTGCCGTTCTCGTCGTGCTGGTTGTTCTCGTTGCCGTGCACATACTGATCGGAATAAGAAAGCACGGTGCCGCCGATGGACCAGTTGTCGGTGACGCGGAAGTCCCCGGAAACCTTGAATTGATGCTCCGGAATGCCGGGGATTGAATTGCCCGGCGTGACCAGGATACCGTCGCCAGGGCAGACCGTGCCTGCCGTGCTGTTGGATTCGGAAACCACGCACGCCTCGCTCTCGAAGGTGGCCTTGACGTAACTGTAACCCGCCGACCACGCGAAACGATTGCCCCTGTCGCTGGAAATGCCCAGTTCGGCGCCCTCGCGCCTGGTCCTGCCGAAATTGGTGAAGTAGCCGCGGCTGCCGGTGCCTTCCGCCACGAACAGGATGTCATCCTTGTTGATGGAGCGGAACAGGCCGGCATTCCAGAACAGGCTGTTCGAGAGCGCCCCGCGCACGCCCAGTTCGAGGGTCTGGGTGACGACCTGGTTCAAGAAGGGGTCCGAGGCCATGGCATTCGGCAGCGCGCAGGGTTCGTCCGGATTGGCGCATCCGAGTTCGATCGGGGTCGGGGCGCGGCTGCCCTGGTTCCAGCCGGCATAGGTATTGAGCGACGGGGTAACCTGGTACGTGAAGCCGACCGCCGGATTGAACTTTGTGTAGGTGTAGTCGGCATCGAGGCTTTGGGGTGAGCCGGGGGGATTGATCCGGTCCGTGGCTTTCACAATGGTGCGGTTGTAGCGGCCCGATAACGTTGCCGCCAGCTTGTCCGTCACCTTGTAGGTATCGGTGAAATACAGGCTGGTAGTCTGGGTCTTGCCGAGCAGGCTGGTGTTGAGCTCCTCGTCTTCCAGATCGCCGACGCTGCGGTCGTCGTTGAATTCATCGCCTTCCTGTTCGGTCTGGACGAAATCGGATTCCGAGTGGTCGTAGGTTGCGCCGACGGCCAGGGTGTTGCGATCCAGTACCCAGGACGCCTGCAAGCCGAAGCCGTAGCCTTCCTGCTCGTTGCGGCTGCGGTTGAGCACACCCTGTTCGTCGACGCCGCCAAGAAAATCATAGTCGTCGTTGACGTCGCCGTTCAGGGTCTTGGTCGTGTTCTTGCGCACATAGGTCAGGCCGGAGAGCAGCCATTCGTCGCTCATCCAGTGGCTGCCATTGAGCGTCACCATGGTGAGGTCGTTCTGCGTGTTGTCCGGGTAAGTGTAGATCTGGTCGCGGCGCTGCTCCAGCATGCTCAGGGGCAGCACGCCGTTGCCCGTCAGGTCCGTCTCCGCGTGGGTGATCGACAGGTCGAAGTCCGTGTCGGCGTTCTGCCAGCCCACCTTGGCAAAAATCTGCCGGACCTCGGTCGGCGAAAAATCGCGCCAGCCGTCTTCGTCGAACCAGGTGCCGGCGATGAAGAAGTCCACGTTCTCGCCGTAGCCCCCGCCGGAGAGTTCCACCGCCTTGCGGCCGAACGAACCACCGTAAACCTGGGCATCGAAGCCCGGATGCGTGGTGCCCGACTTGGTCTGGATCTCGATGGCGCCGCCCAGGGTGTTCAGGCCGAACACCGGGTTCGAGCCGGGAACCAGCGTCATGCTGGAGATCGCGTTTTGCGGGATCAGGTCCCAGTTGACCACGTCGCCGAAAGGTTCGTTGATGCGCACGCCGTCCTGGAATACCGACAGCCCCTGCGGCGCGCCGAGCAGCGGCGAACTCTGGAAGCCGCGGTAGTTGACATTGGGCTGGAACGGGTTGTTCTGCACTTCGCTGATGCTGACGGAGGGCAGGCTCTGGATCATGAAATCCGGAAGGTTGATGGCCTGCTTGCGCTGCATTTCCGTGCCGAGGTGGACTGCGGCATTGGCGGGGACCTCGTTGATCGGCGCGCCGAGACCGGGTACCGGGGTGGTGCCGATGACTTCCACGGTGGGAGCTTCGAGATCCGCCCGTTCCGCGGCGAATGTGGCGCCGGCGGAAAATGCGAGGGCAATGGTGAGCGCAAGGCGCGCGCGCGGGGTCAGGCGTGCACAGAAGGCCATGATGAATCCTTTCAATTTTCTAATCGATCGCAGGGCATCGTTCACCCTGCTCCTCCCTGGACCGGACCGGCGGATTTCCTTGTTTGGGCATGGCGAATCCGCCCGGCCGCGGCCAGACCCGAAATCTAAGAGGCCGCCGTTCTCCAGTGGCAGGGACGGGCTCCCAATACGCTCGGGAAAAATTCCCGATCTGGGGCCATGCGTCGTCAGGGGCGCGAACGCGGGGTATGAAACCGGAAAACGAGCTTTCTCAAGGCGGTGCGGAGGCACATGACCGCCAAACCGGCAATGGAAATCAGGTAGGCGAACGCGAGGGGAAGGACCAGGACCAGGAAAACGACTTCGATCGAAAACGGCAGCCCTGTGGCCATGAAACCCCTTGTTCCAGCGCGGAAAAACATTCCCACCGTAACCCCTTGCGCTGGGGTGCGGCTAGAGCGGGGTATCCCGAGTCGATCGGGGAAGAAATCCCGTTCTCGATGGCCGGAAGCATGGTGAACGCGCCTCTAAAACCGGCGGATGCCTGCGGCAACAGGAAAGATTCCCTTTGCGGCTGCAGTACGCTTCCGCTATATAGACTTCCCTGTGTCCGCCACTACCGCACGTCCGGCACGTCCCGGCTGTCCTTCCATGAGCGCAAGAACACCCACCCTTCAGTCGCCGTCTGCCAGGGGCATCCAGCCTTCCGTCGCCCGCGACCTTGCCATAGTTGTTGCGGTGACGATACTCACGTTCTGCCTGTCAGTCCTGTTCGAACTCAACGAACGCCTGGTGCTGGCCATGGCTCCTTTCGAGGCTTACCAGATCGATGAATTGCCGATCACCGTGGTGGCCATGTCGATCGCCATGGCATGGTTTTCCTGGCGCAGGTTCCGCCATGCGCATGACGAACTGAATATGCGGCTGGCCGCGCAGCAGGCTCTGGGCCTGGCGCTCGATGAAAACCGCATGCTGTCGCAGCGCTCGATGCAGGTGCAGGAAGAGGAGCGACGCAACCTCGCCCGGGAACTCCACGACGAACTCGGCCAGAGCATAAATGCGATCAAGGTGGATGCGGTCAACATCCGCGATCACAGCCAGGGCCTGCCGGACATCCATACCAGCGCGGTGGCGATCATCGATGTCTCGAACCAGGTTTATGACGTCGTGCGCAGCCTCATGCAGCGCCTGCGGCCGGTCGCGCTCGACGATCTCGGCCTGCGTTCCGCGGTGCAATATGGCGTTGACCAATGGCAGCGCCGCCATCCTGACGTGCGCTGCAAGTTCGACGCACACGGCGAACTCGACGGGCTCAGCGAGAAGGTGAACATCACGCTCTATCGCCTGGTGCAGGAATGCCTGACCAATGTGGCCAAGCACGCCATTGCGACGCGCGTCACGATTTCGCTGAAACGCGACAGGGATAAGGTACGATTGGATTTTGAAGATGACGGCAAGGGCTTCGACCTGTCCGAGCGCAAGCAGGGACTCGGACTGATCGGCCTGCGCGAGCGCGTGGAGTCGCTGTCCGGGCAATTCGAACTGATCAGCGCGCCCGGAAGCGGCGTGCGCATCAAGGCGGTCATTCCCGCCGGAGAGGAAGGAAAATGAGCGAATCGAGATCGGCAGTGAGCGTTGTCCTGGTGGACGATCATGCGGTGGTGCGCGAGGGCTACCGGCGGCTGCTGGAACGTACCGAGGACATTTCGGTGATCGCAGAAGTGGCGACGGGCGAGGAGGCCTATCGCATGGTCTGCGAAATGCAGCCGGATGTGACGGTGATGGACATCAACCTGCCGGGCATCGGCGGCATCGAGGTCGTGCGGCGCATCGTATCGCGCCTTCCGGATGCAAAAATCCTGATGTTCAGCATGCATGAGGACACCGTTTTTTCCTCGCGCGCGCTGCAAGCGGGGGCTCGCGGCTACGTTACCAAATCGGCCGCGCCCGAAGTGCTGATTGAAGCCGTGCGCCTGGTGGCGGCCGGCAAGCTCTACATCAGCCACGAGATGGCACAGGAACTTGCCGTGCAGATGCTTCCGGGACGCGACAATCCGATCGATGCCTTGTCGGCGCGTGAATTCGAGGTATTCAGGCTATTGGTCGCCGGACATTCACTGCAGGAAATTTCGAAAATCCTCTGCCTTTCCTACAAGACGGTTGCGAACTACCAGTCGAACATCAAGCACAAGCTCGATGTCAGCAACAGCGCCCAGGTGGTGCGCATTGCCCTGAACCACGGACTGATCGCCAGCCGGTCGGAGATGGAGGAATCCACCGAGCCTGGCTGATTTCCGGATCGGGAGTTTTTCCCATGCGCAAGGGGGACTCCGCCCCTGTGGCAGCGGGGTGGTCCTGGGTAAGCTGATTACAGCGTATCCCCTTTCAGCGGTCTACGTCTCAATACCTCTCGATTGAATGCCGGGTCGTCATGGCCCGGCATTTTTTTTCGCGCGGACTATGTTCCTGCCTGCCGCAGGCCCCATCGCGCCGGCATACATCCCTTCGAACAGAACAACCCCATGTCGAAATGCGTTCGCCGAAGCGGTCGTTATCCGGCAGATCGGGCTCGATGCAGCCGGCACCTCGGGCATATGGCAGCTTCGCCCCTTTTCTTTTCAAGAAAATGAGTCTGGCATGGGGGGCAGTGTTGTCCTTGTACTTCCTCTTCCGGAAGTCAAGACCAGAACTTGCCTGGTACGGCACGGGAATAATTCCCTATCTGATTTCAGGAAGGGCTCGGATACTTTCGGCTCGCTTCGTGGAGCGTAGGCATTTGGGGGCGGGGGAGCCGGGCTTTGCGGCGATCCACCGAATCGATGAGCAAGACATAAAAGCATAGGAGAACTCATGTTAAAGAAGGCGTTGTATTTCATTGGAGCCGCCGCTGCCGCTTTGTCCGTGTCGCAAGCGGCTTCGGCTCTGGATGTGAAGCTGGAAGTCGTCGCGGAAGGCTTGACCCATCCGATGCAGCTGGTTTCGCCACCCGGCGATGATCGCAAGTTCATCGTCGAGCAGACCGGGACCATCAAGATCCTGGGCGCCGACGGCAAACTGGTCGACGGCGATTTCCTGAACATCAAGCACAAGCTGCCGCCGCTGAAGTGGGAATTCGACGAGGAAGGCCTGCTCGGCCTGGCGTTCCCTCCCGATTTCAAGACGTCCGGAAAGTTCTACATCGCGTACACCGCGCAACTGCGCGGCGACGCCGACCTGGGCAAGCAGTTGTGGTATGCCCACACCAATGTGGTGGCTGAATACCGCGTGTCGAAGGACGATCCGAACAAGGCCGACCAGACCTACGAGCGCATCGTTCACGCCATCGACTGGCCGCAGTTCAACCACAACGGCCACTGGATCGGCTTCGGACCGGACGGATACCTCTACATCTCCACTGGCGACGGCGGCTACGCCAACGACTGGGGCATCGGCCACAATGTCACGATCGGCAACGGCCAGGATACGGCTTCGCCGCTGGGCAAGATCCTGCGCATCGACGTCAAGAGCGAACCCTACGCCGTGCCGAAGGACAATCCCTTCGTCGGCAAGAGCGACTACGCGCCGGAAATCTGGGCGACCGGCTTCCGCAATCCGTGGCGCTGCTCGTTCGACATCGGCGGCAACAAGGACCTGATCTGCGCCGACGTGGGCCAGAACAGCTACGAGGAAGTGAACGTGGTCAAGAAGGGCGCGAACTACGGCTGGCGCGCCAGGGAAGGCGCCCATTGGTTCGACTATGTCAACCCGAATACGCATCCTTCCGGCCCGGTCAAGCCGCACGCCTCCAGCGGGTACACCGATCCGGTGATCGAGTACAAGAACTGCTCGAACCCCGACTTCGCCTCCAAGGGGGATTGCGAAGGCATTTCCGTCACCGGCGGCTACGTCTACCGCGGTCCGCACAAGGCCTGGGACGGCTATTACTTTTTCGGCGACTGGAGCAAGTCCTTCATGGTCGCGGAAGGCGTGCTGTTCGCAGCCAAGGTCAGCAATGCCGGCAAGTGGACCAAGGAGCCCGTGAACGTGACCAACATCCCGGGCTTCAAGGACTTCATCCTGGGTTTCGGCCAGGACAACCAGGGCAATGTCTACATCGCGGGCACCCGTGCCCGTGGCCCCAATGGCGAACAGGACAAGATCTACAAGATCGTCCCGTGATTGCCGTGACAGGATTCAGGTATCGGTAAACGTCGCCTGAAAGCAAAGCGTTAAAAGCCGGGACACGGTATCCGCCGTGTCCCGGCTTGTTTATGGGAGCATGGATATAGTGAACTCAAGAAAGCATCTTCTGCGGCTGGCCTGTGGTGTGTGCGCCGCAATAATCCTCAGTCCCGCCTGGGCACAAGACGCGCAACTGCCGCCTTTCCCCAAGGAACTGCTGGACAATCCCGAATACATAGCCGCCGGCAAGGAAGTGTTCGGCAAGATCTGCAAGTTCTGCCATGGGAAATCCGCATACCCCGGCAAGGCCCCCAAGCTCAATCCATCGCGCTACACTCCTGAATTCGTGTTCGATCGGGTGACGAACGGCTTCCGTGGCATGCCTCCCCTGAAGGAACAGTTTTCCGAGAAGGAACGCCAGGCGGTCACCGCATTCGTCATGAGCAAGGAATTCTCGAACTAGCAATACGGACCGGTAGGCGGGCCACGAAAGCGGCACCGCCGCAAACGCAGGCCGGGACAACGCCGGTCATAGTCAGATTGACAGGGGGAGTGTGGGCACGGAATCGCGGCGCGGCTTGCAGGCCCGCCGGGTTGCGACACCGGGACGTGTCCCGCGCGGCGCACGATACGTGCAGCAGATGCCGATGAGCGTGGATTCATGAATCGTACTCTGGTACTGAACGTGGTGGGCATGACGCCCGCTTTGCTTGCGCATGCGCCGAATCTCGGCGCGCTGGCGAATCGGGGGGCGGTGCGCCCCCTTGATACCGTCGTGCCGGCGGTGACGACTACGGTCCAATCCACTTTCGTCACGGGGACGTTGCCGCGTGAGCATGGCATCGTCGGCAACGGCTGGTACTTCCGCGAGCTCTCCGAAATCTGGTTGTGGCGCCAGTCGAACCGGCTGGTGGAGGGCGAGAAAATCTGGGATGCGGCCAAACGCCGCGATCCGGCTTTCACCTGCGCCAAGATGTTCTGGTGGTACAACATGTATTCGACGGCCGACATCTCGGCCACGCCGCGGCCGATGTATCCCGCGGACGGGCGCAAGCTCCCCGATGTCTATACCTATCCGCCGGGACTCCGCGACGAACTGCAGGCCGCGATCGGCGAGTTTCCGTTGTTCAAGTTCTGGGGGCCGGCCGCGGACATCACCTCGACCAGCTGGATCGGGCGCAGCACGCAGCAGGTCTTCCAGAAGAACAGTCCGACGCTGACTCTGGTGTACCTGCCCCACCTCGACTACAACCTGCAGCGCCTCGGTCCCAACCATCCTGACATTGCGCGCGACGTGAAACTGGTGGATGACATTTGCGGTCAGCTGATCGAAATGGCGAGGCGCGCTGGTGCGCATGTCGTTGCGCTCTCCGAATACGGCATCACGGAAGTCTCCAATCCCGTGCACATCAATCGCGCGCTGCGCAAGGCCGGCTGGTTGCGGATAAGGAACGAACTCGGCCGCGAACAACTGGATGCCGGGGCGTCCGATGCGTTTGCGCTCTCCGACCATCAGATCGCGCACGTTTACGTCCAGCGCCCCGCGCTCGTCGACAAGGTTGCCGATCTGTTGCGTTCCCTTCCCGGCGTGGAGCGTGTGCTGGACGAAGCAGGCAAGCGCGAGATGGGCCTGGATCATCCGCGTTCGGGAGAGCTGGTGGCCATCTCGCGTGCCGACAGCTGGTTCACCTACTACCATTTCCTGGATGACGCGAAAGCGCCGGACTATGCGCGCACGGTGGACATCCACCGCAAGCCCGGCTACGACCCGGTCGAACTGTTCCTGGACCCGGCGCTGCCGATGGCGAAGCTGCGCATCGCGTTGCGTCTCGCCCAGAAAAAGCTGGGCATGCGCTACCTGATGGACGTGATCTCGCTGGATGCCACGCTGGTCAAGGGATCGCATGGCCGGCCCACCGACCGTGCTGACGACGGTCCGCTGTTCATGACCTCGGCGCCCGAGCTGCTGAAGGGGGATGCGGCGGTGCAGGCCACCGATGTAAAACGCCTGCTGCTCGAGCATGTGTTTGCGGGCAAGTCTGCCGTTGCAAAGGCGGCATGACCATGACTCCGTTGCAATTGCTCGATCGATGGCTCAAGGCACGGCTCCCGGCCGATGCCGGGGCATGGCTGGAAACGACCGCGAAGGCGTTGCAATCGGGCAGCGACAGGGATTTCTATATCGCAATCAGCCTGGTTTCCCGCAAGATCGGCAAATCGGATCTGGCGCTATCGCCGGCGGAGCTGGCCCAGGCGGCGGCTGCGCGTCCCGGCTGGGATCCGCGCGACTGGAGCCTCGACCAGACGGCACGGGTGTATCTGTTGCTTGCGCAAGGTGGCGACGGTCCGGCGTTCACCCGGCGCCTGGACCAGCTTTGCATGACGGCGGACATCGGCGAGCTGGTCGCGTTCTACAGCGGCTTGCCGCTGTATCCCGATCAGCCCCGCCACGCGCTGCGGGCGGCGGAAGGCGTGCGCACCAACATGAAGGCCGTGTTCCAGGCGGTGGCGCATCGCAATCCGTATCCTTCCGAGCAGCTGCCGGAGGACCCCTGGAACCAGATGGTGCTCAAAGCCCTGTTCATTGGCATCAGCCTCGACCCCATTGTCGGTCTCGACGAGCGCGCCAATCCCAAACTCGCCCGCATCCTGCGCGACTATGCGCACGAGCGCTGGTCGGCCGGCCGGCCGGTCAGTCCCGAGCTGTGGCGCTGCGTGGGGCCGTATGCGACCGGCGAAATGCTGGCCGATCTCGGGCGGGTGCTGGAAAAAGGCACCGAACCCGAGCGCGCCGCAGCAGCGCTGGCCCTGGCGAGTTCGCCCGACCCTGCTGCAACAGGGCTATTATGGGCGTACCCGGACCTGTCCGTTGCCGTATCCGACAACAAGGTGAGCTGGCGAGCGATCGCAAATTTCGCCTGACAGCACCGACCACTGGAGAAAGACATGCGATTCATCGATCCCCACATCCATATGAGCGCCCGCACGACGGACGACTACGAGCGCATGGCCGCCGCGGGCATCGTGGCCCTCATCGAGCCGGCGTTCTGGCTGGGTCAGCCGCGCACCCAGGTGGGCAGCTACATCGACTACCTGTCCAGCCTCGTCGGCTGGGAGCGCTTCCGCGCGGCGCAGTTCGGCATTCGCCACTATTGCACCATCGGCCTGAACAGCAAGGAAGCGAACAATGAGGCGCTCGCGGAACAGGTGCTGGAAGTATTGCCACGATATCTGATGAAAGAAGGCGTGGTCGCAGTCGGCGAGATCGGATACGACGACCAGACGCCGGTCGAGGACAAGTACTACCGCGCACAACTGGCGCTCGCCAAGGAATTCGGCATGCTGGTGCAGGTGCATACCCCGCATCGCGACAAGAAGAGCGGCACCATCAAGAGCATGGAAGTGGCGATGGAAATGGGCGTCGCTCCCAACAGCGTAGTGATCGACCACAACAACGAAGAGACGGTCAAGGACGTCCTCGACCGCGGCTTCTGGGCGGCCTTCACGATCTACCCGAACACCAAGATGGGCAACGAGCGCATGGTGGAAATCGCGCGCAAATATGGCTCCGACCACATCTTCATCGACTCCAGCGCCGACTGGGGCGTGTCGGATCCGCTGGCGGTGCCGAAGACCGCGCGCCTGATGCTCGACCGCGGCATCGCCGCGAAGGATGTCGAGGCGATCTGCTACGGCAACGCCCTTAAGGCCTTCGGCCAGAGCGGCCAGATGAAGGAAGAGCACTGGCTCAATCCCGAGCCGGTGGATCAGCGCATGCTGTTCGAAGGAAACTCCGTGCTGCGCGGGCAGGCACCCAGGGTGGGCGAAGTCCCCCCGGTCGACCAGCGCAGCAACGAAGTCGTATTCAAGTAGGGCGAACGAGAGCGCCTCCCGCAACTACAAGATCGAAAAAAAATGGAACTGGTCAGGAAATCCGTGTCGCCCGACTCTGAAGCTGTTTACCGGCAGGAGTTCGCGGTGCGCTATGACTTCCCGGTGTATTTCACCGAGCATCTGTTCGCCCGCGAAAACGATGTATTCAGGCAGGTCATGCAGCGCAAGGAGCCCGGCAAGCGCCACCGCTTCGTCGTGTTCGTGGATTCCAACGTGTCGTCGAGCTGGCCCACGCTGGCGCACGATGTCGTCGCCTACGCCGAAGCCTACAAGGAGGACATGGAACTCGTCGGCAAGCCGGAGATCGTTGCGGGCGGCGAGCACGTCAAGAATGAGCCCGCGCTGGTCACTTCGCTGCAGAAGCGGCTGGTCGAGTTGAGCATCGACCGCCACTCCTACGTGGTCGGCATCGGCGGCGGCGCTTTCCTCGACCTGATCGGCTTCGTGGCGGCGACCACCCATCGGGGCATCCGCCACGTGCGCGTGCCCACCACGGTGCTGGGGCAGAACGATTCCGGCGTCGGCGTGAAGAACGGCGTCAATGCCTTTGGCATGAAGAACCTGCTGGGCAGCTTTGCGCCGCCTTTCGCGGTGCTCAACGACGCGGCATTCATCCGCACGCTGCATCCGCGGGACAAGATCGCCGGTATCGCCGAGGCGGTGAAGGTTTCCCTGATCCGGGACGGTAAATTCTTCAACTGGCTGGAGGCCAATGCAGGCGCTTTGCATGAGTGCGAGCCTGCCGCCATGGCGCGCATGATCCGCCGCTGCGCCGAGCTGCACATGCATCAGATCGCCCACGGCGGCGACCCGTTCGAGACGGGAAGCGCCCGGCCGCTCGACTACGGCCACTGGTCCGCGCACAAGCTCGAAGCGCTGACTTCGCACGAGATCCGCCATGGCGAAGCGGTGGCGATCGGTCTGGCTTTGGATACGCGCTATTCCGTGCAGGTCGGCATGCTGGCGCCCGGAGGCGAGGATCGCGTCTACAAGCTGCTAAAGAAACTGGGCTTCTACCTGTGGCATCCGGCGATGGAAACGCGGGATGACGAAGGCAGGCTGCTGATCCTGCGCGGCATCGAGGAGTTTCGCGAGCATCTGGGGGGCGAACTCACCATCACCTTGCTGCGGGACCTGGGCGTAGGCGAGGAAGTGCACCAGATGGACACCAGCGAGATCCTGCATGCCATGACCTGGCTGAGGCGCAAGGAAACCGGGCAGTGAAACTGGGCGCGGGTGCGGGCCATCTGACCTACTGCACCAACATCCATCCGGGCGAAAGCTGGCCGGAGGTGCGCGCCAACCTCGAGAAATTCTTCCCGGCCGTGCGCGACCGCGTCGCGCCCGGCCAGGCCTTCGGCATCGGCCTGCGGCTTTCCGGCCGCGCCTCGAAGACGCTGGCCGACGAACCCGCGACCCTGCGCGAATTCCAGGAATTCCTTGCGCGCAATCAGCTGTACGTCTTCACCATCAACGGTTTCCCCTACGGCACGTTCCACGGCACGCGCGTCAAGGACGAGGCCTACCTGCCCGACTGGCGCGACGATGAAAGGCTGCGCTACACGAACGAACTGGCCGACCTGATGGCCACGCTGCTGCCCGAGCATGTCGAAGGCAGCATCAGCACCGTCCCCGGCGCTTACAAGCCGGCGATGGGCCGGGACGACGATGTCGAACGGATCACGCGCAACATGGTGCGTCACGTGGCCCACCTCGTCGGCGTTCGCAAGTCGACGGGCAAATTCATCGCCCTTTCGATCGAACCCGAGCCGAGCTGCTTCCTGGAAACCATTGCGGAATGCGTCGACTTCTTCGGCAAGCACCTGTTCGGCGATGCGTCCGTGCGCCAGCTTGCGGAACTGACGGGGCTCGATGGGGCCGCCGCCGGGAAGGCGCTTCGCGAGCACCTGGGCGTTTGCCTCGATCTCTGCCACGCGGCCGTGGAATTCGAGGACCCCGATGCCTGCCTCATGGACCTGGAGAAGGCAGGCATCCGCGTCACCAAGATGCAGGTCAGCGCCGGATTGAGAGTCGCCGAGCTGACGCCGGAGGCGCTGGAGGGCCTGCGCCAGTTCAATGATCCGGTTTACCTGCACCAGGTCGTGGAGCAGGGGCCGCAAGGCGTGCGGCGCTTCACCGATCTGCCGGAGGCGCTCGCAACGCTGGACAGCGGCACGGCGGGACGGGAATGGCGGGTGCATTTCCACGTGCCGGTCTTCCTCGACGAGCTGGGCGAGTTTTCCTCGACGAGCTTCTTCGTCCGCAAGGTGCTCGAGCGGCATCGCCGGCAGCCGGTATCGGCCCACCTGGAAGTCGAGACCTACACCTGGAGCGTGCTGCCGGCCCATCTGCAGGCGGGCGGCATGGAGCAGGCGATCGCGCGCGAACTCAATTGGGTTCGAAGCGAGTTGCACGACCTTCCACCACGGGTGCACAGATAAGCATGAACCTGGCGGTTGCGCTCAAGCTCGGGCGCGTTTCCAATCTTCCGACCGTCTGGACCAACGTCTTCACCGGCATGGCGCTGGCGGCGGGTGTGGGCGCCGAACCGCGGCTCGCGATCCTGATCGTGTCCCTTTCGCTGTTCTACATCGGCGGCATGTTCCTCAACGATGCCTTCGACAGCGGTTTCGACGCCAAGGCGCGTCCCGAGCGTCCGATTCCCTCGGGGCAGGTCAGCGCAGCTCAGGTCTACGCGACCGGATTCGGCATGCTGGCGATCGGCATCGCGCTTCTGGCGTGGATCGGCTACGGCTTCGAGCCATTCACCCAATGGCGGCCGGTCGTCGCGGGCCTCGCGCTGGCGGCGGCCATCGTCTTCTACAACTGGCACCACAAGGAGAATCCGCTCAGCCCGCTGGTGATGGGCCTGTGCCGGATGCTGGTCTACCTGTCCGCCGCTTTTGCCGTCGCCCCCGTCCTGCCGAAGGAAATCTACATCGCCGCCGGCGTGCTGCTGTGCTACCTCATCGGGCTGACGTATGCCGCGAAAAAGGAACACCTCGGCCGCATCGACAGCTTCTGGCCCCTGGCCTTCCTGGCCGTGCCGGTGATCTACGGCATTTGCCTCGGCGTGCGGCAACCGGCCGTCTCCCTGCCGTTGCTCGTGTTCGCGGGATGGATCCTGTTCGCCCTTCGACTCCTGCGGCGCCGGGCGAAAGGCGATGTTCCCCGCGCCGTCGTGAGCCTCATCGCCGGCATTTCGCTGCTGGATGCGATCCTGCTTGCGGGTGCTGCCCAGTGGGTCCTGGCCATCCTGGCTTTCTTCGCGTTCCTGCTCACCCTCGCGCTGCAACGCTGGGTTTCCGGCACCTGAGGGATCGGGAGACTTTCCGCGCGCCTTCGGGCAGCGGTCCCTGTCTCGCGCTTACTGCTGACGGTAGCCTTTGCATGCGCTCCTTGGGGAGTCTCCAAGCTTCTGCAAGGGCACGTTTTATGACCTCTCGTTTGATGCCGGGCTGAGAAGCCCGGCATTTTTTTTGCTGCCACCGAACGCTGCTTCCGGCATTCCCGGCCCGCCGCGGGCGACTTTCCCGGCATGCGGGGGGCAGGTTCCCCTGGCGGCTTCGTGCCGATCTCGTCCCCCGTTCGTGATTTTGTCCCCTGTTGTGCAGGGTGGGCGTCCGTCATCCTGCGCTCGGCGAAGGCGGACCTTCGCTGGTTCGTCGAAGCGACCGCGGGAGACCGCGGCACATACAAAAACACGACGGAGGAGAGAGCACATGAACATCCGCTATGCAGCGGCCGGAATCGGCGCGGCTGTCGCGATGGGGCTGGCCACGACCGCGACGGGCGCGGGCGTCCAGACCATCGAGAAGGCTAAGCCGGGCGATTGGCCGAGCTATCACCGCACCTATGATGGGCAGCGCTATAGCCCGCTGTCGCAGATCAACAAGAAGAACGTCGGCAAGCTGTCCGTGGCCTGGGTGCACCAGCCCGGCGAAATTACCCAAGGCCTGCAGGCCACACCGATCGCGGTGGACGGCATCGTCTACTATTCGAGCTCGTACAACCGCACGTTCGCGGTGGACGGTCGCAGCGGCGAGACGCTGTGGCGCTATATCCCGAAGATCAAGGATGGCGTCGACCAGTTGCCCACCGCGCCGCCTTCCCGGGGCGTGGCCGTGGCCAATGGCATGGTGTTCATCGGCACCATCGACGGCCGGGGCATCGGGCTGGATGCGAAGACGGGCGAGGTTAAATGGGAAACGCAGATCGTCGATACCATGGCCTGCGGCTGCATGTTCACCTCGCCGCCGCTCGCGGTGAAGGACAAGCTGATCTTCGGCTCCACGCAGGGAGGCATCCCGGCGCGCGGGGGCGGCATCTTCGGCCTCGACCAGAAGACGGGCAAGCAACTCTGGTATTTCGACCCGGTGAAGGAGGGCGAGGAGCACTGGGGCATGAACGACCAGGGCGAGCTGAGTTCCAAGTACGCCGGCGTCGGCGCCTGGCACGTCGGCAGCTACGATCCCGAACTCGACCTGATTTATTACGGCACGTCCAACCCGTCGCCATGGTTCGATTGGGCGCCGCCGGAGGACGGTAGCAAGGGCTACCTGCGCAAGAGCGGCGTGGGGGCGCGTCCCGGCGACAACCTCTACAGTTCCTCGGTGCTGGCGCTGCGTCCGGACAACGGCGAGCTGGTCTGGTATCACCAGGAGCATCCGCACGACGACTGGGACTACGACGCCACGCTGGGAGAGTTCATCCTGGTCAACCAGGGCGGCAAGAAGCTGATGGTGCACCAGGCCAAGAGCGGCTTCGTGTACGTCTACGACCGCACCAATGGCAAGATCGAGAACGTCTGGACCATCAACAAGTACGTCACGTTCGTCAAGACGGTCGATCCCAAGACCGGCGAGCTGATCGGGCGCAATCCGCCGACCATCGACAAGGACAACATGTTTTGCCCCTCGATGCTGGGCGGGCGCAGCTGGAACGCGGGCTCGTACAACCCCGAGACCAAGGTCTGGTACAACTCGCGCCAGGAAATGTGCGAGATCGCCAAGACGCGGCCCGAGAAGCCGGTGATGGAGCCGCTGCCGGCCTGGTACTCAGGCGCGGACCTGCAATGGGTGCATCCGCCAGGTGACAAGGCGCACGGCGCGCTGGACGCGTGGGACCCGCTCACCGGCAAGAAGAAGTGGACGGTGCACGACAAGTATCCGCGCGTCTCGGGCGTGCTTTCCACCAAGGGCGGGCTGGTCTTCAGCAGCGACATGCCGGGCAACCTCTACGCCTACGATGCCGACAACGGCAAGGAGCTCTGGAAGTTCAACATGGGCTCGGGCTCGCGCGGCGGCATCATCAGCTACATGGCAGGGGGCGAACAGTACATCCTCGTGCCCAGCGGGATGGGATCGGCCGCGCATGCGATCGTCGGCTCGCTCTATCCGGAGATCGCCGCCGTACCGGCGGGCGCGAACCTGTTCGCGTTCAAGGTTCCCAAGTAATCCACATCGCATCGGCGGCGGGGGCGCAAGTCCCTGCCGTTTTCATTCATGCAGAGCATCCGCAAAGCATTCCTCGTTCCGTGCCTCTTCGCCCTTGCCGTCCTTGCCGGACAGGCCGTGGCGGATGAGATCCTGCCGCCCGAGAAAACCGGGGGCGTCGACCTGGGCGATCCCGAAGTCATCCGCAAAGGATCCGAGATCCTGTTCACCACCTGTGGCGGCTACTGCCACGGTTCCGATGCCGGGGGCTTCAAGGGACCGCCGTTGCGCGCCCGCCCCGATCTCGAGATCAAGGGGCTTTACGCGGTCATCAACTTCGGCCGCAAGCGGGCGGGCAAGATCATGCCGGCCTGGAAGGGCACGCTCACCGACGAGCAGATCTGGAGCGTGATCGCGGCCATCGTGTCTCTGCGCACGGCCGAGCCTTCAGCGGTCAAGCGCGAATCCCACTGACGCCGGTCACTTCGAGTCGTCGCACCGTACCGTCCATCCGCTGAACAGGGCGCGGGTGGGGGAATTGCGGCTGGACAGGTAGAGGTTCTGGATCTTGTAGGCCTCGGCTTCCGCCGCCTGGTTGCGCTCGCAGGCCGCCGGCATGTTCTCGAACCGCCCGCTGGCCTTCTGCAGGTAGTGCACCAGCTCGTGCAGCAGGATCGAGCGGTCGAACTCGCTGTTCGCCAAGTCCAGCTTCTCGTCGAAGAAAACGCCATCCACCGGGTGGTAATAAGCCTTGATCGCGCACGGCTTGCCACACACCCTTTGCTGCATGACGGGCAGCGGTACGGCATGGATCTCCGGCAGTGATGCGGGAACGGCGTAACCCGAGAGAGCGTGGATCGCGGCGAGCAAGTCCATGGCGACGGCGTGCACTTCCTCCAACTTCATCTTCGTACTCCTGCAGAGGGGAATGCCCCCGGACGGGTCCATTGAACCCTCGCGCAACTGGCGAAGCGAGGGATTCGGACCCGCGCGCGCCGGGATTCCATCCCGCCGCCTGCCTGCCGGCTTCAGGTCGCCCGCCCGGAAGTTTCGGCAGTGCGCATGCTCCATCCACCGGAATAGATCGGGACTGGTTCCAATTGCGGGCCATGACAGTCCCTGGTCTCCCGCGCGATCGTCGTGCCCAGGCGCTCCACGCTGCGAAACGCAAATGTTTCCTGCTGTAAACGCCGCCTGGCTGAGCGTGAGCTACGAGTTCGGAACAGAGTAGTCGTCTGCCCGGTTGCCGCATCCGGACTCCTCGGCAGGATGCGATTCCGGGGTTGACCAGCTATCGGCCTTCCGCGACCATGCCTGCGCGGCCCCCGGGAATTCTTCCCGGTGCGGGACGAGCTCACACGGGGGAACCATGATTCGAGGATTTGCCCGACTGGCCGGCATTGCGGCCCTGGCGCTTCCGCTGGCTGCGCTCGCAGCCGATACCGTCAAGCTGGGATTCTTCGGCGGCCTGAGCGGTGCGCAGGGGCATGTGGGCGAGGAGCAGCTGAAGGCATTCAAGGCCGCGGCCGACCTCGTCAACGCGCGCGGCGGCGTGCTCGGCGGCAGGAAGATCGAGATCGTCGCCTTCGACAACAAGAACACCCCGCAGGAAACCCTGATCCTTCTGAAGCAGGCCATCGACCAGGACATCCGCTACGTGATGGCCACGGTTTCCAGCGTCGCCCATGCGATCACCGATGCCGTGCTCAAGCACAACGAGCGCAATCCGGAGCGGGCGGTGTTGTTCCTGGACTACAACGCCCTCGACCCGGCGCTGACCGAGGCTAAATGCAATTTCTGGCACTTCCGCTTCGAGTCGCACTCCGGCATGCAGGTCAACGCCCTGACGGACTACATGGCGAAGCAGAAGGGCATCCGCAAGGTCTACCTCTTCAACCAGGACTACGCCCACGGCCAGGCGGTCGCGAAGTCGTCGCGGGAACTGCTTGCCGCCAAGCGCCCGGACATCGAGATCGTCGGCGACGACCTGATCCCCCTGTCGAAAGTGAAGGACTTCGCGCCCTATGTCTCGAAGATCCGTGCCTCGGGCGCCGATACGGTGATGACCGGAAATTGGGGTAACGACCTGTCGCTGCTGGTGAAGGCGAGTGACGAGGCGGGGCTTCAGGCCGAGTATTACACCATCCTGGGCAAGCTTCCCGGCACCTGGGTGACCGCCGGTGCCGCGGGCGCCGGACGAATGAAGACCATCGACGCCTGGCACATCAACGCGGCCAATCCCGCATGGGAGAAGACGCTGATGGACGCGCGCGCGAAGCACGGCGCATCGTCGAACATGGACTACCTGACGGCCTACCGTGTGGTGGAAATGGTGGCTGCGGCGGCCACCAAGGCGGGCACGGCCGATCCGGTGAAGGTCGCCTTTGCGCTCGAAGGCGCGAACTATGCAGGCCCCACCGGCGACTCCTGGATGCGCGCCGAGGACCATCAGATCATCGCGCCGAACTATGTGCTGAGCTTCGCAAAGCAGGGCCAGCCGGGCGTGAGGCACGATGTCGACGGCACGGGTTATGGCTGGAAAACCGAGTCGCTGATGGAGGCCAAGGACAATATTCCGCCGATGAAGTGCAAGATGGAACGGCCGCAGCGTTAGCAGCGGCGTGCGGACGCGCGCAAGCTTTCCAATCACCAATCACCAATCACCGGGGGGCGAAACATGACAGACGAGAAAATCAAGGTACGCGTGACCGAAACCGGGCAGATCCTCGAGGTGGTGGTACTCAACAAGCGTGCGGATCGCATCCAGATCGTCCTGGGCGAGGGCATCCATAACGTCAAATGCGACCTCAGCCCCACGCGCAACGGCCTGGGCTACGCCGGCAGCGCCATGGGCCGGGAGCTGGTTTACGAACGCAGCCGCGACCAGGTCCAGGCCGACATCGACAAGCTCAATCCGGCACTGCGGAAATCCCGCTGATGGGCAGGCCCCTGATGATCCTCGTGGCCGGGCCGTATCGCTCCGGGACGAACGATGATCCGGAGCGCATTGCTGCCAACGTGCGGGCCATGACCGACACGGCGCTGCACCTGTTCCGCGCGGGCCACCTGCCGGTGCTGGGAGAGTGGTTTGCGTTGCCCCTGATCGAACATGCCGGCTCGAAAACCATCGGCGACCCGGTGTTCGACGAGATTTTTCATCCAATCTCTCGCCGCCTGGTGGAGAAATGCGATGCCTGCCTGCGCATCGGCGGCCCGTCGAAGGGGGCGGACGAGATGGTGGCGCTGGCGAAATTCTTCGGCAAGCAGGTGTTTTTTCGCCATGAGGACGTCCCCGCAGCCTCGCCGACAATGCGTGCCTGAACGGGCATTCCCGGGGAGCGGCGTCGCCGCATGAGTTCGGGAGGCCGGCGGCTCAGGTAAAATTCGCCCCTGCACCCAATACATCAGGCGCCAAGGCGTCACCGAGGAGAGACAGATCATGGCAACAAGAGCTAAAAAAGACCCTTCAAAACTGCGTTCCCGCCAGTGGTTCGCCAATCCGTCCAATCCCAACATGACGGCGCTGTACCTGGAGCGCTACATGAACTGGGGCCTGAAGCGCGAGGAATTGCAGGCCGGCAAGCCGATCATCGGCATTGCGCAGTCTGGTTCCGACCTGTCCCCCTGTAACCGCCATCACCTCGAGCTGGCCCACCGCGTGCGGGAAGGGATCCGCGAGGCCGGCGGCATCGCCTTCGAGTTCCCGGTCCATCCCATCCAGGAAACCGGCAAGCGTCCGACCGCGTCGCTGGACCGCAATCTCTGCTATCTCGGGCTGGTGGAAACCCTCTACGGTTATTTCATCGACGGCGTGGTGCTGACGACCGGCTGCGATAAAACCACCCCCGCGCAACTGATGGCGGCCGCCACCGTGGATATTCCGACCATCGTGCTCTCCGGCGGACCGATGCTGAACGGCTGGTTCCGCGGCGAGCGCACGGGTTCGGGCACCATTGTCTGGAAAGCACGCGAACTGCTTGCAGCCGGGGAAATCAACGACGAGGAATTCATCGAACTCATCGCCTCATCCGCGCCGTCTCCCGGGCATTGCAACACCATGGGCACGGCATCGACCATGAACTCGCTGGCGGAAGCGCTTGGCATGTCGCTGCCCGGCAGCGCCGCGATCCCCGCCCCGCACAAGGAGCGTTCGGTCAATGCCTACGAATCCGGGAAGCGCATCGTCGAAATGGTCTGGGAGGACCTGCGCCCGTCGAAAATCATGACCCGCGAGGCGTTCGAGAATGTCATCGTCGTGAATTCGGCGATCGGTGGTTCCACCAATGCGCCGATCCACTTCAATGCAATCGCCAAGCACATCGGCGTCAAGCTCGACAACAACGACTGGGAGAAGATCGGTTACGACATTCCGCTGCTGGTCAACCTGCAGCCGGCGGGCGAATACCTGGGCGAAGAATACTATCGCGCCGGCGGGGTCCCGGCGGTGGTCAACGAGCTCATCAAGGCCGGCAAGATCCGCAGGAATCCCGTCACCGTCAACGGCAAGACGCTGTACGAGAACTGCAGGAAGACACCGGTCCAGGACGAGAAGGTCATCTGGCCCTACGAGCAGCCGATGATCAAGTCGGCGGGCTTCCTGAACCTCAAGGGCAACCTGTTCGACAGCGCGATCATGAAGACCAGCGTGATCTCGGAGGCCTTCCGCGAACGTTACCTGTCCAATCCCAGGGATATGAACGCATGGGAAGGCCGCGCCATCGTATTCGAGGGTCCCGAGGACTATCATCACCGCATCGACGACGCCAAGCTGAAGATCGACGACGATTGCATGCTGTTCGTGCGCGGCACCGGACCGAAAGGCTACCCCGGCGCCGCCGAGGTGGTGAACATGCAGCCGCCGGCGAAACTGATCAAGCAGGGCGTCACAGCGCTGCCTTGCATCGGCGACGGCCGCCAGTCGGGAACTTCCGGATCGCCTTCGATCCTGAACGCCTCGCCCGAAGCGGCGAGCATGGGCGGTCTGGCGATTCTCAAGACCGGCGATCGCGTACGCATCGACCTGAACAAACGCACCGCAAACATCCTGATCAGCAAGGCCGAGTATGCGCGGCGCATGAAGGCTCTTGAGAAGAGCGGCGGTTTCAAGACGCCGCCCAGCCAGACGCCATGGCAGGAAATCCAGCGCGGCATGGTCGACGAGCTTTCCAACGGCATGGTGCTGAAGCCCGCGGTCAAGTATCAGCGGATCGACAAGAACAAGGGCGTGCCCCGGGACAATCATTGAACTTTGCCGACCGGCGGCAATAAGCGGCCGCCTGGAATCTGACTGTTTCCCGAAGCACCGCGGTATCGAGGCCCAGGCCGGCAGGCTTGGGCCTTTTTTCATACCCCTCGCCCGATGGTCCTGACCCTGCCGGGGATGCCGAGTGCTAGCATGGCATGTCCTGCTCACTGGCAGAGGTGAATTGCATGGGTTCAGCGTGGCAAATGCGGGGACGATCGGGCTGCGGCGCGCCAGCACGTGCCCGTATTGATTCGCCACAATGGGCCGGCCGAACATGCTGATAGGCCAGACAAAGTTGCTGGAGCTCATCGCGTCCGATGCTCCGCTTGGCGAATCGCTGGAAGCCATTGCCCGGCTGGTCGAAAGCCAGTCACCCGACATGTTGTGCTCGATACAGCTTGTCGACGAGACCGGAACCCGGTTGCTGAGCGCGGCGATGTCCAGTCTTCCCGAGGCATACAGCGCGGCGATCGATGGCGAGGCCATCGGGCCGAGAGCAGGTTCTTGCGGGACGGCGGCCTGGCGCAAGGAACTGGTCGTGGTCCAGGACATTGCCACCGATCCCCTGTGGGAAGGCTATCGCGAGCTGGCCCTGAGTCACGGTTTGCGCGCCTGCTGGTCGCGCCCGATCATTTCCCATGACGAAAAGCTGCTCGGCACGCTCGCCATGTACTTCCGCCAGCCCCGTGCGCCGGTGGCGGCTGAACTGGATCTGATCCAGAACGCCGCGTCGCTTGCCGGCATCGCCATCGAGCGCACCCGCACGCAAGAGGAACTGCTCGGCACCGTCGAGCGCTTCCAGCTGGTGGCCCGCGCCACCAACGACGTGGTGTGGGACTGGGACTTGGTCTCCGACGCAATCTGGTGGAACGAGGCATACCAGACGCTGTTCGGCTATGCGGCCAGCGAGATCGACCCCACCATCGAATCCTGGTACAGCCGCATCCATCTCGACGACCGTGCCCGGATCGTCAACGGCATCCATGCGCTGATCGAATCCGGTGCGCACGCATGGTCCGACGAATACCGGTTCCTGCGGCGGGACGGGACGTACGCCCATGTCTACGATCGCGGATTCGTGCTGCGCAACCTGCAAGGCAGGGCTGTGCGCATGATCGGGGCGATGCAGGACATCACGGAACGCAGGAAAATCGAGGATGCGCTGCGCGAAGCCCAGGACCGCTACCGGCGGCTGGTCGATCTTTCGCCCGAGCCCATTTTCGTGCACCAGGACCTGAAATATGTGTACGCCAATCTTGCCGGCGTGAAGCTGTTCGGGGCCACGGATGCGCAGGAGTTGCTGGGGCGTAGTGTCTTCGACTTCGTCCATCCCGATTTGCGCGACATAATCCGCGAGCGCATCCGCATGCAGGTGGAGGAGGGCAGGGCGGCGCCGGTGATGGAACAGATTTACCTGCGCAAGGATGGTTCGTCCGTGGAGGTGGAGGTTTCCTCCGCGCCGTTCCAGTTTCACGGGAAGCCGGCTGTCCAGGTCATCGCCCGCGATATCAGCGGCCGGAAGCGGGCCGAAAGCGCAATGGCGGAATTGCAGGCCCGCTACCGCCAGCTGGTGGAGCTGTCCCCCGATTCCATCCACATTCACCAGGACGGAAAGATCGTATTCGCCAACAGCGCCTGTGTCCGGCTGTTCGGCGCCACGACGGCAGAGCAGCTGGTCGGCAGGCCGCTGCTCGATTTCCTTCATCCGGACTATCGGGACGTGGTCCGCGAGCGCATGCGCATCCTCTACGAGGAGAAGCGGCAAATCCCGGGCATGTTGCAGAAGGTGCTTCGCCTGGACGGAATCGTGGTGGACGTCGAAATCAAGGCCGCGCCCTTTACCTTCGAGGGCAGGCCCGCAGTTCAGTCGGTGGTGCGGGACATCAGCGAGCGCATTCGCGCGGAAGAGGCGCTGCGCCAGTTCCGCACGGCGATGGACCTGTCTCCGGACCTGCTGTTGCTGATCGACCGTGCCAGCATGCGCTACGTCGATGTCAACGACACCGCATGCAGGCTGCTGGGCTACAGCCGGGCGGAGCTGCTGCAGCTGGGTCCCCAGGATGTCGCGCCGTTGTCGCGTGAGGAGCTGGCCCAGGCTTATGACCGGGTAATCGCGGGTGACCGCGACGAAGCAACGCTGGAGTTGCAACACCGCCGCAAGGACGGCTCCCTGCTGCCCGTCGAAGTGATCAGACGCGCGGTGCCCAGCCGCGGCGGGCACATCATTGTCGTCATCGCACGCGACATTACCGAGCGGCGCAAGGCCGAGGCGGAGTTGCGCAGCAGCCATGAGCGATTCCGGCAGATCGCCGAGAACATCCGGGAAGTGTTCTGGGTCACCGATCCCGAGAAGCAACAGATGCTCTACATCAGCCCGGCATACGAGGAAATCTGGCAGCGCAGTTGCGAGAGCCTGTATGCGTCTCCATGGGCCTGGGCGGAATCCATTCACCCCGACGACCGGGAACGAATTCGGCAGGCGGCGCAGCAGAAGCAGCTCAGCGGGGAGTACGACGAGGAATACCGGATCGTCCGGCCGGACGGCTCCATCCGCTGGATCCATGACAAGGCCTTCCCGATCCGCGACGAGGACGGTCGGATTTATCGCGTGGTCGGCGTCGCCGACGACATAACCGAGCGGCGGCAGGCGGAGCAGCAGTTCCGCAAGGCGGCGGAGCAGGGCCGGAACATCCTCTCCAGCATTACCGATGCGTTCTTCGCAGTGGACAAGGACTGGAGGTTCACCTACCTGAATGCAACCGCCGAGCATCTCCTCCACCGGAGCGCAGGCGAATTGCTCGGCCGCGGGATCTGGGAGGAGTTTCCGGAGGCGCGGGGTTCGATATTCGAGCTCAACTATCGAAAGGCGGTCGCCGAGAAGGTACCGGTGGAGTTTGAAGAATTCTATCCGCCACCGCTGGAAACCTGGTTCGAGGTGCACGCCTATCCCTATGAGGATGGACTCTCGGTGTACTTCCGAGACGTCAGCGACCGGAAGCGCACGGAGGAAAGGCTGTCCTATCTTGCCCAGTACGACCAGCTCACCGGTCTGCCCAATCGCACGCTGTTTCGCGACCGCCTCGAACTGGCCGTGGCGCGCGCAAAGCGGGAGGGGCATCTTGTCGGCGTGCTGTTCCTCGACCTCGACCGGTTCAAGGACATCAATGACAATCTCGGGCACTCAGTGGGGGACGAGGTCCTGATCCAGGTGGCGGCACGACTCAAGGAGCAGTTGCGGGACATCGATACCATTTCCAGACTGGCCGGCGACGAGTTTACGTTCATCATCGAGGGCGCGGCCCACGCGGATCAGGTCACCGTGGTGGCCGACAAGATCCTGAAGATATTCTCGCAACCGATGAATGCCGGCGGGCATGAGATCTACGTGACCGCGAGCATCGGCATCGCGGTTTCCGCGGCCGGCACGGAAGGCGTGGACGAACTTCTGAAGCATGCTGATATTGCGATGTACGACGCGAAGCAGGAGGGCCGTAACAATTACCAGCTCTATTCCGACGCCATCCATGCCAGATCCTCGGAAAAGCTGAGCATGGAGACGAAACTCCGCCGGGCGCTCGAGCGGGAAGAATTCGTCCTGGTGTATCAGCCACAGGTGGACATCCGGACAGGAGGCATCGTCGGCGCCGAAGCGTTGATCCGCTGGCAAAGCGCCGAACTGGGCATGGTCCCGCCCAACAGTTTCATCCCGTTGGCGGAGGAAAGCGGATTGATCGTTCCCATCGGCGAGTGGGTGTTGAGGACCGCATGCCGGCAAAACCGGGCATGGCAGGAGGCCGGGCTGGCGCCGATCATGGTTTCCGTAAACCTGTCACCGCGCCAGTTCAGGCAGAAGAACCTGCTGGAACGCGTGATGCAGATCCTCGGCGAATCGGGGCTCGATGCGCGCTTCCTCGAACTCGAGATCACCGAAACCACCGTCATGCACCGGGCCGAGGAAGTCACCGTCATGCTGGCGAGGCTGGATGAAATCGGCGTGCGGCTGTCGATCGACGATTTCGGCACCGGCTATTCCAGCCTCAGCTACCTCAAGCGCTTTCCGGTCCACAAGCTCAAGATCGACCAGTCTTTCGTGCGCGACATCACGGCGGACGGTGATGATGCGGCGATCGTCGGCGCGATTATCGCCATGGCACGCAGCCTGAAACTGCGGGTCATCGCTGAGGGCGTGGAGTCCGCGGAACAGCTCGCATACCTGGAGAAACTCAACTGCGACGAATACCAGGGTTACCTGTTCAGCAAGCCCGTTGCCGCTGGCGAACTGGCCGTCCTGCTCGCGCAGAATCCGCGGACCGATCAACTCTCCTCCCGCAGGAAACGGGCCGGATCCGAAAGATCCAGACGCAGTCATTCGAGGCGCTAAAGCGATAGACCGATAATCACTTGGAAAGCGCGTTGAACCTGTCGGCGCTCAAAAGAGACCCGACTGGTTCTTTATCCAATCGACCGCGCTGGCATCGCTCTCGAACATACTTGGCGTTCGGAACTGATCGCAAGCGGACAATCGGAGGCTGGATAAGCTTTCCTGTCGCAGCCATCGGGCAATATAGGCCGTTGTCATTGACAACTTCCCCTCTCCGGCGCAGGCTAAAAACGCACATGCTTTTCGCCGTATTCAAAAGCATGGACGCGGGTAGTGCACTCGCCGATCGCCCCGTACCACCCGGATTCCAGACGAAACGGCCGCCATTACTGGCGGCCGTTTCGATTCGATCGGCTGATGAAGCGGGTCAGGCCAGCATCTTGTCCGCGAACTCGGTGAAATTTCGGGCCGCAACATCCACCGGCACAGTCGCGTCGCGCTCGCCCGTGCCAGGTCCGAACTCGTCGGGCGACGATACGAACCCGGTGCGCAGCCCGGCCTCGGCGGCAAACTTGAGGTCGTTGCTGTGGGCCGCGACCATCATGCATTCATGGTGTTCGATGCCGAGCGCTTCGGCGGCCACCTGATAGACGCGCAGCTTCGGCTTGTAGTCACCGGCAATCTCGGCGCCGAGAATCGCATCCCAGTGAAATTCGTTGCGACGGGCCAGGTCGACCATGATTGCGATGTTGCCGTTCGAACAGGGGCCGAGCAGGTAGCGGCTGCGCAGCCGCTTCAGCGCCGCGCTCACGCCCGGCCAGGCATCGAGGCGATGCCATGCCAGGTTCAAATCGTGCAGCACCGGTTCTTCCACGTTTTCCAGTCCGAACTTCGGCCGGATGCGATCGAGCATGCGGCGGTGGATGATGTCCAGCCGCGAAAACGGAATGCGGCCCGACCGTACTTCTTCCATGCCCGGTTGATACTCCGCGCGCCAGGCATCGGCAAACGCAAGCCAGTCAAGCTGATGGCCCAGCGGTTCGAGCAGCGCTTTGGACTCACGGGCTACGGAGCTTCGCCAGTCGACCAGCGTGCCAAACACATCGAAAACCAACGCCTTGACGCCGCCTGGCGTGGCAGCCAGTCCACGGCTGGCTGTGATGAGTCCGCCACCGGCAAGCGCACTGGTCGCGGCGAGAATCGTAAAGCGCTGAACGAATTGTCTGCGTCGAAGGTTCATGAATTCCACCTCGTTTTTTGTTGGTGAATCGTTGCCATCAGGTTGTTCCGCGATGTACTTGGAACGGCGAGAACGACTGGTTCACGGGCATCAACTCGATCCGGTTGATGTTCATGTGGGCCGGCAGAGTCGCGATCCAGAACAGCGTGTCCGCAATGTTTTCGGCCGTCATCGGGTCCGCTCCCTTGTAGAGCTTGTCCGAGGCTTCCTGGTTGCCGCTGGTGCGCACCAGCGTGAATTCGGTTTCCGCCATGCCCGGTTCGACTGAGGTCACCCGGACGCCCGTCCCATGCAGGTCCGAGCGCAGCCCGAGCGAGAACTGGGTAACGAAGGCCTTGGTTCCCCCGTATACATTGCCGCCGGGATAGGGATAGCTTGCAGCCACCGAGCTGATGTTGATGATCGCCCCCTTGCGTGCGATCAGCGTGCCCAGCAGCTTGTGCGTGATCGTCGCCAGGCCCGTTATGTTGGTCTCGATCATCTGGTTCCACTGATCCAGGTCCGCCTTCTGCGCGGGTGCCGTGCCCAAAGCCAGGCCGGCATTGTTGATCAGCAGGTCGATGTCGCGAAAAGCGGCGGGCAATCCGGCAAGCGCGGCTTCGATGGCTGCCGGTTTCCTCATGTCGAATGCGCAGACGAAAACCTTGTCCGCGCCGAACTCGTCAGCCAGTTTCTTCAGCCGATCGGCGCGACGTCCGGTGGCGATGACGCGCCAGCCGGCTTTTGCAAAACGGCGCACCGATGCTTCGCCGAATCCGGATGTCGCGCCCGTGATCATAGCGGTCTTGGACATGAAAGCCTTTCGTCGAGAAGGTTGATCCAGTGTGTCACCTGCAGGGCCGTCCCGCCCTGAATATGGGTGAGGCAGCCGATGTTTGCCGTGGCTACGATCGCAGGAGCGCCGGACTCGAGCGCCTCCACCTTGTTCGCCAGGAGGCGCCGTGACAGTTCCGGTTGCAGGATCGAGTAGGTGCCCGCGGACCCGCAGCAAAGGTGGGAATCCGGCACGGGGGTCAGCTCGAATCCCGCGGCCACCAGAATGGATTCGACCGTGCCGCGAATCTGGAGGCCGTGCTGGAGGGAGCAGGGAGAGTGAAAGGCTACGCGTGGCTTCACCACGCTCGCAGAGGAAAGGGGAGAGGGTAAAGGGGAAAGTAAGGGACTCAAAAGCCCCTCAAGCTTTTCTTTTTCCGCGACGATGACTTCGCTGATGTCCCGGCTGAGTTCTGAAATCTTCGCGGCTTTCTCAGCGTACTGAGGGTCCTGTGCAAGGTGATGGCCGTATTCCTTGACCAGCGTGCCGCAGCCGCTGGCGGTGATGACGACAGCTTCCGCGCCCGCTTCGACATGCGGCCACCAGGCGTCAATGTTCCTGCGCATGTAGTCGCGGCCGTCCTCCTGCCTATTCAAATGGAACGTGACGGCTCCGCAACAGCCGGCCAGTTCCTCCCGGATCAGGGAAATGCCGAGCCGGTCGAGTACGCGGGCCGTCGCGGGATTGATACCGGGGGCCAGTGTCGGCTGAACGCAGCCATCCAGGACCAGCATCTTCCTGGGGTGGTGTGCGGCCGGCCATTCGACGGACTGGTTGTCGGCTTTCGGAATTTTTTTCCTGAGGGCGGCCGGCAGCAGCGGCCGCAATAACTGGCCGACCTTGAACAGCGGCTTGAAAATAGCCGGGCGCGGCAGCACGCCGCGCAGGGCCGCACGCTCGAGGGCCGCAACCGGCGAACGCGGCACGTACTGCTCGACAATGTTGCGGCCGATGTCCACGAGCTTGCCGTACTCCACCCCTGAAGGACAGGTGGTTTCGCAGGCGCGGCAGGTCAGGCAGCGGTCCAGGTGCAGTTGCGTCTTCGCCGTGACCAGGTTGCCTTCGAGCACTTCCTTGATGAGGTAGATGCGGCCGCGCGGGCTGTCCAGTTCGTCTCCGAGCAGTTGATATGTCGGGCAGGTGGCCGTGCAGAAGCCGCAGTGCACGCAAGTCCGCAATATCTTGTCCGCCTCCTTGCCTTCCGGGGTGGACTTGATGAATTCGGCGAGGTTGGTTTTCATCTAACGGCGCCTTCGCGCCTTCGGTTAAGGGCGTGCATTAGAAGTCAGCATGGATGCGGCCCGGGCCGAGGATGCCCTGCGGATCGAAGGCGCGTTTCAGTTTCTTGTGCACGGCCAGCATGCCGGGGGAGAGCTTCTGGATGCCGTGACGCTTGTCGCTGCCGCGGAACAGCGTCGCATGGCCGACCGCCTTTTCCGCCGCTGCGTGCGCCTGCGCCGCCTCGAGCGGAGCGGCGACCCAGCGCAGGCTGCCATTCCATTCGAACAGTTGCGGACCCAGGTTCAGCGGGACGCTGGTGGACTTGATTGAGAAGCGCCACAGCGCCGGCGCGTTGGCAAAGAAGGGATGGGTGTGGTCGCGGATCGATTTCCAGTAAGCGGTACCTTCAGCCACGTTCTCCCCGCCAAGCCTCCCGACGGCGGATGCGACAGCCGGGGAGGCTCCGGAAAGGCGCACGTACAGTGCCCCATCCACATGACAGGAGGCGGACAGGGGCAGCGGTTGCGCCGCCCAGCGGTTGATCGAATCGACCGCCCGGGCTGCATCCATCTCGAAGCGCAGCGTGCGCTCTTCCTCGGGCACGGGCAGCACCTTCAGCGAGACTTCCGCAATCAATCCCAGCGTGCCGAACGAGCCCGCCAGCAGTCGCGAGACGTCGTAGCCGGCGACATTCTTCATGACCTGGCCGCCGAAGCGCAAGTCTTCTCCCACGCCGTTCAGCATCCTGACCCCAAGCACGAAATCCCGGGCCGAGCCGGCGTAGGCGCGCCGCGGTCCGGAGAAGCCCGCTGCGATGCAACCGCCCAGCGTTGCATTCGCCGAGAAATACGGGGGTTCGAAGGCCAGCATCTGGCCTTTTTGCGCGAGCGTGGATTCCACGTCGCGCACGGGGGTGCCGGCACGGGCTGTGACGACCATTTCCGTGGATTCATAGTCGACGATGCCGGAATACGCACGGGTGTCCAGCACGTCCCCGATCAGCGCCAGTCCGTAGAAATCCTTGCTGCCGCCGCCGCGCAGGCGCAACTGCGTGCGCTCCGCCGCCGCCTTGCGGATGGTCTCGGAAAACTGTTGGATAATTTCCTGCATAAAAAGGCTTTTGCCACAGAGGGCACAGAGAACACAGAGAAACAAAGATCGGAAATGAAAACCGGGTCAGCGCAACTATCCTGCGGTCTTACGTTTGCGGGCGAATTATTCCCTGTCTTTGCGCGAGGGTTCTGCTTTTGGGTTGCTCTGTGTCCTCTGTCTCCTCTGTGGCAAAAGGGTTCTAAAAACGCGGAAGATCCGGAAACTTCTCCTGTCCGCGATGCACGCGCATGGCCCCGTGTTCGGCACAGCGTTGCAGCGTGGGAACGGCCTTGCCGGGATTGAGCAGGCCGTGCTCGTCGAAGACCTTCTTGACCGCGTGGAAGGCCTGCAACTCGCCGGTGCGGAACTGGACGCACATCTGGTTGATTTTCTCGATGCCGACACCGTGCTCGCCGGTAATGGTGCCGCCGACTTCCACGCACAGCTCGAGGATGGCGGCACCATAGGCTTCGGCGCGGTGGTTCTGGTCATCGTCGGCGGCGTCGAACATGATCAGCGGATGCAGGTTGCCGTCGCCGGCATGGAACACGTTGGCGCACTGGAGGTTGAATTTCCCGGACAGTTCCGCGATGCGCTTCAGCACGTAAGGAAGCTGCTTCTTGGGTATGGTGCCATCCATGCAATAGTAGTCCGGCAGGATGCGGCCGACCGCAGGGAAGGCCGCCTTGCGGCCCGCCCAGAACTTCAGGCGCTCGGTTTCGTTCCTGGAGGTGCGAACCTCGGTCGCGCCCGCCTTGCGCATGACTTCGGTCATGCGTCCGATTTCCGCGGCAACTTCCTCGTTGGTGCCGTCCGATTCGCACAGCAGGATGGCCTCGGCGTCGAGCGGATAACCCGCATGCACGAACTGCTCGACCGCCGCCGTGGCCTTCTTGTCCATCATTTCCAGGCCGGCGGGGACGATGCCGGCGCCGATCACATCGGCAACCGCCTGCGCAGCCTTGAGAACGTCATCGAAGGCCGCCAGCACGACCTGGGCCTTTTGCGGTTTAGGCAGCAGCTTGACGGTGATTTCCGTGACTACGCCGAGCAGGCCTTCGGACCCGGTCATCAGCGCAAGCAAATCGTAACCCGGGGAATCGAGGCCTTCGCCGCCGATTTCGAGGACTTCGCCCTGGATGGTGACGATGCGCAGCCTGAGGATGTTGTGCACGGTGAGTCCGTATTTCAGGCAGTGCACGCCGCCAGAGTTTTCAGCGACATTGCCGCCGATGGAACAGGCGATCTGGCTGGAGGGATCCGGCGCGTAATAGAGGCCGTGCGGCGCGGTTGCTTCGGAAATCGCCGCGTTCCGCACGCCGGGCTGGACCCGCGCCATCCGGGCAAGCGGATCGATCTCTAAGATGCGCTTCATTTTCGCCATGACCAGCAACAGGCCGTGTTCGTAGGGCAGGGCACCGCCGGACAATCCGGTCCCGGCGCCACGGAACACGACCGGAACGCGGGCTTCGTGGCAGATCTTCAGGACCGCTCGTACCTGATCCTCGTCCGCCGGCAGCGCCACCAGCAGCGGCACCCGCTGGTATGCCGTCATGCCATCGCATTCGAACGGCTTCAGGTCCTCGCGCTCGTGCAGCAGCGACTCCGACGGAAGCACGGCGGAGAGCCGGGCAATCAGGTCCGCCTTGGCGATCTGCGGCTCGAAAGTTTCGGATGGAAGTAAGGCAGGAGCGCCCATGCTATGCGATGACGATCGCGCGGAAGTCGTTGACGTTGGTCAGGGTCGGCCCGGTGATGACCAGGTCGCCAAGACCGGAGAAGAAACTGTAGCCGTCATTATCGGCGAGCATCCGCTTCGCGTCCAGATTGCGGCCCGCCGCGCGTGAAAGGGAATCCGGGGTGAGGACCGCTCCCGCGTTGTCCTCCGTACCGTCCACGCCGTCGGTGTCCCCGGCCAGCGCGAAAATACCCGGTTCGCCAGTGAGGGCTACCGCCAGCGCCAGCAGGAATTCCGCATTGCGGCCGCCACGACCCCTGCCGCGCACGGTCACCGTCGTTTCGCCGCCAGAAAGCAGGACACAGGGCGTCTTCGCAGGCTGGCCATGACGGCGGACCTGGCGGGCAATGCCGGCATGGACCATGGCGACTTCGCGCGACTCGCCTTCGATAGCGTCGCCGAGGATCACGGGATTGACGCCCGCCTGGCGCGCCACTTCGGCGGCCGCCTCCAGCGACATCTGCGGCGTGGCGATCATCTTCAGTCGTGCATTCGCAAGCCGCGGATCGCCGGGCTTGGGTGTTTCTTCCCTGGCGGCGCGCAAATGGGCAACGACAGCGGCGGGCTCCGTAATCCCGTATTTCTGCAGGATCGCGACGGCGTCGGCAAAGGTCGTCGAATCCGCCACCGTCGGTCCGGACGCGATGACCGCGGGATCGTCGCCGGGAATGTCGGAAATCGCCAGCGTCACAAGTTGCGCCGGCGCACAGGCGGCGCCCAACCGTCCGCCCTTGACGGCGGACAGGTGCTTGCGTACGCAATTCATCTCGGTGATGTTGGCGCCGCTCCTGAGCAGGGCCTTGTTGATCGCCTGTTTGTCCTCGAGCGTGAGGCCCGGTGCGGGAAGGGCGAGCAACGCTGAGCCGCCGCCTGAAACCAGGAACAATACCAGGTCGTCGCCCGTCAGTCCCCGGACCATTTTCAGGATGCGGTCCGCGGCGGCGCGGCCCGCGGCATCGGGAACCGGGTGTGCAGCCTCCACGACTTCGATTCTTTTCGTTGCCACTTTGTGCCCGTAGCGGGTGACGACCAGCCCGGACAGTTGGCCGCTCCAGTGGTCCTCAACCGCCCTCGCCATGCTCGCAGCAGCCTTGCCGCACCCGACGACGATGGTGCGTCCTTTCGGCGGCGCGGGAAGGCTGGCAGGCAGCGATTTTTCCGGCAATGCGGCGGCGATCGCCGCATCGAACATCGCCTTCAGCAGGGCGCGCGGATCCTGATTCATGAAAGAACCCTTTTTTTAGCCACAGTGGACACAGAGGGCACAGAGGAGAACTCGGAAGGGAGATGGGTCGTGGCGCGCGAAATTACCGGTTCCGTTCGCAGCGACAAAAAGGTCAACCCCGGGCAAATTCATGAAAATCACTTTAATGGATTGTGCACTTTGCAATTCTCCGTGCCCTCTGTGTTCCAGGTGGCAAAGGATCCGGACTATTTGGCGACAGCGTGATTGGCCAGAGCTTCGAGGGCCTTGACCATCGCCGAATGATCCCACTTGCCCCCGCCCTGCGCCTGGCAGGCGCTGAACAGCTCCTGGGTGGTGGCGGTATTCGGCAGGCTCATCTTCAGGGCGCGGGCCGACGAGAGCGCCAGATTCAGGTCTTTCTGGTGCAGTTCGATGCGAAAGCCCGGATCGAACGTGCGCTTGACCATGCGCTCGCCATGCACTTCCAGCACGCGCGACGCGGCGAACCCGCCCATCAGCGCCTGCCGCACCTTGGCCGGATCGACGCCGGCCTTGGAAGCCAGCAGCAGCGCCTCCCCGACGGCTTCGATGTTGAGCGCAACGATGATCTGGTTGCAGACCTTGCAGGTCTGGCCGGCGCCCAAGTCGCCCACCAGAGTGATGTTCTTGCCCATGAGTTCGAACAGCGGTTTGACCCTGGCGAAAGCCGCTTCGCTGCCCCCCGCCATGATGGTGAGCGCCGCGTTCTTCGCACCGACTTCGCCGCCCGACACCGGCGCATCGACATAGTCGGCGCCGGTCTTTTTGATGCGTTCGCCGAACGCCCTGGTTTCGATCGGCGAGATCGAACTCATGTCGACCACGATCTTGCCGGCCGACAAGCCTTCGGCAACGCCATCCTTGCCGAACAAGACCTTCTCCACGTCCGGCGTGTCCGGAACCATGGTGATGACGATCTCTGACTTCTGCGCAACTTCCTTCGCCGATGCGCAGGCCTTGCCGCCGGCGGCGGTGAGCTCCCGGGGTACGCCGCTCCGGCTGCTCAGGAACAGGGTATGGCCGCCCTTGATGAGATTGGCAACCATGGGCTTGCCCATGATGCCCAGGCCGATGAATCCGACGTTCATTTTTTTCTCCAGTGAGTTCCCAACCGCAAAGGCGCGAAGGCGCAAACGGGTCGCAAAAAGCAGGGTAATTGCCGGCACTGAGGACGCAAGGCTCCTCCTGTGCATCCCTTGTGTCGCATCTGAACTCCTTCGCGTTTCCTTTGCGCCTTTGCGGTTAAGGGTTAAAGATAAGGTTTCAGCCAGCCGAGGCCGTCCTCGGTCTTGCCGGCGGGGCGGTATTCGCAGCCGATCCAGCCCTTGTAGCCGATCCTGTCGAAGAACTGGAACAGGAACGGGTAGTTGATCTCGCCGGTGCCGGGTTCATGGCGACCCGGCGTGTCGGCCAGCTGCATGTGCGCGATTTTCGCCAGATTCTTCTCGACCGTCGGCGCGATGTCCCCTTCCATGATCTGCATGTGATAGATGTCGTACTGAAAATACAGGTTCGGCACATTCGCGTAGTGCATGATGTCAAAGGCCTGGCGCGAATAGTTGAGATAGAAGCCAGGGATGTCGCGCGTGTTGATCGCCTCGATCAGAAGCTGGATGTTGTGCTTCGCCAGTTCCTTCCCCGCGAACTGCAGGTTGGCGATGTAGGTTTCGCGCATCTTGTCTTCGCCGATGCCGCGCGGTTTCAGTCCCGCCATGCAGTGAATCCGGGTGGCGTCAAGCGCTTCGGCGTATTCCAGCGTCTTGCCGACGTTGTCCTGAAACTGGGCGGTTTTCGCCGGATCGCAGGCCATGCCGCGGTCTCCCGCGGCAAAGTCGCCCGGAGGCATGTTGAACAGCACCATCTGCAACTTGTGTTTGTCCAGCTGTTCCTTGATCTGCGCCGCGGGAAAATCGTAGGGAAACAGGAATTCGACCCCGCGAAACCCGGCTTTGGCGGCTGCGCCGAAGCGTTCCAGGAAGGGGACCTCATTGAACATCATGGAAAGGTTGGCATTGAAATTCGGCATGCATCCTCCCGGGATTATTGGAATTTGTCGGGGAAGGGCAATTATAGCCGCGTAGCGGCATATTCCCCGGCGTTCATCCGCCCTGGGCATGGCTATAATCCGCCGGGATGGCAAGAAAACAGGCGGATCAAGCATGAAATTCACGGGAACGGAGAACTACGTCGCCACGGAAGACCTGATGATGGCGGTGAACGCGGCCGTCACGCTGGAGCGTCCGCTGCTGATCAAGGGCGAGCCGGGCACGGGCAAGACCATGCTCGCGGTGGAGGTCGCCACGGCGCTGCAACGCCCGCTGTTCCAGTGGCACGTCAAGTCGACATCCAAGGCCCAGCAGGGCTTGTACGAGTACGACGCGGTATCGCGGTTAAGGGACTCCCAGCTCGGCGACAGTCGGGTCCACGACATCTCGAATTACATACTCAGGG
>DASVNF010000007.1:0-14295 GCA_036384015.1 Burkholderiales bacterium
TGGGACATCATCGTCGCCGGGTCCAGCGCTTCGTCCGGCAGGCCAGCGCCTTCCCGCAGAAACCGGTTCGGGGACAAACGGGCGAAAAGCGCGTCAGCCATCGCGCAGGGCGGGCGGCCAGCTAGCGCCAAGGGCCGAGGCACCGCTCCGCGTTCTTCGAGCAGAGAAAGCGCATGCCGCGCCGGGCGCAGCAATCTCGTCCAGTGGAGGCTGCAGAGAAGCGGCGCGGTTCCGCCGATCGCGATCCACATGCGCTTGGCCTGTGCGCTCGCTCCGTCGGCCAGCGTAAGGTCCTGGGGTCCCGAAAGACAGGCTTTGGTCAGCTGCAGCGCCGCGAGGCTGTTGCGACTGTCGGGATCCATCATGAACTGGCAGCCCACCGCCACGCGAACCGGACGCCCGCGCAGCAGCATCCGCCTCGGCATCACCGCGTAGAAGCCGGCGATGCGGCCGTTCTCCTCGGCAACCCAGGAGGGGATTTCCGGATCGCGCCACGGATTGTCGAACAGCATCTCGTGGAAATAGGTTTCGCAGGCGTCCTGGGAGCGCCAGCGGTACTCCGGGTAAACGCGCGCGAACAGCGCCGCAGCGGCGGAGACATCGTCCTCGGCGAAAACGCGAATGTTCGCCATGGCGGCGCCCGTGCTATTCCGGCGTACCAGCTGCTCGGGAGGGTCGGCGCGCATCGGGTCGAGTTCCTGTGCGGGAAGGTTGCTTCAGCATCTCTGCCGCCGGCCTGGCCAAGGCCGGCGCTCTGCCACCGGCGACGTGCGTCGCTTCAATCGACGGCGCCGGATAACTGTCGAAGATCCGCTGTTGGCGTCGCTTCGTCATTCGCATCCACCAGCCGGGCGATGCGCGCAAGCGTTCGCAGATCTTCCAGGTCGATGTCATCGATCTTGATGCGGAGGCTGAAGTTCTGCTCGAGGCAGAGGAGCAATTCCACGAACTGGAAGGAATCCAGAATACCGGACTCGAGAAGGTCGGTATCCGGAGACGGGATTTCGATGTGGAATTTCTCCGTGAACAAGGCGTCAAGCCGCCCGATGATAGCGTCGCTGTTCGTCACTTGGTGTTCTCCTTCGATGCCGTCATGGCGCCGCGACGGTCTGGCGCCGTGTTGCGCACGCCTTGCTGGGCGCGCGGCGCCGTGTTGTTGATCAATGGCTCCTCCGGGCTGGTTTCCCCGCCAAGGAACTGGTTCTTCAGAAGAGGACGGTCGATCTTGCCGTTATCGTTCTTGGGCAGGGCATCCATGCGCTGCCAGCGCGCCGGCATCATGTAACCGGGCACCAGCCGGCCGAGCGCCTTGCGCAGGTTGACGGCGGTAAGCGCCTTGCCAGGAGCCGGTACATAGGCGCAGCAGATCAGCCAGCCTTCGAAGCCTTCTGATTTGATGGCCACGACCGCGCTTTCCTGCAGTTCGGGGATGGAATGCAGTGCCGCTTCGATCTCGCCCAGCTCGATCCGGTAGCCGCGGCTCTTGATCTGGGTGTCGGCGCGACCGACGAAGTGCAGCAGCCCATCCGGTCCGCGGCGCGCCAGGTCCCCCGTCCTGTAGATGCGATCCCCTGCGCCGCTTCCATTGGGATAAGGGAGGAACGCGCGCTGCGTCCTTTCGGGATCGCGCCAGTAGCCAGGGCTCAGCCCAACGCCGCGAATGTAGAGTTCGCCGATCTCGCCGGGCGCGACGGGCTGCAATTGCTCGTTCATGACCAGCAATTCCTCACCCGCGCACGCGGTTCCTATGGGAATCGACTCACGTTCGTCGGCCGGGCATCCCGGCAGCGTGTAGTAGCTGCTCACGATCGTCGTCTCGGTGGGGCCGTAAAGATTGGTAAATCGCACATGGGGGAGCCGGCTCATCCAATGGATCACGGTGGGGGTGGGAATCGCTTCTCCCGCGAACAGAACGTTGCGCAGCGCGGGAAAGTCGTCCTGGCGCACGACATCGAAATTTGCCATCAGGTTGAGGACCGACGGCACCGAAAACCACTGCGTGAGCCGGGCGTCGCGAATGAACTGCGCAAGCTTGTGCGGCAGCAGGTTCATCTCCGCGGGCACGAGGTGCAACTCTGCGCCGGAGCAAAGCGTTCCGAAGATATCGAACGTGGACACGTCGAATCGCAATGGCGGATGCTGCGAAACGCGGTCAGCGTGGGTGATGCCGAAGTAGGCGCGCGCCCAGTCGATGAGATGCACGACGGCGCCGTGGCTGATCATTACGCCTTTGGGCAATCCGGTGGATCCCGAGGTGAACAGGAGGTGGGCCACGTCGCCGCCGCTGTTTGCGGATGCCGGACTGGTGGCCGGAAAGGCGGCGAGATCGCGCAAGGAAAATGCCGGTGCGGGCTCGAGTTCCGTCGGTGCGTCCTGATCGAGCCAGCCAATGATGGGTTGCTGCTGAAGCGCTGCCGCCGCCAGGGCGCCGCGCAGGCCCGGTCCAATGGCGCCTGCGGCCAGAATGCAGCGGCAGTCGCTGATCTCCAGTATCCGCGCCTGCCGCTCCGCGGGACTGGCCGGATCCATGGGCACGTAGATCGCATCGGCTTTGAGCACGCCAAGCATGGCCACGATCGCGGCGGGCATCTTCGGCATCAGCAGGCCCACCCGGTCGCCGCGCCGGCAGCCCGCGGCTCTGAGCAGGTGCCCGAGCCTGTTAGACGTCTCCTCCAGGTCTGCGTAGCTCATGCGGACGCCTTTGAATACCAGCGCCGTTGCATCCGGGCGCGCGGCTGCTTGCGCCGTCACGCCATGCTGCATCAACGAGGCCTTCATGCGGAGCGCTTCGCGCGGAACTTCATGTCCTGATCGGGGCTGCGGTTGGCATTCATGGACCATGCTCATCATAGGGCGGCGGTACCGGAAATCCGCAACCCGGGGTTGAATCGTTTCACTGGCGCCGGATCCGCCCGGCTGCAGGATCAGCGCAAGGTCCAATCTACCCGGCCCAGCCTGCACGCCGCTTCGGTCTGACCTGGCTCCGCGTAAGCCGTTCGGACCATCAGGGCCCACCCCGGAGCGAAAACTGCATCTGTACTCTGGCAAGACCTCAACTTTCGGCGAACGACGCGTGTCCCGGCTTCGGCTGCGGGGCGGGTGAAAATCGGCCCAGGATGAAATTCTCGACGCAAACCCTGATTGACCCCCGAGACTCTTGTCGCGCTGAGCGCGTCATCAATGCGCCAAGGGGCATCGAGGCGGTAAGGGAAAGGCAGGCGTCGCCGCTGATGTATGACCCAGCCGGGGTCCGCACGGTTCGCCTGCAAAGCTGGACAGACCTTCCCGATCTCGAGGCGGCCTGGGGATCGCTGCTGGAGCGCTCCCTGAACCACAGCGTATTCCAGACATTTCCGTGGCATGCCTGCTGGTGGAGGGCATTTGGCGGCTCCCATGAACTGTTCGTCGTCCTCGCGTACCGGGGCTCCGAGCTGATCGGCATCGCGCCGATGATGATTACCCGGGACCAGGGGGCATGGGGGCAGGTGCGCGGCCGGATACACTTCATCGGCAGCACCAACCACGCCTCCGATTACTGCGACTTCATAACGGATCCGGCTGTTCCGGCGGCGCTACCCGCCCTCCTGGAAGGGATTGACGCCGGGGCAAAGGAATTTCAGCGGCTCGACCTGTCCCATTTCCCGAGCCATTCTCCGCACAAGGCCGGCATCCTCGCGTATTTCGAGCGCCGCGCCGGCAGAATCCTGGTGGAATTCCAGGCGGAGGCCCCGGTGCGGATCCTGGGAGACAGTCAGGAAGACCGGAAGGCGGCAAACAAGTCCAGCTTGAAGAGGCATACCCGGTTTTTCGAGAAATCGGGGCACCTTCGCTTTCACAAGTGCGCGAGCGAGCATGAAATCCTCGCCTACCTGGATGTTTTTTTCGACCAACACAAGGCGCGCCGGGCAAACACGGGCTCGCCGAGCCAGTTTTTCGATCCGGCCCAACGGGCCTTCTACCGGCAACTGGCCAGTGAGGCCTTCCGCCACGGCTGGCTCAGGTTTGACGTGGTCCTGTTCGACGGCGCGCCGCTGGCTTTTCATTTCGGATTCGAATATCGGCGCCGCTTCATCTGGTACAAGCCCGCCTTCGACATCCGGTTCGCTGCCAGATCTCCCGGGGAAGTGCTGCTCAAATTCCTGCTGGAAGACGCAATCGGGAAGGGGCTGGAGGAGTTCGACTTCACGGTGGGATCCGAAGCCTTCAAATACCGGTTTTCGAACCTCACGCGCTCCAATGATCGCATCATCGTCTTTCGGTCTGCCGCGGACTACTGGATCCACCGCGGGATCCGTCGCGGGAAAACGCTGCTGAAAAGGCTTCTCCCGCGCGGCACGGAATCAAGGAAGCCTGCACCATGCAGCCAATGAGAAGCGTCGCCCCGTCACGTGCCGCAAGGGCTGCTGGAAACGCGGCCGGGTTCACATCGCCGCGACCGGCGCGACCGGTGTCATGCTGGCCGGGCGGCGGCTGGAAGGGTGTCATGTTGCGGATGGTATATCCGGCACTCGTCTTCCTTGCTCCGGTCAGCGCATACGCCGACATGTACGTCTGGCGCGACGCCCAGGGCGCAATGAAATATTCGAAGGTATCGCCGGGCGGCGGGGCGCGCGACGTAAGGAAGATCAAGACCGCGGTTAAACTTCATTGCACCTTTTCCTCCTCGCCGGCCGACTGCGGATTGCGCTTGCAGGCGAAAGCGCAGAGCCGTGCGTCGATCGAGAGGGTGGCCCGCGACGGACGCGCGGGGCTGCGCCTGCGTACCGAACCGGGCGATGACAATGTTGCCTCGAGCGGTGACATGGAGCGCGCCGACATGTATCTGAGTCAAGCCGACACCGGCTGCTACGAAGGCCGGGAGCAGTGGTGGGAACACTCGGTCCTGTTTCCCGACGATTACGTATTCCCGTCGGCGAGCGAGAAGTATTCATCCAGCTGGAATGTCGTCTTCGATTTCCACAACAGCGCGCCCGGTCCCGGGCAGGCCAATTTCCATGTGGAAGTTGTGACCCTTTCCCCCGACCCCAACAGACCGCTGCTGAACCCGTACCCTCCCATTCTTCGCTTCCGGGGCTATGGAGGGAAGAAGTCCGAGGACGGCGCATTCGCGGCGCCGATCGGTCCGGTCGTGAAGAACGCCTGGTACGAATTCGTCTACCACGTGCGCTGGTCGTCGGGTCCCGACGGTTACTTCGACGCATGGGTGAACGGGGTGAAGAAGCTCGCCCACAAGGGACCGACGCTGTATGCGGGTCAGGGTTGCTACCTCAAACTCGCCAACTACCATGTCCCGTACCGGGAAGCGAGTTCGGTGATCCACGGCGAGGTGATCCGCCGCGACGTGACCGGACCATAGCGCGCTGCTTGACCTGCGACACCTCTCAGAAGCGTTGCTGCCGGCTTACCAGGTAGTCGACGACCCGCAGCCGCTGACTGCCGCCAAGCGTATGAACGTGCAGGATGTCCTTGCGCCAGCCCGGGGATAGCCGATCGACCGTCGTCTCCCGGTACTCGTCTTCGTTCAGGATATCCACCCGGTTGATCAGGACGCAATGTCCGTATGCGCGGGAGCAGTCCTGGCTCGGCCGATAAAGCATCCCGTCGCGCGAAAACAACGGTCCGGCGGGCCGCGCGCGCCGCACATCGGAGACAACCGGATTGGCGCGATGCGCCGTCCAGGGACCGAGCGGACTCGCGCTCCAGTAAAGGTGAAGTTCGTCGCTGCTGTCCGCTTCGGGCTCCGCGACGTTGACGAACATCCACCACCGTTCGTCATCCTTCCATAGCGTGGCGTCGTACGCGCTGATGTCCTGGAGAAGAATCCGGTGCAGGCGCCATTGCAGCGGAAAGCCCTCGCAACGGTACACCTCGAGGGTGCCGTTCGCCGCCGTCTCCGGCATCATGTACAGCGAACCCTCCCAGGGGAAGACGAAAGGGTATGACAGGTGGTACGGGCGTTCCAGGGCGACTTGCGGCTCGCCGGGTTCGCCGTTCTCGAATACCTCGATCGCCATGATGCGCCCCTTCTGCGTCCGGAAGGTCAATTCCTCGAAAAAGATGAAGGACCTGCCTTCATGCTCGACGGCGAACGGATCCGCCCAGAAGCGGTCCTTGGGAGGAACCAGGTAGCGCAATCGTTCAAACCGGCAGCCCACTTCGTCCTCGTCGGTAAAGTAGTAGCCGATCTGCCATTGATCCCGCCAGTTCAGCGATCGCAGGCGCGTGACCGCAACATTCGACGCCAGGCGCCAGAACACGCGGCCGACGGCCGATACCGTCGGTTCGCGCAGCGCCGGATAGCGGGCGGGCGTCGGCATCCCGGGTTTCGCGGAACGCGCGACCTCCTCATTGCGGGTCAGGCGTTCCAGTATCCGCCTGTAGAAACTGACTCCCTTGCGCAGCGAAAGCAGGCGATTGCGCCGGACCGAGTTGGTGATGGTCGCGCCGTAAGTCCGGGACAGCAGTCCGTTCCGCGGCTCCGCGTAATCAACCACATTCACCATGGTGACCGGGCTCTCGGCCCCCAGTTCCATGGCTCCGCTCCAGATGCTCGTTGCCGACACGTCCTGCCCGATTTCAATGCCCCACACGCCCAGGCGGGAAACGGGGGTCATCGGCCGGCGCGGCGGATGGCCGGCAAAGCACAACCATGCATCGACCCCGCAACGTCGCAGGGCGGCGGATCCGGCCTCATCCAGGCCCCAGCCGTCACTGTGGCGGGCGACCTCGACATTCAGCGGCCGCGTGTCGAACTCAGCGGGTATGTGGGTGGGGATGAACAACCGTTCCCCCCGGCATCGCATGCGCCTGTCGAGGCGATCCAGAAAGCCGTGGAGGCGCGAGGCAAACGACTTGCGGACGATTCCGCCGGCGAGAGCGACAGCCGCCAGGCTGACGCCCGGCACCGACAAAGCCTGCCGCACGGCGTCGAGCACCCAGCCTTCCTGAATCTTCCCGTCCAGCAGGATGCCCAGCTTGACGGAATTCGCGGGCTGGTCCCCGGCCGCAGCGGAACCGTTGCCATCCTTCTGCCTGGCCAGATGCGGATTGATCGCGCGACGATAGGAGCCAACCGTCAGTTCGGCGAGGTGCGACCAGCACAATTTCTCCGCCGCAAATCGGGAGGCACCCGTCGCCAGCGAATCGCGCAATGAGCCATCGGCAAGGAGCTTTTGCATGGCATCCGCGAGCGCATTCTCGTCCCGCGGCGGCACGATCAATCCGGTCCGGCCGTCGATCACGACGTCGGGCACGTCGCCCACGTCGGTCGCTATGACGGGCCGCGAGCAGGCCAATGCCATCGCGCCCACGCCGCTTTGCGTCGCGTCGGTATAGGGCAGGACTACTGCCATTGCGCGGCGGAACAGGTCCGGCACTTCCGCGGCGGAAATATAGCGGTCGATCAATTCGATCCAGGGACTGGAGGCGATTCGCGTGCGATGAAGCTCCAGGTCGCTGCCGGTTCCCGCCACGATCAGCCGGAAAGCATGATGTCCCCGGCTGCGCAGGACATCGCCGGCATCCAGGAGATAGCGCAACCCCTTGTAGGCCAGCACGCGGCCGAAGAACAGAAAGGCGCCGGGCTCGTGCCTCGAAATATCGGTGTCGATGTCGGCCCGGCCGAGTATGCCATGCGGAATCACGTCAACGCGTCCCACAATGCGGCTATCCAGTTCCTCGAGCTCGACTTGCATGCGCGGACCGTGGACGATTACCCGGGTCGCCTGCCGGCGGAACCAGGTGACGATCTTCCATTGCCAGCTGGTCTTGTGGACACCCCCGGAGTGATGGACGGGATCGTGCACGGTCAGGACGACCGGGATGCGCCTGCGATACGAGAGCAGGGTCCATCCGACAAGAACGGGATGGACCTCCTGAATATGCAAGACGTCGGGAGAGAACTCCCGGAGCATCCTGTTGACTTCGAGGCTGGTACGGAGCGTGCGCGGGTCCTTCATCCTGCCGGGTTCGAGGGATCGCACGGTAACCTTTTCGCCCAGCAGCGCGCGCAGGTCCTCCGTAAGTTCGTTCCTGGCATTGCTCGAACGCAGCACGAGCAGCACCTCGTGCTTGGCTGAAAGGGCGAGTGCGAGGCGGGCCGCATATTCGGCAAAATGCAGCGCCAGAAGTGCGATTCTCACGATGCGCCCCTTTGGCTTTGGCCGCCCTGCAAATTGCCCTGATCAAACCCGGTGAAGCGGAGCCAGGCGAGCGACGCGGCCAATCCGGAGGCGAATGACCGTGGGTTCTGGTGGCCGAAAGCCGCCCTGTACCTGGCGGTCGGCAACGGATGCCGCGTGGTTTGCAGTTGCCACATGTCCCGTGTCACATCCGGGCTTGCGCTGTTGCCTGATTGCGCCGGCCGGTCCCGGTCGAAGGCGAGCTTGAGTCGCAGTTTGATGGCGCTTTTCGTCTCGGGCGACAGGCGGTATTTGAGCCACTGGTAGGGAGGAAGCTTCTTGAGTTCTTCCGCCAGGCCGCCAACGCCGGTGCGAAAGCGGTCGGCCGGCACCGTGTGGACTGTCGCCGGGTCCACGCCAAGGCCGGCTGCGAACGCGGCGTAGTACTCGCGCCATGTCGTCGTCTCGTCGTCGGCGACGTTGTAGAACCCCGAGATCGGCCGTGGATGCGCAATCACGGCGTCGATGCTGCGCACCAGATTGTCGACGTATATCAAGTTGCAGATTCCACTTCCGTCCCCGACCAGGTAAGCGCTGCCGCCGGTGAGCTGGACCGCCGGCCGGATGACCCACGGCGAACGCGGCCCCCAGATCAGGCCAGGCCGCAACACCACGATCTCGATGCGTCGCTCGGCCATCATGTCGCGCAGGAAATTCTCCGCCTTGCCCTTCTCGCGCGCGTAGGGCATCCAGTGGTCGAGCTGGGGCGGCGCGTCGTCGGGCAGATCAGGTTGTTCGACCTGGCCGTAAACGGTGGCCGAACTGACATGGACCAGCAGGCGCGCGCCGCTGGCCACGGCCGCGCGATAGATGTTCTGGGTCGTGGCCAGGATGTCCGCGGGGTCGCCTGTCGTCAGATTCACCACGGCCTCGCAGCCGGCCAGCGCCCGCTCGAGCGACTCGGGCCGGGAAGCGTCGCCGAGACGGTGCGTCATGCCGAGGTTGGCAACCCGGGCGACGCTCCGGAAGGAGCGGACTACGGGGACGATGTCCCTACGGCCTGCAAGAACGGACATCTCGAGTACACGGGCGCCGACGAATCCTCCGGCGCCCAGGATCGCAATTTGACCGCTCATGGTTGCCGGCTCCAGTGATGGGAATCTGCTTGCGCCTGCTCGGCTTCCGACAGCCATTCAAGCCGCAGGGGCGTCGCCTGCCGGTAGCAGGCATCGATCGCATGCACGATCGCCAGCCCGTCTTCGCCAGTGACCGGGACCTGTTCCCCGTGGACCACCGCGCGCAGGGATTGCACGATCTGGTAGTACACGCAGTCCTCGTAAGTCCAGGGCGTTGCGCGCTTGCCCTTCAACCGCAGGTCGCTGGGCCAGGTCGCCGCGCTGACGCGGGTCTCCCAGGCACCGCCATTTTTTCGCAACCGCACGGCATCGAGCCGCCACGGATGCAATGTCATCTGCCCGGCCGAGCCGCAGACCTGGAATCCGTTCACCAGCGGCTGGCTCCAGGACAACTGCACCGTGCCGCGGGCGCCGGGGAATTCGACCCCGATCCGGCAGTTCGTTTCGACGCCCTCGGCGTGGCCATCGTCCGCATAAGCGGCGGCGGTGGGCCGCCCGAACAGCGCGGCGAGGAAGTCCAGCACATGCGACCCCTTGTCCATGAGTACGCCGCCGCCGGCGGTTGCCCGGCGAAAAGCGAAATCGGTGCTTACCGGCCAGCCATACACGCCACCCTCGCGATACACGAAACTGAGGTCATCGCCGAGAGCGCCGGAGTCGAGAAGCGCCCGCGCCTCGGCCAGGCTCGGATACATGCGCCGGGTCATTCCGACAGCGAGGACGCGCTTCGCCGCACGGGCGGCGGCCACCATGCGTTCGGCATCCTCGACGCTGGCGGCCATCGGCTTCTCGCAAAGGACATGGCTGCCGGCGCGGAAGGCGGCGATCGCGTGCTCGGCATGCCAGTTGGGCGGAGATGCAATGATCGTCAGATCCGGCGTCGTCACGGCGAACGCTTCGGCGGGAGTGGCAAACGCGCCGGCGGACGGAAAATGTTTCTGGATGCCGGCGGTCCTTCCCGGACCGGGATCGACGAGGGCGACAACCTGGACCATGCCACGCGATTCGAGCTTTTTCAGCGCGGGTTGGTAGTATTGGTCGAATACCGTCCCGCATCCGACGGCCATGACTTTGGGCGTCATGCCAGGCCCCGGTGATGAATATGAAAATTCATCCGACCGTACCTCGTTGCCGGACACTCTAGGGGCCTGGGCCGCGCTGCGCTTGCTGACATGCTGATCCTCTTCATGGGGTTGCCGCGGCAATGGCGTCATCCGTGGCGGTTTTGCAAAATTGTTCAGTTCCATTTCCTGGTCACCATCAGTGATGTGCTTCGGATCGCCCCGCGGATTCCGCTTCTTTCCGATCCGTTCAGGAGGTGCATCCAGCCGGCAGCGCCGTATACCAGGGCGAAGCATCCGGTTCCGCATACGACGGACCAGACCGGGGACAGCGCAAACTGCGAAACGATCAGGTCGCTGACCCAGGCAAGGACGATACCCGTTGCCGTGATGATGAAAATGTCGCTGCGGAACGGAAACGCTCCGATGGAGCGGCGCACGACCACCACCCGCGCGAGATTGGCGAATACCACCGAGGCGCACATGGCGACTGCTGCCCCGATCTGGCCGTATGCGGGCACCGCGAACCAGCACAGGAGCGTGGCAATGACCAGGCCGAGGGAAAGGATCCGCAATTCGAGGAAGTGCTTGCCTGTCATCGACAGGGCAGTGGCGGTCGGCCAGAACATCATGGCGACAAACGGACCGGTGGCCAGCCAGCTCACGACGGCCTGGGAGGTTACGAACGACGGGCCGAAAAGGTGAGTAATCTGCGCGCCCCAGAACAGGAAAATGGCGAAAATCGGCACCGTAACCAGGGCAATCAATCTGGCGGTGACCGACATTACGTGCACCATCCCGCGAAGGTCGCCACGAAAGTACCGATCGGCGACCAATGCTTCCAGGCCCTGGCCGCATGCGGCACCGAACACGCCCGTCAAGATCAGCAGCGTCTTCACCAGAGAATACTGTCCCAGTTCCTGCGCTGTTCTGAAATGACCGATCATCAGCGTGTCCATGTTCGTGGTCAGCGAAGTGACGATCATCGAGCCTGCCAGCACGCTCGAGTAACCCACCACCCGGAACGTGCTGTTCCACGCCGGAGGCCGGGCCTGGTCGACGCGGGCAAAGTCGGCGCGCGCGCGCAGCGCCAGGAACGCCGAAGCCAGGACCGAGCCCAGCGTGGTTCCCACGACCACGCCCCAGAGGCGCCATCCGGCCATGAATAGAATGACGATCACCGCAAGCCGGATGGTCGGCAACAGTACGCATTCCGCAATTACGCTGGGCGTGAGTTTGAGGATGCCGCGGTAAGCGCCTCCCAGTACGCCGATGTCGGTCAGGAAAGGGAGCGCCAGCGACAGGCACAGCAGGATTTCCGCGAAGCGTGAATACTGGTAGACATTTGCCTCGATAAACCGGCCCAGCCCAAGCGCGATGGCAACCACCGGCAGCAGCGCGAGCGCGCAGGTCAGCAGGCGGACACGCAGGAGCATTCCTGCCCGCGAAGCGCGGTCTTGCGCGGTATTGCTTTCTCCGAAGTACCTTTGCAGTCCGAGGTCGAGGCCCAGGCGCGTGAAAATCCCCGTCATCTCCACCAGGTTGCGCGCCAGGTTGAAGATCCCGTAATCCGCCGCGCCGATGACGCGTGCCACGACCAGCCCTGAAACAAACGATACGACCTGCCGGTATACCGCTCCGGCCGCCACGATCGAGGCGCGGCCTAGCAGCCTGCGTGGTTGGGCTTCGTCCAGTGTGTTTTCCATCGCGATGCTATTTCGTCGCCGGCGCGGTCTGCGCAAGCTGCAGTGAGCGATGCCAGACCACGGCGAGAAGGAATGCAAAAATCGCTGCCACTCTCGGGTCGCTCGGGGTATACAGGGTCACGAACGTCGTGCCGAAGGTAACGATGCCGGCGAGCGCGGCGATGCTCTCGGTGCGGGCGTCCGGACTTGCATGTTTACTGACCACCACGGCCATCGCCCTTCTCAGCGCATCGCCGGCCACCAGCAGAGCCGCGATCGAGCCGAGGATTCCGCCTTCGTAGAGGATCTTGAGGTAGCCGCTTTCCGGCTGATCGGGGATGTAGGTGGTGCCGCTCAGGGCGCCGTAACCGTAGTGATCCACTACTGTCGGCTGTGTTTCGATGAGATAGGGCCGGAAGCTGCCGGGGCCGATGCCCGTCAGGGGGTGGTCGGCAAACATGTCCCAGGTATCGAACCAGATCCTGTAGCGGGTCTCCAGATCCTCCTGCAAGGTCACGAAACGCTCCGAGACGGTCTTGGGCAGGATGTTCAGCCACGTCGCCGCGGGTATGAGCGCCATGGATATGGCGATTGCCAGCACGCCTCCCAGGATCACCAGCTTGACGGCGGCATTCCACCGGTTGAATGCCAGCAGGGTGATCGCGGATACGGCCAGGCATGCCAGGATGGCGCTGCGCGAAATTGTCATTGCCAGTCCGCCCAGGCCGATTGCGATCGCAGGCACGACCAGAAAGTGCAGTCGCGTTCCGCGGAAACGGCCGCGGACGGAGAGCAGCAGCAGGAAGGTGATCATGCACGCCAGATATGCGCCGGCCTTTTGCGGGTCCTGAAAAAAGCCACCCGCCCGGTAAATGGACAATCCGGTTTCGGTCATGGTCGACTGGTTGAGCGCGCTGCCCCGCAAACTCAGGTTCATCTGCAGGAAACGGTCGGCGGCAAGGCCGAGGGCCATGACGATCATCACGATCGACAGCAGCAGGACAAGGCGTTCGAGCCCCCTTTCGCGTTTCAATTCGGCAAGCACAAACAGAAAGAAGACGTATACGGTGACGTTGTGAAGTATGAACACGCGCGCAGACCCCAAGGGATATTGGGAAAACGCGATGCAGGGAATCATGAGCAGGCAGGCAATCAGCAACGACCTGGTCGGAAAGAGCGGTCCGAATGCCATGGCGGAGCCGGACAGCTTCGTTCCGACCAGCCCGATGAAGAGCGCGATCATTGCCGCGTGAAACACCGCCAGTTCGAATCGTCCGGGCGGAACTTCGGCAGCCGCAATCGGAAAGCAGACGATCAATGCCAGAAAGGCAAACCGCAGCGGTTCCTTGCGGGTAAACGCCACCAGGCCGCCGGCGGCAAAGAAAGCGAGGACGGCAACATAGTAGATAGCGCGATAGCCAGCCATGCCACCGATGATTGCCGTTGCCATGCCGGCGAATGCCGCCATGCCCGCCAGCGCGACCGTGACCGTGACCGGGAACGCGGACGAACCCGCGCTTGATGCATCCGGGGCGGAATTCAGAATACTGGAAGCACGAAAGCTCATCGTTCGGGATTTTCGATTGGGGGTGTAATGCGCTGCGGGAAGCGTCTCAGGTGCGCACAGCCGCGCTTTGCCGCAGTGGAATGCTCATGCCGCGCAGCGCGAAACGGCGCGCTCGAACACGACGCCGATGTGCTGCATCTCTTCCTCGCTCGGGGGGACGTCGAGAATGAAGGTGCGGTAGCCGGCGTCGACGTAGCGCTCCACCTGGTCCGCCACCCGTTCGTAGCTGCCGACGAGAAAAGGGCAGATGGCCTTGTAGTTCTGGAACGGCACCAGCCAGTAGGGGTTCTGTTCCGCCGGAAGGCTGTTGCCGAGTTCGGAAAGCTGGCGGTGCCAGGCTGAGTCCGATACCTTCATGGCGAGCTGATGCGTAAGCTGGCCTTTGCGGTCTTCAGGGTAGCGCGCACGCGCAACGTTCCAGGCGTCAGCGTCCTGCGGCCGGGCAATGATGCCGATGCGGATGCCCGGCGCGGGCGCGCCGTCGACAGAGGAGGCGGTGGCGTATTCCGCCGGCGGCTTCGGGTATTCGACCGCCGTTGCCCCAAGTTGCCGCGCCGCTTGCATGCCCGCTTCCGAGGACCCGGAAACAAGCAGACCCGGCATCAGGCCCCCGGGCAGCGGCGGCGTCAGTTTCAGGTTCGTCACCTTGTAGTAGCGGCCTTCGTAGCTCACCGGCTCGGCCGATCGCAGCAGCTCCTGAATGACGGAGGTGTACTCGGTCAGTCT
>DASVNF010000008.1:0-13438 GCA_036384015.1 Burkholderiales bacterium
CCTGACCCCCATTCCCCAGCCCCTGTGCCCTCCGGGTCCCCGTTGACCCCGCCGTCATAAATAGGTATAAAAGTGGCGCGTGGAGGTTCCAAGCGCTCTATAGCTGGTCCGTCGTAGCCCCGTCCATACGGTACTCCTCAGATCTCCTTATTTTGTCCTCTTGGTATTCCCGCAGTCGGGCTGACACCCATTTACATATTTATTTAAGGATGATTTAGACATGGCTACAGGTACTGTAAAGTGGTTCAACGATGCTAAAGGTTATGGTTTCATCACCCCGGACGACGGCGGCAAGGATCTCTTTGCCCATTTCTCCGCGATCCAGAGCGACGGCTTCAAGTCGCTCAAGGAAAACCAGAAAGTAAGCTACGAGAAGACCACTGGACCGAAAGGCGAACAGGCTTCGAACATCCGCCCGGTCTGAGCACCGCCGTGGCGCAGTAAACGAAAAAGCCCGGGAAACCGGGCTTTTTTCATTCGTGCGGAACACGCAGTGAGGAGAAAGGTAAAACGGGAAAGAGGAAACGGACGGCAGGCGCTACAGCTTCTTGAGCTGGTCTTACACTTTGACCTTTTACCTTTCGGCTTTCACCTTTCCCCTGTCTTTTTTACTTGTCCGGCTTGACTCCCATCAGGCCGGTCAGGTCGGTGCTCTTGAGGTCGTACTCCTGGTTCTTCGGCATCGAAGCGGCGCGAATCTCGTACTCGGCACGCTGGAACGCATCCGCCAGCTTGAAGCAGATCTTGGCGAGATTCTCCGGATTGGCCGTAATCTTCGCCGCGTTGTCGGTGACCGTCACATTGCGGCAGATCAGTTCGACATACATCCTTGAGGCCAGGTCGCGTATCGGATCGGCTGGCAGGGCGGGTGGATTGGGGGCGGCCATGAAAGTTTCCAGTCAACAGGGGTGTTCCATGGTACCCGGAAACCTCCGTCCAGTCCCCGGTCCGGGGAGCTATCCAAGCCCTTCCGTGCTGACCGTCGATCGACCCTGCCGCAATCGCATCCTTGGCCCTGAGAGATGCGTCGTCCGGCGGGTCCCGTCATCGGCCTCGCCGGCCCAGGCGCACCCATAGGTCATGTTGCATCCGGCTTCCGGGTGCAGCGCGAAATCCTTCGCGCGGCGGCCAGGGTGCGGCGAAGTTATCAACTACTTACCGGCAGGTGCCACGCGCAAATATTGCCGCCGATCTGCCGAAGTCGCCGATCGAAGACGCATAAAAAAATTTTGTTTCAGTCGATTGCAGGGACTTCCGCGGCGTGCGTCGTCGATCAACGACGCTTTTGACTGTCGGCACCGAAGCCACCCAACAGAGTACCGGGGTGACGTACCAGCCTTCGAAATACAATGTAAAGGCTCTGACGCGTGACGAGTGACAGAACAACGTGACGCGTAACCCGGATCCGTTGGCGAAGCCATGAAATGGCGCCGGCCCGCGACATTACAAATATCGCGGGCCGAAGGTTCCGAAAGACTGCCTTTGTTAAGTCCTGCCCGTCACTCGTCACGCTGTTCTGTCACTCGCAACGTTTGTCACCCGTCACGGTTTCACCTTCACGCCGGCCTGTGCCCGCCCATTTTTCCCCGACGCTGCTGCGAGTTCCAGTACCTGTCGAAAATCGTTTGCTGTTCGGGTGTCAGGACCTGCTGGAAGCTGCGGGTATCCTGCGCGACCTTTTGCAGCTGGTCGGCACGGGAGCGCATGAACTCCGCGGCCTTGTCCAGCTTTGCCGCCGTATCCAGTTCCTTGGGCGGCTCGCCGCGCCTGGAATGGAGTTCCTGCATTTTCCCGGTGCGTTCCCTGGCTCGCGCAAGCGCCGCATCGGCATAGACCTTCCAGGCGGATTTCTGGTTGTCCTTGAGGTTGAGCTCGGCTTCGAGCTTGTCGAGCCTGTGCTGGGTGTGTTGCACGGGATCGAAGCGCTTGTAAGGGGCGTGCTTGCCGCTTGCGGGTTGGTTGTCCGGCGCGTTTTCGGCAGCCGTAACCAGGCCGGTGGAGGCGAGCAGGCTCAGCGCCACGATATTGCGCACGGTTAGTGTCCTTTTCATCATGGTCTCCAGTTCCGTTATGGATGGTGCTGCAGAACGGGGCGGGGCCGGTAGGGAAAGGAGGGAAGCCAGCCCCGCCTCGTCTGCGCGTGATGACTCAACGCCGGGAGCGCAAAGACCGTTTACGCTCGAACGTAACGTAGTGAAACCACGGGCGGGGAGGACAAGATACGAATGGCGCGCGCCGCGCCGCGCGGATCACTTGATTGCGGCTGATGTGCGGCTGCCCGACGTGGCGCGCGCTGTTCCGCGCGCGCCGGAGGCAATGCCGGCGTTCGCCATCATCGTCCCTGTCGATTGGCCCGCAACTGTCGATTGTGGCCGTCCGGCCCGGGCCGTACAGAAAGGATCCGTTCCCGCCGCACAGCGGATATTCTCCAGGTGCATGCGCAGCATCATTGCCGACGTCGAAATTCTGGCGACTCCGGTGACCAGCCACTCCCGGATTGCCTCCGCCGGTTCGGCCATGGATAAGTCGGAGCGCTGCAGCATAAGCGGAATGCGGGCGGGCCTCTGATTCCGGCCCTCCGGCTGCGAGATCGTAATGCTGAGGGTATCCCCTTCGACCTGCGCCTCGAACGTGCCGGTGCCATCCCTGGAGGTCGCGGACCCGCGCGCGAGATTGCCCTCCATGGCTCCCATGAGGTTGATCCGCACGCGTCCGCCGAATTCGACGATGCCGACCACGCGTTCGCCCCTGCTTTCCAGGTTGGCAAGGACCATGACCTGCGGGTTCTCCATGAAGAACACGCCACTGAATCCGGCGGCCTGGGCCGTGCACACGAGCAGAAATCCGACAGGCAGCAGCAAATACCGCATCACATCGCTCCATCGTGGCTGACAACATCAAATCCGTTACGCGGATGCCCCCCATGCCGTGGCAATGAAACGGCAGGGCTGGGTCCTGGAGAACCGGGTAACCTGGGGCCAGTGTGGGGTACCGAAGCTGACAGACAGCATGATGACGGGATAGTCTGTTCGGACTATGGTCCCGCCGCGGGGAGGGGAGAGGGAAGGGAAAGAGAGGAGAGAAAAGAGAAAAGAGAAAAGAGAAGAGAGGAAGGGGAAAGCGGAAAGGGAGGGGGTCCGGCTGGAGAATCTGACTTGTAGAAGTTCCGATCTGATCTGACATTCAGGCACCACAAAACGGGTCACTGTCAGATCAAGTCGCGACTTCTACATCTGACTTACCTTTCCTGTTCCGCTTCCAGTGTGCCCCGGTCTTTTCTCTCGTCTCTCTTCTCTTTTCTCTCTTCTCTCTTCTCTCTTATCTCTCCCTAACGCGGCTCCACAGCTTCTTCCCGCCGCCGTCGTAGGTGATGCGCATAGCAGCGCCGTCGTCGGTCATTCCGTAAGTGCCGACGCGCGTCCATCCGCGGCCGTCACTGACGAAAAGCACGCGGTTTTCCGCGCGCCAGAATCCGTGTTCACGGTCCCTGTCCTGGCCGCCGTCGTACGACCAGTCGCTAGCACCGGCCGTGGCCGCCCCCTTGCCGTACACATAGGAGCCGTCCGCGCGGAATACGATATGTTCCTCGGATGCAAACGAGGCATTGCCGCTGACGATCAGGTTCTGATACGACCAGTGACCCACCAGGCGCGCATCGCCCGCGCCATTTTTCGCATGCGAGCCGGCGCGCTGGAACAGCAGCGGCAGGCGCGCCGCTTTCTGGTTCGGCCCCTCTTTCTGCGAAATGGTGAGGCTGAGGGTGTCGCCATCGATACGTGCCTCGAATTCGCCCGTGCCGTCTTTCGAAGTCGCCGAGCCGCGGGCAGTGTTGTTGTTGATCGTGCCGACGAGGTTGATGCGCCCTTGCCCGACGAATTCGATCGTACCCATAAGCCGTTCGCCCTTTTCCTCCAGCTTGGCGACGATCCTGGACTGCGCATTGTCGATGAGGAAGCTGCCGTCAAATGCGGCCGGGTAGGCACAGGCTGCCCAACCCCACACTACCGCCGCCACAAGGTGACGCATCATTCACTCCTCCGCGAAATGACGCCAATCCATCCGGCATTGCTCTACGGGGCTACCGTGCGAGATCGCTTCCGGCAAGGCAGTGGCGCGACAGCCGCGACGGTGTCACTAATATGCCACCACTAGCACCCCGATCACCGCCGCTGCAAGCACGGAAAAACCCAGCAGCCGCAGTTCCGGATCGAACCAGAACTGGGTGAGCAGCGTCGGCGGCCTCGGCGACTTGATCAGCCGCGCGTGGTCCTTCATCTCGGGTTCGACGAGGCGCCTGACCGCTGCGGTCGAATCGAATATCTGCGAGAACCGCAGGCGGGTATTCGAGTCGACAATGATGACTTGCGCGCGCGTGCCGCCGCGTGCGCCGCCATCCGCAATGGTTCCCGCGTCGTCCGCGCCGATGCGCTCGGTCCTGTCGGAGGCGCCCGTCGCGCCGTCCGGGATCGTGCGCTCCATGCGCTGCGTTGAATCCGGTTCGGGGCGGTGGACGCCCAGCTCGCTCAGGCAGGCACGCAGGTCGGCTCCGAACTGATGGGCGTCCTGGTAGCGCTCGTCCGCATCCTTCTCCAGCGCCTTGGCCACGACCAGGTCCAGCATCGCCGGAACCTGGCGGTTGATCCTGCTGGGCGGCACCGGCCGCAATTGCGACACGTTGTACATGATCTCGGTGGCGTCGTTGCCGGAAAAGAGCTTGGTGCCCGTAAGCATTTCGTAGAGCACCGTGCCAAGGGAGAAAATGTCCGAGCGCTGATCGACCGGGCGGCCAGCGACCTGCTCGGGCGACATGTAGCGCGGCGTGCCGAGCATCATCCCGGTCTGGGTCTTCAGGTCCGACGTCCGCATTCGGGCGATGCCGAAATCCATGATCTTCACCCGCCCGCGTCCCACCAGCATGATGTTGGGCGGCTTGATGTCGCGATGGACCACGCCGCGATCGTGCGCGAAGGCGAGCGCGTCGGCGACCTGCTCGACGATCTGCACCGCTTCCGTGATCGGGAAGCGCTGCCTGGCTGCGCGCGTGCCCAGATCGGTCCCTTCCAGCAATTCCATTGCCATATAGATGAGATCGCCTTCACGGCCGACGTCGTAGATGGTGACGATGCCGGGATGGGCGAGCTTGCCCGCCGCCCTCGCTTCCTGCGTGAATCGCGCTTCGTATTCCTTGCGGTCGGCATCCTCGGCGGAAATGAAAATGGTCTTGATCGCCAGCGGCCGGTCGAGCACCGGGTCTTGCGCCCGGTAAACCACGCCCATCGCGCCGCGGCCCAGCTCGCCGAGGATCTTGTAGCGCCCCAGTTGCGTCATCCCGGTCACGGTTTAAGCCAGTTGCGCAGCCGGTGGAAGAAGCTGCGTTCCTCGCCCTGTTCGAAGGCGATTTCGACGGTGGTGCGCCGGCCGGCCTCGAGGTCGACGTAACTGCGGAACGGCGGATAGTTCTTTCGCCGCACCTCGATGTTGTGGGGGCCGGGTTCGAGCACGAGTTCCTTCAGCGGCGGGCTCTTGCCGCGGGGAATGCGGTCTACCAGGACATCCCCTTCCGGATGGATATCGAACGCGAGCACTGCCGCCTCGTTGCCGCGCAACTCCTGGTGGATTTCTTCGCGGAAGACAGATATCACCGCGGCCACAAGGACGAGGGCGACGGCGCCGATCACGGCGATCACCTTGCGCCGGCGGAAAATGGCGCCCGGATCGGGGGCAAACACTTCGTGCGTGCGGACATTCGCATCCGTGAAAACGCCGGCCGGACGGAGGCATACGGCGCGCGCAGGCTGGGACTCCGCCAGCGCGTCGCGGAACGAACGCGATACGAACAGCCGGGACGGACCGGCGAAATGGGCCAGGGCGGCGGCGGTGCCAACGGCATCGCCGATCATGCCCTGCTGGCCGCTGTCGTCGGTCCCGATGCGGACGGCGCCGTGGTTGACGGCAATGGCGACCGGCACGCCCGCGGAATAGACGCTGCGCCAGCGTTCGGCGATGTCCAGCGCGGTACCGGGCGCGTCCAGCACTGCGATGGCGATGCCGTCCGGAGCGTCGAGAATGACGCGGCTGCGCGGCGGGATGTCGATCAGCGCGACGGCCAGCGCGGCTTCGAGCTGGGCCCGCAGGCGGGCCTGTTCCGCCACGGGGCGGCGCACGAATTCCGTGATCCTGGCGAAAATGACGCTCGCAAGCGTTGGCAGAATGCTGGGATCGTCCACGGCGGCGCTGAGGAGGAAGTTGCCGGATTCTATAGCAAACACGGCATCCTGCGCCGGGTCGCATCGCGCCAGGTTTACGCCGGCGGCATGCCGGCGGGCGGGCGGCTCGGTTGTTGCCGGAAGGATGGAATTGGTCGGCCCGGGTCTCGCTCAGCGTTTCGTTGCCGTCCCTCGGGTACGAACGCATTTCCACCGGATCGGTCCCCTGGACCGTGTGCCGGGCGCCGGAAATCGCGGCCGGCGGCGTACGTGCCGGATTGCTATTCTTCCCTGATCGCTTCCACGGAGATCGTGATCCGCACTTCGTCGGCGACCATGTCGGAGTACTTGTCCAGTCCGAAGTCCGAGCGCTTCACAATCGCGTGCAGGTCGCCACCGCATACGAAGCGTTCCAGCACCAGGATTTTCACCTGCTGGCAGACGAAGCGGTCCGCCGCCAGCCGCACCGGTTTGGTTATCCCCTTGATCGTCAGGCTGCCGTCGAACTCGGTCGGCACGCCATCCCTGAACTTGGCGCCGCGGCCCGTGAAGCGGACGGTCCTGGATTTTCCCGCATCGAAGAACATTTCCCCGCTCAACAATGCGTCCAGGCGTTTCACGCCGGTATCGAGCGATCCGGGATCGAGATCCACCGTGACTTCGGCGCTCTGGTTTTCGGCATCGAAGCTGGCGCTGCCTTTTGCGACCGCCATGCGTCCCCGCACGGACGATATGCCCGTATGCACCACCGCGAAATAGGCGAAAGTATGGTCCTGGTCGATCCGGTAACGGGCCGCCGCGAACACCGGGCCCTGCGCCAATGCCAGCGCGCCCAGGAAAAACGTGATCGCCGTGATGTTCTTCAATGTGGACTCCCGTGTCACTTGATTGCGCCCCCGGGATGGCGGTCCATGTTCTGGCGATCGAACATCCAGCCCGGATATTCCGGCGGCAGCTTGCTGGCTTCGCCGAGCGCCTGCAGCTCCGCTTCGGTCAGGCGCACGTTGGTTGCGCCGATGTTGTCCGAAAGTTGTTCCGTCGTCTTGGCGCCGATGATCACGCTCGCAACGCCCGGCTGGTGCAGCAACCACGCCAGGGCAATGCGCGCGACCGAAACCCCGTGAGCTTTGGCGATCGGCCGCATCGCTTCCACCGCCCTGAACGCCCGGACGCGGTCCACCGGCGGAAAATCGAAACTGGTGCGGCGCGCGCCTTCCGGCCCCTTGTCGTTCTCGCTGAATTTCCCAGACAGCAATCCCCCCGCGAGCGGACTCCATACCAGGATTCCCAGTCCCTGGTCGAGGGCCACCGGAATGATTTCGCGTTCCAGCTCGCGGCTCGCCAGCGAGTAGTAGGCCTGGACGCTCTCGAAACGGCTCCAGCCGCGATGCTGGGAAATACCCACTGCCTTCATGATCTGCCAGGCGGCGTGATTGCTCAGACCGATGTAGCGCACCTTGCCGGAACGGACCAGGTCTTCCAGTCCCCGCAGCGTTTCCTCCATCGGGGTTGCCAGGTCCTGGCCATGGATCTGATACAGATCGATGTGTTCCAGTTGCAGCCGGCGCAGGCTGGCATTCACGCCGTCCATGATGTGCGCCCGCGACAAGCCCACCTGGTTGGGGGCGGGCCCCATGCGGATTCGCACCTTGGTGGCGATCACCATTTCCTCTCGCGACAACTTGAGGTTCCTGAGCGCCTGGCCGACGAGCACCTCCGATTCGCCTTCCGAATAAACGTCGGCGGTATCGATGAAGTTGACACCGGCATCGATCGCCGTCCGGATCTGGGCTTCGACGTCGGAGATCCCGAGCTTGCCGATCGGCGCCCAGCGCCCCTTGCCACCGTAGGTCATCGTGCCCAGGCAGATTTCCGAAACGAACAGGCCGGTGCGGCCGAGAAGGCGGTAACGCATGAGATTCCCCCGAAATTCAGTGCTGCGTACTGTGTGCCGCGTGGTGGGAAAACACAAGATACCGCAGCAGGACAAGGAGGGAGGTCACCTGTAAACCGTAATGGCCAAGACGCCAGTCCGAGCAGAATAGGCACTTGCATTTCACTTTCGCCTCTTACCTTTCCCTTTCGACTGTAGCCTTTTCGGCCTGTTGCGGCGTTGCGACATAAAAAACGACCCCTTCCAGCCGAAACTCCATCGCTCCGGCCCACTCTTAAGCATGGGAGCCATGCCATATGGGTTGAAGGAGATCGGACGATGGAAAGGCAAACGCTCGTTGGTGCATTGCTGGTAACCGGATCGGTCGCGGCGATCGGCGCGGTTGGCGGTTATGTCGTTGCGTCCCAACCCGAATATGCGCAAGTCGTCAGAGTCGAACCGGTGACGAAGGCGGTTACCGTCACCGGACAGGAATGCAGGAACGCGCGGGTAACGAAGAAAAAACCGGCGACGGACGCGAATCGCCTCACCGGCACGGTGATCGGCGGCATGGTCGGCGGGGTCATCGGCCACCAGTTCGGCAGTGGTGGCGGGCGGATCCTGGCGACGGTTGCCGGGGCACCGGGCGGGGGCGCCGGCGGCGAACAGATCCGGAAGGCGGGTCAGGACAAGAACGCTGTTGCGCCCGATGGGCGGGACTGCAAGATGGTAAGCCGCACCGAGAATCAGGTCGTCGCCTACGACGTGCGCTATCGTTTCGACGGCAAGCTCGGGACGATCCGGATGGATCACGCGCCCGGCCAACGCATTCCGGTCAGGGACGGGAAGTTTGTGCTCTCCGAGGAATCGGAGACGGAGCCGAAAGGGTAGAAGAGAAAAGAGAAAAGGGGAAAGGGGAAAGGGGAAAGGGGAAAGAAAAAGGCGGTGCTGTGTGCTGCCGTGTGCGAAAAAAAGCCCGGGTTCCCGGGCTTTTTACTTTCCTCTTTTACCTTTTCTCTCTTCTCTGAAGGGGGAGCCCGTCAGGCGCGCTCCCCGCCATTCCACCTCAGCAGGTTCAAGAACTCACGCCGGTTCTTCGGGCCGTACGTGAGGTAATGGGGTTGCGGATTTTCGAGGTAGGCGAGGCGTTCCCGCGCGACGCGGTCGCCGCGGGCGCGCATCTTGATTTCCTCGGCGCTGATCTTGTAGACCTTCGCGGCGTTGAGGCCGAATATCTTTGCGCGCAGGGCCGGCGTGATTTCCGGATAACCGTATTTTTCGCGGAATTCCTTCGAGATCTGGAACGTGCGGAAGGCCTGGATCTGGTCCTGCGGCGAGCCGTACCAGATCGAATCCGTACCCCACAGCACGTTGTCGGGACCGCAGTACTTGAGCAGCTTGCCCATGGCGTGTGCTGCGCTGTCCGGTTCGCGCATCAGGAAACGCCAGGTGCTGCCGAGTTCGGCGTATACGTTGCTGTTCGGCTTCACGCCGTTCTCGATGAGCGAGCGGATCAATGTGTCGATGCCGTCGTCGGCGCCCCTGCCGGTGAACGGACCTTCGGCAAGATTGGGCACGAAGCCCGAGTGGTAGATCAGGAAGTTCACGTCGGGAAAGCGTTTCGCGACGATGCCGATGTCGCTGCACTGGCTGTGCTCGTAGGACTTCTTGCCGAAAGGCAGGCCCTTGTGCACACAGATCACCTTCACGCCAAGTGCGCGCGCCTTCTCGATGAAGCGGATGCCGATGTCGTCGGAGAGAAAGAACCCGTTTCCGTCCAGGCCCCATTGCGTGTAGGTTTTCCACGCGCTGATCTTCCAGCGGTCGCGCAACTCCTCCATGTCCTCGATGTCGCCGGGCTGATTCGGATTGACCCGGCCGTGGATCAGGAGCCGGTGGTTGCCTTCCATCTTGTCCACGATCTGGCGCACGGCGTCGGCCGATTCGATGGTGAGCGGCGAGGCATCGCGCTTGGTCGGGACGAAGGACAGCACCATCATGTCGGTGTCGCTGTCCATGAACACGTCCTTGATGAATTCCTGCGGCGTCAGACAGGCGAGGTGGCTGCGGGGGCCGGTCCTGTCGTTGAGCGAACAGTTGCCTTTGCTCGTGAAGGTGAACGCCGATTCGGGGGCGCTCTTGAGCCACGCGCTGGTCGGGTCGACGAAATGGCCCTGCACGTCGAAAATGAATTCGCCTTTCTCCAGCGATGCCTGCGCCAGTTGCGGCTCCAGCGCCGCTTCCGCCGCCAGGTCGAAAAATCCGCCGGTCTTGCCCGCCTGGGCGTTGGCGGCATTGAACGCCAGCAAGGTGCTTGCCGCACCGCAGGCGGACACCAGGAAGTCGCGGCGTCCAAGGCCGACGCGCTTTGCATTGTGCGATGCAGCTTCCTGCGCCAGATGATTCGCCGCGCGATTGGCCGGCGTAAGCGGCACGGGTTCGAATTCACCGTTCGACGTGGTGTCGAGCTTGATGGGCAGACGCAGGCCTTCGGGATCGATGCCGCTTTTCATGGTTCGCCTCCGGGTTGGATGCGGACCAGTATAGGCGCACCGGCGTGGGCAAGTATGCCAGCCCAGTTACAAATAACGGGCCGAGAGCCCAGTGAGGTCAGGAGAGGTCAGGACTTTGAACGCAGTTGCCCGGCCCCCGGACCGCGCCCCTCGAACCTATTTTTTCGGCCCCCTCACCTCGATCGTCACGGTGCGGACCAGCTCGAAAGCCGCATTGTCTTGCGGCACCATGAACGGGGAGGCGGCGCCGATGGCGCGCTGCGCTTCGCGGTCGAAGCTGTCCAGGCTCGATGACTTGCCCGGAATGACGAACATGATCTCGCCGTTCCTGCGCAACTGGACCTGGAATTCCGCCACGTGGCTGCCGCCCCCGCTCCAACGCAGATTCTCGTTCACCTGCTCGCGCATCAGCGTGCCGTAGACCTTGCGCACGATGTCGTCGTCGTCGAGGCCCGTCAGTTCGCCGTTCTTGTGGAGCCGGTCGTAGGTGCGGGCCGGACGAAGATCTCGCGGGCCCTCGTAGGGCGCCAGCAGGACAGCCATCTCCTTTGCCGTACGGTGCCGGACGGGCGGCGTAACCGAAGCCGTCGGATTGGATGCGGACGGACCGCGCAATTGTGCATCGAGCTGCTTTTTGCGCGTTTCTATCGCCTGCTGTTCCGCGCGGCGCATGCGTTCAGCGCGCTCATACGCGCCTTCCTGCACCGGATAGGCATCCACCGCCGAGTTGTTCGCCTTGCGCTGCCTTGCGAGTTCGGCGGCGCTGATGCCGGCGCTGGGAATGTACTGCGAAGACACCGCGAAATTGAGGTTCTGGGAATCCTTGACGATCAGCGTGGTGATTCCGACCAGCCGGCCCTGGACGTCGAACAGGCCGCCGCCGCTGGAGCCGGGAGAGAAGGGGGCGGTGGTCTGGATGACCCTGACATTGCCGCGGGCCTCGCGCGCCGCGGAAACGATGCCGTCGCTGATGGTCAGCTCCATGCCGCGTGGGGAACCTATGGCGTAAACGGGTTCGCCGACGCGCAAGGAGTCCTTGGGCGCGATTTCCACGGGCTTTTCGAACGCGGGTTTCATCTGCAGCAGGTCCAGCTCGCACAAGTCGGCCTGGGCATCCTTGCCGACGATGCGTGCGCGTTCGGTGATCTTGTCTTCGCGCCGGGAGATGATTATGGCGCTGCCCTTCTCGACCACATGGCAGTTCGTGACGAGCCGTCCCGGCGCGATCAGCACCGCCGAACCCTGGGAGACCACGTCCACGACGCTGCTGTCGTCCGTCGTGACGATCACCATGAATATTGCGTGTTTGACCTTCTCGAATACCCCCGCGGCGTCCTGGGCCCAGGATGCGGACGGGGCCGCCAGCAGGGCGAGCGCCAGCAGGTGCAAAGATGCGGTTCTCATGGCGGTGCATCCTAACCAATCTGCATGGTAAAAACGAGAACTTAGCGCAGGAGCGGCTGCCCAAGTGGCATCTGCAGTGCGCCGGGAGGGCGTTTCAACCACAAAAGGAGGCCTTATGGCCCATCAGGCTGCTGCCCGGACATTGATTGTGCTGCTCCTCGGGGGCCTTGTGGGCTCCTTGTTCCCCGCCGCAAACGCGGCTGACACTCCGGAGGGCCGGCTGCAGGCTGCGCAACGGCTTTTCGAGCTTCCCAGCTACCGGCAACTGGCAACCCGGCAGATCTATACGGCGCTCAAATTCCTGCCTGCCGAGGAATACCGCCGCGCCGCGGACGCGCTCAACAATCCGGCGGTGGTGCAGGCTTTGCAGGGCGTGATAGCACGCAGCATGGCGCAGACGTTCTCCCTGGCCGAACTGGGGCACATCGAACGTTTCCTGGCGGCGGACGAGGCACGCTCGATGGTCTCCAAGATCGAAGGCTTTGAGGCGGTCGTCATCCGCGAGCTGCTTGCCGCCGCCATGACCGATCCGGAACTCGCCAAAAGTCTTCTGCCAAAATAGAGACAGCGAAAAGGTTGAAGGTAAAAGGGGAAAGTTAGTGCGAAAGCGCCGGTCTTCGTGCACCCGGTCTTCCGTTTTGACCTTTCAACTCTAACCTTTTACCTTTTGGCCAAGACTTGATAGGGACAGCGAAAAGGTTAAAGGTAAAAGGGGAAAGTTAAGTGCGAAAGCGCCGGTCTTCGCGCACCAGGTCTTCCGTTTTGACCTTTCACCTTTCCCCTTTTCGCTCCAGGCTATTTGCCGAGATGCAGTCCCCCGTCCACGAGAATGGTCTCTCCGGTAACCTGTGACGCGCCTTCCAGCAGCCATACGGCGACTTCGGCGACGTCATCGGCGCTCGCGGCTTTCGCCAGCGGAACCGTCTTCTCATAGTTGGCCTTGAACTTCGCGTAGTCCGCTTCGCTGAACCGGGAAAGATGCCAGCGGGTCTCGATCAGGCCCGGGCAGATGGCATTGACGCGTATTTCCGGCGCCAGGGCGCGTGCAAGGGACAGCGTCATCGCATTGAGCGCCCCCTTCGACGCAACGTAGGCAACCGATGAGCCGATCCCCTTGATGCCGGAGATCGACGAGACATTCACGATCGATGCGTTGCCCTGCTTCTTCATGGCCGGGGTGCACGCGCGAATCATCTGGTAGGGGCCGACGACATTGACCGCGTAGATGCGCTGGAAGTCCTCGGCTCCCAGCGCGTCGAGGTCCGCGTGCGCAGCGAACTTGGTGATGCCGGCATTGTTCACCAGCCCGTCGATGCGGCCCCAGCGATCGATCGCCGCCTGTGCGAGCTTGCGGCAGTCCGCGTCCACGGCGACGTCGCCTTGCACCAGGATCGCCTCGGCGCCTGCGTTTTTGCACGCCTCGAGCGTTTCCTGCGCTTCCC
>DASVNF010000009.1:0-34453 GCA_036384015.1 Burkholderiales bacterium
CATGAAGGAAAGGCTGGGCGAGCGCATGGCGGTGTTCATCGGCTTCGACGAGCAGCTGGCACACCTGCTCGAGGCCGGCGCGGACGCATTCCTCATGCCCTCGCGCTTCGAGCCCTGCGGCATGAACCAGATGTACAGCCAGCGCTACGGGACGCCGCCGGTCGTCCATGCCACGGGCGGGCTGCGCGACACGGTCGTGGACACCAATCCGGAAACGCTCAAGAAACGCCAGGCGACGGGCTTCGTCTTTTCTCCCCTCGATGCCGCCGCACTGCTGGAAAACTGCCAGCGGGCCGCGACCGCGTTCCACGACAAGAAACTCTGGCGGCAATTGCAGAAGAACGGGATGGGTCGCGATTTCAGCTGGGATTCGCGGGCGCAGCAATACCTGGAACTGTACCGGACCCTGGTCGCCTGACGCTTCACGCCGCCGGCAATCGGCGCGCGCCGATCGGCCGCATATAGACAGTCTGCATTGGGCTTGCCCCGCTGCTGGGGTAAAATCCCGTTAGTTCCACCGGCCATGCATGCCAGAGCCGGGAGGCCAAAACCACAGCTTGGAGGATGTTCAGATGATCGGCGATCGCATCGAAGTCAATATTGCAGGCGGACTGGACATTGCCTTGCCGCGGATGGTGCATGTCCGCCAGAAGTTCCAGACGAAGAAACTCGACAGCGTGAGCAAAACCGTGGCCGAGCAATTCAAGCGACCCGAAGTGCGCGCCAAGGTCAAACCCGGCATGACCATCGCGGTCGGTTGCGGCTCGCGGGGCATCAACAACATCGCGGAATGCGCCAAGGCCGTGGTCGGTGAGCTCAAGGCGCTCGGCGCCAAGCCTTTCATATTCCCGGCCATGGGCAGCCACGGCGGCGCGACAGCCGAAGGCCAGCGCGAAGTGCTCGAAGGTTACGGCATCACCGAGGAATTCGTCGGCTGCCCGATCAAGTCGAGCATGGAAGTCGTGGAGCTCGGCAAGCTCGATGACGGCATGCCGGTGTACATGGACAAGAACGCCGCGGAAGCCGACGCGGTGGTGATCATCCCGCGGATCAAGCCGCATACCAATTTCCGCGCGCCGATCGAATCGGGCATCGTCAAGATGCTCACCATCGGCATGGGCAAGATCATCGGCGCCACCACGCTGCATACCTATGGCATGGACATGTTCGGCGAACTGCTGCCGAAGACGGCGAAGCTCATCATCGCGAAAAAGAACTTCCTGTTCGGCGTGGCGATGGTGGAAAACGCCGCCGACGAAACGGCGGTCATCGAGATCGTGCCGTCCGAGCAGACCTTCGAGCGCGAGCCGGTGCTGCTGGCCAAGGCCAAGGAGCTGATGCCGCGGCTGCAGTTCGACGAGATCGACGTGCTGGTGGTGGAAAAGATCGGCAAGAACATCTCCGGTTCCGGCATGGATCCCAACATCACCGGACGCAACTGCCGCACGATCGAGTGGAACATGAAGCCCTATGTGAAGAAGATCGCGGTGCTGGGCCTGACGCCGGAGACGCACGGCAACGCCTGCGGCATCGGCGGCGCCGACGTCACGACGATGAAGGTGTACAAGGAGCTGGATGTCGCCAAGACCTACGCGAACATCATCACCTCCACCTATCTGGACGGCGGCGCGATTCCGATCATCATGAACACGGACCAGGAAGCGATCCAGCTTGCGGTCAAGACCGTGGTGCGGGTCAAGCCGCAGGACACCAAGGTGGTGCGCATCGCCACCACGCTCGAGATCATGGACATCCATGTTTCCGAGCCGATGCTGCCGTTCATCAAGGCCAATCCGTCCCTGTTCGAGATCGTCGGCAGTCCCGAGCCGTTCAAGTTCGACGCCAAGGGCAATCTGTATCCGATGCTCGGCAAGCACAAGGAAACGGCGACGGCCTAGCCACCCAACTCTCCCGCTCTCCCCGCCCTCTCCCACAAGGGGAGAGGGAGCCTTCTGACTTTCCGTCGGGGATTCAGGCAGTGAGCCAGGGTGACAGGCGCCGATCTCCAAAAATTGGCAATGCACATTCATCTCGACGCGGTGGGCGGCATGGCAGGCGACATGTTCATCGCGGCCGTGCTCGATGCCTTTCCGCACTTGCGCGACGGCATGCTGTCCGCCATTGCGGCGGCGGGATTGCCTGAACAGATCCATGTCGGCATTGCCGAGCATCGCGACCATGCGCTGACGGGCTTGCGATTCCGGGTTGTCGAACCGAAGGAAACGGGGGCGCTCGCAACGGCGGCCCACCATCCGCATACGCCCTTCGCCGAGATCCGCGCGCAACTGCAGGCTTCTCCGCTGGCCCCGTCCGTTCGACAACGTGCGATCGGCATATTCACGGAACTCGCGATAGTCGAAGCCGAGGTGCATGGCAAGACAGTGGATACGGTGAGTTTCCACGAGCTGGGCGAGTGGGATTCGATCGCAGATATCGTCGGCGCCGCCTATCTGATCGAGGCCCTGTCGCCTGCCGCCTGGTCGGTGAGCAGCCTGCCTCTCGGGCGCGGGCGCGTGAAGACAGCGCATGGCGCCCTGCCGATTCCGACCCCTGCGACGGTGTTGTTGCTCAAAGGTTTCGAATTCGTGGATGACGGCCTGGAAGGCGAGCGTGTGACGCCCACCGGCGCCTCCATCCTCAAGCACCTCGAATGCACCCAGGGCGCCGATCGTACGGCGCGGCGCCTGTTGCGCACCGGCGTGGGTTTCGGCACCAGGACGTTCCCCGGCATCAGCAACGTGGTGCGCCTCCTGGCCTTCGAAGTCGCGCGCGTCGCCCCGTGCGGCGACGAAGTCGCGCAGATCCTGTTCGAAGTGGACGACCAGACGCCGGAAGACCTGGCGATCGCGCTCGACAAGCTGCGAGCGCATCCCGCGGTGCTCGACGTGCTGCAAACGCCCGCTTTCGGCAAGAAGGGCCGCATCACGATGCGCATCCAGATGCTGGCCGAAACGTCCGACCTGGAAAGCGTGTTCGATGCCTGCTTCAGCGAAACCACGACCATCGGCGTGCGCTATCAGTTGATGCAACGACGCAAGCTGCCGCGCGCGAACACCACGGTGGAGGCGGCAGGACGCCAGGTGCGGGTGAAGATCAGCGAGCGCCCGGGCCGCAAGACGACGGCCAAGGTCGAGGCTGACGACCTGCTCAATGTCATCGGCGGACGCGCGGAGCGCGAGCATCTCAAGCGCGAAGCCGAGCAACTGGTGCTGAAGAAGGATCGCAAGTGAGCGAAGTCCTGCAGAAACTCGAACGACTCGCGCAGGCGCTGGGTGGATTCGAAACCGTGGCAGTGGCGGTGAGCGGCGGCGTCGACAGCCTTACCCTGGCGACAGTCGCGCACCGTACCCTGGGAGCGCGCGTGGAAATGTTTCATGCCACGTCGCCCGCCGTGCCGCAGGAAGCCACGCAACGCGTGCAGGACATGGCGGCCCGCGAAGGCTGGAAACTCACCGTGGTGGATGCCGGTGAGTTCGACGATCCCGACTACCGGAGCAATCCGGTCAATCGCTGTTTCTACTGCAAGACCAACCTTTATGGCGCACTGGCGCCGCGAACCAGGGCCCAGATCGTCGCCGGCACCAATCTCGATGACCTCGGTGAGTACCGGCCGGGATTGAACGCGGCGGAGAACCATGGAGTGAAGCATCCGTTCGTCGACGCCGGCATCGACAAGAAGACGGTGCGGGCGATCGCCCATCACCTCGGACTCGGGGATGTCGCCGAGCTGCCGTCGGCACCCTGCCTGTCGAGCCGCATCGAAACCGGCATTGCCATCGACCCCGCAATGCTGCGGCTCGTGCATGCGGCGGAGCGCCTGGTGACAAGTACGCTGGCGCCGCGCACGGTGCGCTGCCGGGTGCGCGCCAGGGGCGTGGTGATCGAACTGGACGAACAGAAGCTGGCGGCGCTCGACGGCAAGGCCCGCAACGCCATCGAAGACGGCGTTGGTAGCCTGTTCCGCGACGGCGGTTTCGACTATCCCGTTTCGCTGGCGCCCTACCGCACCGGCAGCGCCTTCCTGGTGCGCCTGCAGCGCGACGCGGCTTGAACAACCTCACCCGCAAAGGCGCGAAGGCGCAAAGAAATGCACGCAGGGCAAGGCAAAACCCAATGGAAGAATCGATGATGTTGATATGCGACGATGATATTCCCGCGCATCGGATTTCTTTGCGCTCCCTTTGCGCCTTTGCGGTTGAGGGTTAATCCATGACCCTGCATAAAGACGTGATGCTCGACTTCGCCCGCGGCGCCCGCACCGGGCTCGACGAGGCGGTGCTATGCGCATCGAAATCGGTGCCTCACCTTTCCGTCATCCTCGAGCAGGCCCACGAGAAAGGCCGCAGCATGCTGCTCACGCGACTGCTGCCGGAGCAACTCGCGGGATTGTCCGAGGCACATCGCGCGGCGATCGACTATGAACCCTTGTCGCGTACCGGGTTTTTCGGCGGATCCCGCGAGCTCAAGACCGAAGTGCAGGTCGCCGTGGTCGCCGCCGGAACTTCGGACGTTGCCGTCGCGCGTGAGGCGGCCCGCACATTGCGTTTTCACGGCGAGCCGTCGGTCGAGATCAACGACGTCGGTGTTGCCGGCCTCTGGCGCCTGCTCGAGCGCATCGAAGAAATCCGCAGGCACAAGATCGTGATCGCGGTGGCGGGCATGGACGCGGCGCTGCCGACGGTGATCGGCGGACTGGTGTCGAGCATGATCATCGGCGTGCCGACCTCGGTCGGCTATGGCGTCGCCACCGGCGGCGAGACCGCCTTGCGCGCGATGCTGGCGAGCTGCTCTTCGGGACTCGTGGTCACCAACATCGACAATGGCTTCGGCGCTGCCTGCGCCGCCCTGCGCATCCTGCGCGCCCAATAAAAAAGCCCGGCGATCCGCCGGGCTTTCCTGGTCCAGCCTTCCTTACTTCAGGTCGCCCTTCACGGCATCCAGTCCGGCTTGCGCACATACGCCGTCCTGCTCAGCACTGGCGCCGGACACGCCGATCGCGCCGACGTGCTTGCCGTCCGCGGTCAGGATCGGCAGCCCGCCTTCGAACGTCGCGATTCCCGGCACGAACGCGATGCCGGGGATCTTGGTCGCGATATCGGCGATCTGCTTCGTCGAGAACGGGAAACCGGCCGAGGTGCCGGCCTTCATTTGCGCGATCTCGATGCTCTTCAGGAAGGAATCGTCCTGGCGCAGGAAGTACTTCAGGTTGCCGCCGGTATCGACGATGGCAATGTTCATTTTCCAGCCTTGCTCTTTCGCCTTCGCTTCGCAGGCGGCGGCCATTTTCTTGGCGACTTCAAGCGTCAGGAACGGGCGTTGCTCCACCGCCGCGGCGGTACCGGCGGCAGCAAGCAGCACGGATGCCGCGGTCATGGAAATCAGGGTCTTCATCATGGTTAATCCTCTCTAAAGGTTCTGCAAGCCACGGCTCATGCGCCGCGATGCGGGTACGAATCCTACCCGCAAAGTTTGATGACGTGGTTACAGAAAGTTCCCGGATACGTCGGACCATTTACCGGCGGTTACCGGGGCGAAAGCCGCAAACCGCTGCAACAGCCGGCCGGCATCCGTATCGGCGATCACCAGGTCGCGATGCGCGGGTCGCAGGAATTTCTCGCCGACCGCGCGATCCAGCATGACAAGCAGGTCGTCGTAGTAGCCGGCGACGTTGAGCAGGCCGCAAGGCTTGCCGTGGATTTCCAGCTGCGACCAGGTGAGGATCTCGAAGAATTCGTCCAGGGTGCCGAATCCGCCGGGCAGGGCGATGAAGGCATCCGAAAGCTCGTTCATCAGCGCCTTGCGATCGTGCATGGTCTGCACTACACGCAACTCCGTCAAACCGCGATGCGCGACTTCCCTTGCCACCAGGGAAGACGGAATGACGCCGATGACTTCGCCCCCGGCCGCAATCATCGCGTCGGCGAGCATGCCCATCAGGCCGATATTGCCACCGCCGTACACCAGTCCCATGCGTTGCTGCGCAAGCAGCGCCGCCAGTTCGCGCGCCGCGCCGGCGTACTCGGGACGCGCACCGGCGTTCGAGCCGCAGAACACGCAGATGCGTTTCAAAGCAGGGTCCACGCGCCGGCGCGAAAGAAGATCACCCGGCCCGATTTTCCTATCGGCCCGTCCTCGATGGCGTCATGGTCGAACTCCTCGACCGGCAGCTCGCCCTCCTGATCGCGAAGCGCCCGCCTGGAAAGCACGAATGCCGTCACGACATGGATGAACCGGTGCGGATCGGCTTCCTCGGTCCTCAGGGGCTGCACGGCATCCGCTGCGCCGGCCGGATACAACAGGATCACGGTCTTGTCGCCCGCGGCACAAAGCACAGCCCAGTCCTGCTGCCCGGCTTTGATGAATTGTCCCTGGACCGCATTGTGCGGCCCGTCCCACCTGGTGAACCGGGGAATGCGGCAGCCGCGATTGTCCAGATCCGCGCGCACGGCGGCGGGCAGTTCACGAATCAGCCTGGGCTCGAGATAACGGAAGTCCGGCCATTCCCTGCGAAACTCCTCGGGAATGGTCTGCGCCTGTGCGGCGCATGCGCAAAGAAGTGCAATTGCCGCAATCGGCGAGATCTTCATGGCATGTCCCGGGTCACGGATGCAGGCCGCAGTTTAAACCTGACCAACGCCCGCACCCAATAATCCGAATGGAAAACCGGTGCAAGGCGGGCCGCGACAATCGATCATCCAACTGGTTCGATCTGCGTTCGTTCCCGCTCAGTCCTGCCGTTCTGCGTCCTCTGCGCCGCCGCGTTGGATCCAAAGTCGGAGATCAGCCGTGCCCCCCGAGATAGGCGGCGCGGACTTGCTCGTTGCCGAGCAGTTCTTTCGGCGAGCCCTCGACTTTCATTTCCCCCGTTTCCAGCACATAGCCGCGATTCGCCACCGACAATGCCATGTTCGCGTTCTGCTCGACCAGCAGGATGGTGGTGCCGCGCGCGTGGATCTCGCGGATGGTGGCGAAAAGCTGTTGCACGACCACGGGCGCCAGGCCCAGCGAGGGCTCGTCGAGCAGCAGCAGCTTCGGCCTGGCCATCAATCCCCGCGCCACCGCCAGCATCTGCTGCTGGCCGCCGGACAGCGTCCAGCCGAGCGCATTCTCGAAGGGTTTGATGACCGGGAAGATGTCGAACATCTGCGCGACTTCGTCATCCATCTGTTTCTTCGCGAGCCGTCCGCGGTTCGACGTGCCCAGCATGATGTTCTCGCGCACCGTCAGCCCCGGGAAAATGCGCCGCCCTTCGGGGACGTGCGAAATGCCCAGGCGCACGATCTTCTCCGGCGCCATCGCATGGATCGGCTGGCCGTCGAACCAGACCTCGCCGCTCGCCGGGCGCAGCAATCCTGAGATCGTGCGCAAGGTGCTGCTCTTGCCGGCGCCGTTGGCGCCCAGCAGTGTCACGACTTCGCCTTCGTCGACGCGCAGGCTGACGCCCTTGAGCGCCTGCACGCTGCCGTAGTAACTGGCGACGTTCTTCAGCTCAAGCAGCGACATGGGCGGGGGGCTCTCCAAGATAGGCGGCAATCACTTCCGGATGACGCAGCACTTCCTGCGGCGCGCCTTCCGCGATCTTCCTGCCGAAATTCAGCACCGTGATGCGGTCCGATACTTTTTCCACCAGGCCCATGTCGTGGTCGATCAGAAAAATCGTCAGGCCATGGCCGCTGCGCAGCTTTTTCAGCAATTCGACCAGTTCCATTTTCTCGGTCTGGTTGAGGCCGGCGGCGGGTTCGTCCAGCAGCAGCAGCTTGGGATGGCCGGCCAGCGCACGGGCGATTTCGACCAGCCGCTGGTGGCCGTAGGGCAGGCTCCGGACGATGGTATCGGCCTTATCCGCCATGCCCACGAACTGCAACGCCGACATGGCGCGCGACTTCAATGCGCCGTGACCCTTTCCGATCGGATTGTTGTCGCGCTGGGCCCCGACGATGACGTTTTCCAGGGCGGACATGCTGGGAAACAGGCGGATGTTCTGGAAGGTTCGGCCGAGGCCATGCGCCGCGCGTTCATGCGGCGATTTCTGCGTGACGTCTTCGCCGTCGATGAAAATGCGGCCGCCTGTCGGCTTGTAGATGCCGTTGAGCACATTGAGCGTAGTCGTCTTGCCGGACCCGTTCGGGCCGATCAGCGCGTGCACCGTGCCACGGCCCACTTCAAGATCGATGCCGTCCACGGCGCGCAGGCCGCCGAAATACTTCTGCACGTTTTCCAGCTTGAGCAGCGGCGTGGTTTCGGTCACGGCAATATCGAGTTCCAGCGGCCTTACCCAGGAGGTGTCGATCGGCCGCGGCGTACGGAATTTCATCCAGGTATTGCGCAACACACCCCAGATGCCTTCCGGCATGAACACCATGATCAGGATGACCGCCAGGCCGTAGATCGCGAGATATACATCCTTGATGAACTGCAGTGCCGGCGGCATTTCCTTCAGCCATTCCGGCAGCAGGATCAGCAGCGTGGTGCCGAGCGCGCCGCCGAATGGAGATTGCACGCCGCCCAGCAGCACCATGGACAGGAATTCGATGGCGCGCGTGAAATTGAAATTGTCCGGGCTGATGTAGGCGAAGCCGCCTGCATAGAGGCCGCCGCCGACGCCGCCAAGCGCGGCGCACAGGGTGAACGCGGTGATCTTGACGCGCAGCGTGTGCACGCCGACGACTTCGGCGGCCAGCTCGTTCTCGCGAATGCCGCGCATGGCCCGGCCGAGGCGGGTGTGCGGCAGCCACCAGACCAGGGCGATCATCGCGTAGAGGATCAGCGCGCAGAGCAGCAGGTAGTGACGGTCATCCTCGAGCGGCTTTCCGAACAGCGATGGGCGGCCGATGCCGGCAATGCCGTCGGGACCGTGGGTGAAGCCGATCCAGTTGACCGCGACCAGGTCGAAGATCTGCTGGAAGCTGATGGTGATCATCGCCAGGTAATGGCCGCCCAGCCGCAGCGTCGTCAATCCCAGGATGCCGCCGGCGAGGGCCGCGGTACCGATGCCGATCGCAAATGAAACCCAGAATGGCAGCCCGTAGGTCACCGTCCCCAGCGCCACGCCGTAGGCGCCGAAACCGAAAAAGGCCGCCTGGGCGAGATTGATCTGACCGGTATAACCCAGCACCACGACCATGCCGAGTACGGCGATCGCATAAGTCGTGGTCTGCATGAACATCGACAGGACGAAATGGCTGACTTCGGTGAAAAACGGAATCAACGGAATCGCAATCGCCAGCGGAATGACCAGAAACAGCCATGGCGACATGCGGGCGCGCGGCACGCTGGCGATGTCGGCTGAAGCAGACCGGGCATTCATGCTGCCGCCTCATTGTCACAACTGGTCATCGAGTCCCTATCGATTCGGCGGTTGAAGTCATTCGTGGCCGGTCGCATCCCCAAAGGGGCGGCCGATGAGGTGGAGCAGGGCCCACATCGGTTTTTGATGGGGATGCGACCCGAGGCGGATGCACAGGGCTGCCGGCCGCCCATGTCTGCCTTCACGGTCAGATCCCCACAAAGGCGTGGGGCCCCTCTTCCGCGCTCCGGCAGACCCTGCTTCCTGCTCATGCCTTCTCCGAAACCCGTTCGCCGAAGAAACCCTGCGGCCGGAACACCAGCACCAGGAACAGCATCAGGAACGCGTAGGCGTCCTTGTAGGGAACCGAGATGTAGTAGGCGGCGAAGCTTTCGACGACGCCGATGAACAGGCCGCCGACGATTGCGCCCTTGACATCGCCGAAGCCGCCGATGATGGTCGCCGCAAAGGCCTTCAGCGCGATGATCGAGCCCATGCCGATCGACACGAACAGCACCGGGCCGACCAGCACGCCGGCAAGGCCGCCGAGCATCGAGCTGTAGACGAAGGTGATGGCGATCATCAGCGCGACGGGAATGCCGAGCAGGCGGGCCATGTCCTTGTCCTGCGACGTGGCCTGCAGTTTCTTGCCGAGCAGCGTGTGCTCGAAGAAGAAATACTGGAAGGCGACCATGACCATGGTGACCGCCAGGATCACCAGGTACTGGCTGTCGAGGAATACCGTGCCGATCTGGATGCCCCCCTGGATGACGTTGTCCAGGCGCTTGGGTTGCGCCCCGAATATCGCCAGCACCGAGTTCTGCAGGAAGATCGAAGCGCCCAGTGTCGAGATGATCACCGGCAGGAAGCCGCGATGCCGCAGCGGATAGTAGACGCCGTAGTTGAAGACCAGGCCGAACACGCCCATCGCGGCCAGCGCGAACAGGAACGACGCCCAGTAGGGGAAGCCGGCGCCGACCAGGAAAGCCACCATCAGGTAGGCGCCGAGCATGGCGAAATCGCCCTGCGCGAAGTTGACCACGTTGGTGGCGCGGATGATGAGCACGAAGCCCAGCGCGACCAGCGCATAGATGCTGCCGAGCGCGAGGCCCTGGAACAGCACCTGGAAATTATTGGCTAGCGCTTCCAATGCGCCTCCTCCCCTCTGGCCGCGGGCCGGGCTGCCGCCCGCGGCGACGCAGACTTCGCGTGCCTATTTGTTGAAATCGATGTGCTCGACGAACTTCACCCTGCCGGCCTCGTTCTTGACGATGTTGTAGCCGCGCAGGCCGTCGCCATTGTCGTCGAAATTATAAGTCCCTTCGACGCCTTTCCACCCCTTGATCCCCACGATCGCCTTGCGGATGTCCTCGGCCTTGTCGCTCTTTGCGGCGTTGAGCGCCGTGGCGATCACGTTCATCGCGTCGAAAGCCCAGCTCGAATAGACATCGGGTTCAAGCTTGTGCTTGGCGCGATAGGCGGCGGCATAGGCCTTCGCCGCCGGATTGGCATCGGGATTGAAATCGGCGATGCCGTACGTGCCATGCAACGCCTCTCCGGCCAGCTTCATCGCAGTGTCGGTGACGATCGACGCGGAGCCGATCCAGGTTCCCGTCACGCCGAGCTGGCGCAGCTGCTTGGCAAAAATGCCGACATCCTGCGAATTGGTCATGTAGCTGCCGATGACGTCGGCACCGGACTTCTTGATCGCCAGCACCACCGGCGTGAAATCCTGGGAATTGTTGGTGTAGCCCTGCACCAGCACCGGCTCGACGCCATACTCCTTGAGGGCGTCGCCAAGCGCCTTGGCGCCACCCGAGCCGAAGGCGTCGGTGGAGTGCACGATCACCCATTTCTTCAGTTTGAGCTTGTTGACGCCGAAATCGGCGATGACCTTGGACGAATACAGGTCGCTGGGACGGCAGCGGAACAGCCAGCGGTTGTTGACCCTGGTGAGACTGGGATCGCTGCCCCCGATCATGGTCGGAATGCCAAGCTTGGCGATGGACGGTGACGCCGCCTGGGTCTGGGTGCTGCGGATCGGTCCGATGATGGCGGGGATCTCCTTGTTGCCGCCCAGCTTGGAGAACGCCAGCACGGTGCCCGGATTGGTGGACTGGTTGTCCTCGATCACCAGTTCGACCTGCTTGCCGAGGATGCCGCCCTTCTTGTTGATGTCCTCGACGGCAAGCCTGGCGCCATTGATGGTGTAGGTGCCGGCTTCGGCGTTCGGGCCCGTGATTTCGGCGATCAGGCCGACCTTGACGGTGTCCGCCGCGACGGCCGTGAATCCGATGAACGACGCCGTGACGCCCGCAACGAGGGCGCCCCAAAGGGAATTTCGCATGATCTCCTCCCGAGTTCTGTTTTTGTATGATCGGGCGCCGCTGGCACGCCCGGGTTCTTGCCGCACCGCCGGGAGCCATGGCCCGACGTGACTGAAACGTGGCGCAACGGCTGCGGTTGACGGCGGGGGCATCGGGTTTGGCGGCTGATCGGAGGCGCCAGATACGGGATGGCCGACCTTCAGCGAACGAATGCTATGGCCCGACCGCGGGAGTGTCAACGAGACTGGCCGGATTTCCCTAGAGGTAATTCGAAACTTCGATGAGATTGCCGTCGGGGTCGCGGAAATACACCGAATTGATGGTGCCGGTCGCCCCGGTGCGCTTGACCGGGCCTTCGATGATGGCCACGCCGGTCGCGCGCAAATGCATGACAACCTGGTCGAGGGGCGTGGCGGCGATCAGGCAGACGTCGGCCGAGCCGGAGGTCGGCCTCTCGGCCTTGGGCTCGAATTCATGTCCCGCCTGATGAAGGTTGATCTTGGATGTGCCGAAGTGCAACGACTTGCGCCCTTCGGCGAAGGTGCGCACCTCCATGCCCAGCACGCGGGAATAGAATTCGCACGCCGTCTCGATGCTGGCGACGGTAAGGACGAAATGATCGAGGCGGTTGATCCGGATCGGCACGGCGGCGGGCCTGGAATTACAACCAGCGCATCATGCCGAGTTCGAACGGATGCGTCAGCAACTCGTTGTGGGGATAGAGGCGGATCCGGTACTCGAGCTTGCCGCACAGCTCCGGGGTGAGTTCCAGTCCGAAACGATGCTCGCCCTGTTCGGTTTTCACGCCTTCGGATTCGAACCGGTAGCGCGCGGGCGGCGCGTCTCCTTCCGGCGTTTCCTTGCAGAACAGCAGTTCGACCGCGACATCCTCGGGTTTCAGTCCCGCGAGGGCCACCCCCACTTCGAAACGGAGGGCTTCGCCGTACGCGATGCTGCGCTTGGGCGAGTCGAGGCGGCGTATTCCGACCGCGGGCCAGTTGGCGCGCACGTGCGCCTTCCATTCGGCGACCCTGCGGGCGGCCGCGTGGCCGGACTCGTCGAAACGCCGGCCCTGACGCGTCGCGGGCAGGTAGAACTTGGTCAGATATTCGTTGACCATGCGCGTCGAGGAAAAACGCGGCAGCAAGGTGGCGATCGAATGCTTGGCCATGCGCATCCATTCCACCGAATAGCCCATTTCCCCGCGCTTGTAATAGGTCGGGATCACATGGTCCTGCAGCAGTTCGTACAGGGTGCGGCTTTCCTCGAAGTTGCGTTTGGCATCGTCGACCGTCTCGGAGACGGGCTTGATGGCCCAGCCGTTGCGGCCGTCGTAGCCCTCGTCCCACCAGCCGTCGAGCACCGACAGGTTGATGACCCCGTTGATACCGGCCTTCATTCCCGACGTGCCGCTGGCTTCGAGCGGATAGACGGGGTTGTTCAGCCAGACATCCACGCCCGACACCAGCCGCCGCGCCAGGGAAAGGTCGTAGTCCTCGATGAGCAGGATGCGGCCTTCGAACTCCGGCATGCGCGAGATCTCGCTCAGGCGGCGGATCAGGTCCTGGCCCGGCACGTCAGCCGGGTGCGCTTTCCCGGCGAACAGGAACATGACGGGGCGCTTGTCGTCGCAGAGGATCCGCCGCAGCCAGGCGAGGTCCTGGAACAGCAGCGTTGCCCGCTTGTACGTGGCGAAACGGCGCGCGAAGCCAATGGTCAGGACGTTCGGATTGACCGGATCGGCGAGGCGCAGCAGGCGATCCAGGTGCGCCTCGGAGCCTCGATTGCGGAAATGCTGCCGGGTCAGCCGTTCGCGCACCAGGCGCAGCATCTGTGACTTGAGGGACTGGCGCACGCTCCAGAAAATATGGTCCGGAATGTCGTCGACGCGCTGCCAGTAGGCCTTGTTGGTGGCGTGCCGGGACCAGTCGAAACCGAGGAATTTCTCGAACTGTTCCGCCCATTCCGGCGCGAGGAAGGTCGGAACGTGGACGCCGTTCGTGACGTAGTCGAGCGGATTTTCGAGCGGTTCCAGCTCGGGCCAGAGGCCGCTGCAGATCCGGGCGGAAACGCCGCCGTGGATGCGGCTCACCCCATTCTGGAATCGCGATCCGTGGATGCCCAGCGTGGTCATGTTGAACTCGCCGCCGCCGCCGACCCGGCCCAGGTTGAGGAAGGCTTCCTCGCTCAGTCCCAGTTCCTTCTGCATTCCGGAGAGATAGGTCTTGATCATGTCCGGGCTGAAATGGTCGTGTCCTGCGGGCACCGGCGTATGCGTGGTGAACACCGTCTTCGAAGCCACGGCCTCCAGCGCGGCTTCGAAACTCATCCCCTGGGTCATCAGCGAACGGGCGCGTTCCAGCACCATGAAGGCGGGGTGGCCTTCGTTCATATGCCATACCGTCGGCTTCAACCCGAGTTCGCGCAGGGCGCGGACCCCGCCGATGCCGAGCACGATCTCCTGCTCGATGCGGGTGGTGCGGTCGCCGCCGTAGAGGCGGTGGGTGATGTCGCGATCCTGCGCCGAATTCGGTTCGATGTCGGTGTCCAGCAGGTAGAGCGTGATGTAGCCGACTTTCACGCGCCATACCTTCACGTGCACCACGCGCCCCGGGAAATCGATCTGCACCCGCACGTCCGACCCGTCGTCGCGCAGCACCGGCGTGACCGGAAGGTCGTCGAAATCCGAATCCGTATAGATGGCGTGCTGGTTGCCGTCGCTGTCGATGGTCTGGCGGAAATACCCCTGGCGGTAAAACAGGCCGACGCCGACGAAGGGCAGGCGCATGTCGCTCGCGGACTTGCAGTGATCGCCGGCCAGGATGCCGAGGCCGCCGGAGTAAATCGGCAGGCTCTCGTGGAAACCGAATTCCGCGCAGAAATAGGCGATCAGATCGTTCTGCCGCAGCCATTCCGAACCGTTGCGTCGCAGCGTCTCGCCGTGATACGAATCGAAGGCGGACAAGACCCGGTTGTAGTTGGCCAGGAACACCGGATCGTCCGCGGCCTCGACCAGCTTCTGCTCGTCCACGCGCTTCAGAAAGGCCTTGGGGTTGTGCCGCACTTCCTCCCACAGCCGCTCATCGAGACGCCGGAACAGCAATCGGGCGGAACGCTCCCAGCTGTACCAGAGGTTGCCCGCGATTTCCTCCAGGCGGGACAGGCGCGCCGGAAGTTTCGGCAGGACTTCGACCGTATAGGAAGTGCCTTTTGACATAAGTGGACTGCGGGCTGTGAAGTCGAACGGCATTATGGGCAAATCCCGTGCGCAGGGAAACGTGCGCCGGCACCGGATTGGTGCGACAAACCCGCGTTTCCCCCCGGCTGTCGTGGTTTTGCGCGGATTACAGCACGTATCGCGCCAGATCTTCGCTTTGCGCCAATTCCTTGAGGCGGCCGTCGACGTAAGCGGCGTCGATCACGATGGCATCGCCCTGGTGGCGCGCGGCTTCAAAGGAAACTTCCTCGAGCAGTTTTTCCATCACGGTATAGAGCCTGCGCGCGCCGATGTTCTCGGTTTTCTCGTTCACCTGCCAGGCGATCTCCGCCAGCCTGCGGATGCCGTCTGAACGGTAGTCGAGTTTGACCCCTTCGGTCTCCAGCAGCGCCTGGTACTGGCGCGTGAGGCAGGCATCGGTCGCGGTGAGGATGCGTTCGAAATCCTCGACGGTCAGGCTTTGCAGTTCGACGCGGATCGGGAAACGGCCCTGCAGCTCGGGAATCAGGTCGGACGGCTTCGACAGGTGGAAGGCGCCGCTGCCGATGAACAGGATGTGGTCGGTCTTGATCATGCCGTACTTGGTGGTGACCGTCGTGCCCTCGACCAGCGGCAGCAGATCGCGCTGCACGCCATGGCGCGAAACCTCCGCGCCCCCGGTCTCCTGGCGGCTGGTGATCTTGTCGATCTCGTCGATGAACACGATGCCGTTCTGCTCGACGTTGGCCAGGGCCTTGAGCTTGAGTTCCTCGTCGTTGACCAGCTTGGCCGCTTCCTCCTCGGCGAGCAGTTTCATCGCTTCGGGAATCTTCAGCTTGCGGGCTTTGCGCCGGCCGCCGCCCAGGTTCTGGAACATCCCCTGGATCTGGGAGGTGAGGTCTTCCATGCCCGGGGGCGCCAGAATCTCCATCTGCGCCTGCGCCACCGCGACTTCTATTTCGATTTCCTTGTCGTCAAGCTCGCCTTCGCGCAGGCGCTTGCGGAATTTCTGCCGTGTCGCCGTGTCGCGCTCCGCCTGCTCGGGCTGGAAACCGATCTCGCGGGCCGGCGGCAGCAGCGCATCGAGGATGCGCTCTTCGGCGAGGTCCTCCGCCCGGTGGCGCACCTTGCGGGTTTCCTGCTCGCGCGTCTGCTTGATGGCGGTCTCCACCAGGTCGCGGATGATCGAATCGACGTCCTTGCCGACGTAGCCCACTTCGGTGAACTTGGTGGCTTCCACCTTGATGAACGGCGCATCCGCAAGCTTGGCCAGGCGGCGCGCGATCTCCGTCTTGCCCACGCCGGTCGGGCCGATCATGAGGATGTTCTTCGGCGTGATTTCCTGGCGCAGCGGCTCGGGAACCTGCTGCCTGCGCCAGCGGTTGCGCAAGGCGATCGAAACGGCGCGCTTGGCGCTGGATTGTCCCACGATGTTCTTGTCGAGCTCGTGGACGATTTCCTGCGGGGTCATGGATGACATGGTTGATAGCGTGAATGGGTGAGGGCGTGAAGGAGTGAAGGCGTGAAGGAGTCGAAGCCGGAGCGGTTCTCCCCTTCACGCCTTCGCTCATGCACCCTTCACTCGAGGACCTCGATCACATGATTCTGATTGGTATAGATGCAGATGTCGCCGGCGATGGTCAGAGACTTCTTGACGATGTCCTGCGGGGAAAGTTCGGAGTTCTCCAGCAGCGCCCGCGCGGCGGCCTGTGCGTACGGCCCTCCGCTGCCGATCGCGACCAGGCCCAGCTCCGGCTCCACGACGTCGCCGTTGCCGGTGATGATCAGGGACGACTCCTGGTCGGCGACGGCAAGCATGGCTTCGAGCCGGCGCAGGATGCGGTCCGTGCGCCAGTCCTTGGCCAGTTCCACCGCGGAACGCAGCAGGTGGCCCTGGTGCTTTTCGAGTTTCGACTCGAAGCGCTCGAACAGCGTGAACGCATCGGCAGTGCCGCCGGCGAAGCCGGCGAGGATGCGATCGTGGAACAGGCGCCGCACCTTGCGCGCGCTGGCCTTGAGGACGACGTTGCCGAAAGTCACCTGGCCGTCGCCGCCGAGGGCTACTTGCCTGCCGCGACGAACGGAAAGGATGGTGGTGCCGTGAAATTGTTCGCTCATGGAATTCCCGCAGTGTCGGCAGGCCGGGCCGGGCCCTGCAGATGGAAGGCCCGACCACGAAATTGACGGCCTGGCTACCTAACTGGGGATTGTACTAAAGACTTCAAGCCGTGGAGCTCAAGCAGCGGATTCGGCCGGTGCGCGCTCCAGGCTGGCGAAAACGAGGCCGACGATGGCCATCGCCCAAACGATCACCGCCCCCGTCGGCAGGTCGAACATCGTCGAGGCGACGAGCCCGAACAGATAGCCGAGTCCACCCACAGCGTACGCCTTGGCCAGGCGCAGCCGGCGCGCATTGCGGGAGGCGAGGGCGGGGATGATCAGGCTGGAGAACACCAGGTAGATGCCGACCATCTGTACCGACGCGGTGACCGACAGGCCGAACAACACATAGAAACCGATGCGGCCGAGGCGCGTCATGCCGAGGCCGAACCAGGCACCGAGGACGACGGCGGTGAGCGCCCCGACGATCAGGATCTGCGAGGTCCCCACCCAGAGGATCTGCCCGACCAGCATGTCTTTCAGATGTTCGCCCGCGTGCGGATTGCCGGCCAGAAGCAGGATGTCCAGGGTGGCTGCCAGCACGAATACCGTACCGATGATCGCTTCCTGGATGTCCGGCCAGCGCTTTTCGGTCCATGTCAGGAACACTGCTCCCAGCAGCGCCGCGGCGAGGGCGGAAACCTGCACGACCACCGCCTGTTCCTCGAAGCCGAAGAAGGCCGCCGCGATCACGCCGACGCCGGCGATCTGGGCAATGGCGATGTCGATGAACACGATGCCCCGGTTCAGCACCTGGATTCCGAGCGGAACATGGGTGGCGCTCACCAGCAGGCCGGCGACGAGCGCCGGGAGCAGGATGCTGAACTCGGGGTTGTTCACGTCATTTCCTCGCTTTCTTCAAACGCGCGATCGAATCATCGAACAGGCCGAACAGATCCTTCGCTTCCGGCGTTCCGCCGACGGTATAAGGCAGCGCCACCAGCGGGATGCCGGTGCGTTCCGCCAGCCATTCGGTGGCCTTGGGTTCGTTGTAGATCGAACGCGTGATGAAATCCGCCGGCTCGGCCTTGAGGCGGCCGACGAGTTCGGCGAGGTGGCTGGCGGTCGGCGGCAGGCCTGGTTTCGGTTCGACGTTCATCACCTCCGTCATGCCCAGCCAGTGCAGCAGGTAAGTCGCGCTTTTGTGGTGGCAGACGACCTTTGCGCCGCGCAGACCGGCTGCGTCCTTCTCCCAGCGTGTGATCGCCTGCTGCCAGCGCGACTGGAAGTCCTTGCCCCGCGCATCGTAGTAAGCGGCATTGCCGTGGTCGAGCTGTTCCAGCCTCTGGGTGAGGGCCAGCGCGACTTTCGCGACATTGTGCGGGTCGAGGTGGACATGGGGATTGCCCTGCGGATGCAGGTCGCCGTCGGCACGATCCAGCCTCGCGGGCACCTCCAGTTTGTCCAACAGCTCGGCCGCGGCAAGAAACCCCGGCTTGCCGGGCTGCACCTTGCTGTTGCCGGCGGTCTGCAGCAACACCGGCAGCCAGCCGATCTCCAGTTCGGCACCCGTGCAGATTGCCAGGTCGGCGCTGCGCATGCGCGCGACGAGGCTGGGCCGGGCTTCGATCCGGTGCGGATCCTGCAAGGCGGTGGAAGCCTGGTATACCGATATCCTGTCTCCGCCCAGTTCCCTGGCCAGCGCTGCCCATTCGGGGACGCAGGCGAAGACATTCAGTGCGGCAACTGCCGGCACGTTTGCCAACGCAAGCAGCGTGACGCCGGCCATGACCATCCATCTGTTCATGTCTGTTCCTTTCGTGTCGGACGCGCGACCGCGCGTCGAAATGTTCGGGTTTCACGGGCGTGATCAGAACTTGTGCGCGCCATGGGAGCCGAGACTCATGATGTATTGCAGGAAGACCTGGTTGTCGGATTCGCTGAAGCGCGCTTCGTCGCGGGCGAACTGCAGGCGCAGGCGCGAAAACTCCGACGGCGAGAAATCCACCATCGCGGTCGTGCGTTTCGGATCGTTCTCGGCGAGCACCGGAAAATCGGCGGCGGTGAGCGTGCCGTTGTCGACCAGCCCGATGTCCACCTTGCCGCTGTCCAGTTCCTCGTAGCGCAGGCCGACGCGCCAGCGCGGAACGAACTGGTAGGCGCCCTGCACATACCACCCGGACTGGCTGGAGCGATAGCCGTCGGACAGGTTGGCGCCCGCGGTGTCGAACGCAAGGTCGCCCTCTTCCTTGCGGTGCATGTACTCGGCCTGGAACTTGAAGTTGCGTTCGACCGGGTTGCCGTCGGGCGCCCACTTCCAGACGAAATCAAGTCCCCACATCGTGCTGTCGCCGGTAAAAGCGTCGGTCACGGGGTTGTCGAGGGAATCGACGTCGTCGTAGCTGCGGTCCCGTGCCTTGGTCACGCGATAGGAGCCGCCGAAGCGGTAGCTGTTGCTGGAGCCGACGTCGTCGCCGATGTGGGCGAAAATCATCCCCGAGTTCATGCCGTTCTGATTGCGGTCCGTTCCGGGGAAATTCGATCCGCGTCCGGTCTCGATGCCGATTTCCGCGAACAGGGGAGTCGGCGCGAGCCAGCGCGCCTGGATGCCGTCCTCCTTGAGCTGCCCGCCGAAGAAGGCCTGGTGAACCAGCGGCGTGTCGACGAAATCCCAGCCATGGGCATGGATCTCGTTCAGGTAGCCGAAGCCGGAGAGCATGCGGCCGACCTTGAAGCTCACGCCGGGCAGGCTGCCGGTGTTCTGCACATAGCCCTCCTCGACCTCGACTTCGTTCTCCGCCGTTGCGGCGAGCACGAAATAGCCCGAGAAATAAGGATCGATGCTTGCGGAAACCGTGAGCTCGGATTCGCCGAGGTTGAAGCTGCGGCTGCCCGGCCCGATTTCGTCCCCGCCGGGAATGAAGCCCCCGATCTGCCAGGTCTCCGGATCGCGCTGCAGGTTGCTGTACTGCCCGCCGAGGATCAGGGAGATCGCGGGATTGAATGAATTCCGGGAGGCGGGGGACGATTGCGCCGGCGCGGGGGCCGCAGCCGCCTGCGGCGCCGTCTTCTGCGCCGTCTCCGCTTTCTGCAGGCGGTCCTCGAGCGCGCGGATGCGGTTCTCGTAGCCGTCCTTCAGGTTCTTGATCTCTTCGCGGATCCTGCCGATTTCCGCGTCATCGGCCGCAAAGGTTGCGACGGGCAGTGCAAAGGCGGCAGCCATGGCTGCGGCCACGATGTTCCTGCGAATCATGGAAGTCTCTCCTGTGAACGAGAAAAATCAACGCCGCGCGGAAATGCGCGCAGCGTCAACGCTGTCGGTCAGGGGAGAACGGGAGGAGCGCGGCTGTTGAACGCGGCAACCGTGACCGGCCGGAAAAACAGCTCCTGCTCGGCGGGTTGCGCAAAGACGGCGGAAAGGGAGAGAAGCGGCGCGACCCATGCCGGCGCCGCGGAAGACAGTTTCTCGAAACTGACGCACTTGCCGCACAGCTGGGCATGGCCGAGCTGCTCCTTGGGCGGCGGTTCCTTGCCCAGGTGCGAAACCGCGTGCCCGTAGGCCGCCTGCTGCGCGAACAGCAGCAGGAAGGTCAGCAGGGCGAGCAGGGTTCGTTGCAGTTTCATGGCGGCGCAGTTCAACCGGCGGCAGTGTAGCGCCGAATTTCGGCTTTCGCCAAGTCCCCGTTTTCCATGAAGCCGCGGCACGCCAAAAGGCCGGCAGGGGTTTCACGGGGCCGCTATATTGCTTGCGGGGCTTCCAGGGAAGGAACGGTCATGGGTTGCTGCAGGACACATCCGGATTCAAGCGCGGGGAGAAGGAATTTCATTGCCCGGTCCGCCGCGCTCGCCATCGCGTTGATGCTTCCGCGGCTTGCGATGGCCGGGCGCCTGCGGCAGTTCAGCGGCGAAGTGGCCATAAACGGCGTGCCGGCAGTCGCTGGCGCTGACATTCGACCGTTGGACGTCATCACCACGGGGGCGGAAAGCAACGCCATTGTCGTCATGGGCACGGACGCGTTGCTGATTCGCGCGAACAGCGAAGTGGAACTGCTTGGCAAGCCCGATGCGGCGCTGCTTACGGGGTTGCGCATGTATGCCGGAGCGGTACTGGGGGCGTTCGGCAAGGGCGCGCCGCGCCAGCTCCTCACCGCGACGGCCACCGCGGAGATCCGGGGCACGGGCATATACATCGAAGCCTCCGCGCAGAAAACCTATTTTTGCACCTGCTACGGCGAAGTCGAGCTCAGCGACCAGCACCGCAGCGCCAGCCGGCTGATACTCGCCGGCCATCACACGGCGAACGTCATTCATGCCGATGGGGCGGATGGGACGACGCTGCAGGAGGCGGAATTTTCCAACCACACGGACGAAGAGCTCGTGATGCTGGAAAGGCTGTTCGGCCGCAGGCCTTCCTTCAGCGAGCGGGAAAAGGCGGGCGCGACTTGACGACCAGCCGCCCATTTTCATGCACTTCACCAGTCGCCGCCGTCAGCCGTCATCCATCGACAGTTCACGAGGCAGGTGGCTGATGTCGCCCCAGCGGACGACATTCCATTTTCCGCCGTTGTGCGTCAACGCATTGACGGAAGCGTTGTAGATCGGGAAATCGCGCGGCGTCGAAAGCGGCAGGCCCAGCGCATGACGATAGGCGGCATCCAGGCATCCTCCGTGGGTGACGACCAGCACGCGTCCCCCGGCGTGGGATTGCAGGACGTCCCTCACGAAATCGGTGATGCGGCGGGAGAACGTGCCCAGACTTTCCCCGCCCTCGAGATGGGCCGCCGGATCCCGCGATTTGAAGGCTTTCCACGCGGCAGGTTGCTGCGCAAGCGCTTCCTCGCCAGTCAGTCCCTGCAGCACGCCGAGATGCCGTTCACGCAGACGCGGGTCGCGGACGATGTCCCTGTCCGGATTCGCAACCACCGGGCTCGCGGTCCGGTAGGCGCGGACCAGGTCGCTGGAATAGATGGCGTCAAAGCCCTCGTTGACCAGGCGCCGGCCCACGGCGGCGGCCTGTGCCAGGCCGGTCTCGTTGAGGGGAATATCCAGATGGCCCTGGATGCGGCCTTCGGCGTTCCAGGCGGTTTCGCCGTGGCGAACCAAAAACAGGGTGGTCGTCATTTTCTGGAAGTTACCCGGCAGAGAAGGCCCTTCAGGTACTCGCCTTCGGGAAAGGCGAGCGATATCGGATGGTCGGGCGATGCATGGAACTGGTCGATGACCTGCGCATCGGCGTTCGCATCCAGCGCCGCGCCGGCGACGATCTTGCGGAACAGGTCGGCGGATACCCCGCCGGAGCAGGAGAAGGTTGCCAGCAACCCGCCAGGTCGCAACAGCTTGAAACCCAGCAGATTGATGTCCTTGTAGCCGCGCGCCGCGCGTTCCGCGGTTGCTGCGGTGGGCGCGAATTTCGGTGGATCGAGAATGATCAGGTCGAAGCTGCGGCCCTGGTCGCGGAACTTGCGCAGGCACTGGAACACGTCGGCATCGATCCATTCGCAGCGTTCCGCCGGCAGCGCGTTCAGCGCCACGTGCTCGCGCCCGAGTTGAAGCGCGTCGGCCGAGGAATCGACGGAGGTCACGGAAGCGGCGCCGTGAACCAATGCCTGCACGGTGAAGCCGCCGGTGTAGCTGAAGCAATTGAGCACATCCTTGCCCCGCGCCATGCGCCCGACCTGGGTGCGGTTGTCGCGCTGATCCAGGTAGAAACCGGTTTTATGGCCCGTGGCGATGTCGACGCGCAGGCGGACACCGTTCTCCGCGATTTCCACCACGGTGGATTGGAGTGTTCCCCTGGCCAGTCCCGTGCGCGGCTCCAGGCCCTCCAACTCGAGCACGTCGGAATCGGAGCGCTCGTAGATTGCGCGGGCGCCGGTGATTTTCTGGAGCGCGTCCATGATGGCGTCGCGCCAGCGCCGGCAGCCGGCGCTCGAGATCTGGATCACCACGACATCGGCGTAGCGATCCACGATCAGCCCCGGCAGGCCGTCGGATTCGCCATGCACCAGGCGTTCGGCTTCGCCGGCGGCGCGCGGAAACAGGTTCCGGCGCAGTCCGATGGCTGCATCAACACGGCCTCTGAAAAAATCGGCGTCGATGCGGGTGCCTTCGTTCCAGTCCCAGACGCGTGCGGAGATGTTGGCGTCCGGGTTGCAGGCCGCGACGGCGAGGAAACGCCCGTCGTGCGCGACGACCTGGACCGTATCGCCGGAGATTGGCGAGCCCTCGGTGCGAGCGATCGCGCCGGAAAACACCCAGGGATGCCTGCGCAGCAGCGATTTCTCGCGGCCGGCCTTCAGGATGATTCTATTCAAGGGCGTTTGCCACGGAGGACACAGAGATTACAGAGGAAAAACAAACAGGGATTTCAAGGTTTCGAATGGACACGCGCCTTCATGAATTGCCCGAGTTGATGACTCACGTCGTTTTCGCAGTTCTCCGTGATCTCTTTGTCCCCTGCGGATCATGGTTTGGACGGTTTTCGCTTGGCGCGGGGATGGGCTTCGTCGTAAACCTTGGCGAGGTACTGAAAATCCAGATGCGTATAGACCTGGGTGGTGGAGATGCTGGCGTGGCCGAGCATTTCCTGGACGGCGCGCAGGTCGCCGCTGGACTGCAGGACATGCGACGCAAAGGAGTGGCGCAGCATGTGCGGATGCACGTGGCCCGGCAGGCCCTGCCTGACGGCCCACGCCTTGAGCCGGTTCTGCACCACCCGCGGACTGATCGCCGCGCCGCGCTGGTTGACGAACAATGCCATTTCGCCGTCCTTCGCCAGCGCATTGCGCGAGCCCATCCAGGTTTCGATCGCCTGCAGCGCGTGGCTGCCGACCGGCACCACCCGGGTCTTGTTGCCTTTGCCGACGACCCGCACCGTCGCATCCGAAAAACTGATGTCGGTGGGCTTCAGCGCGGTCAGTTCGGACAGCCGCAATCCCGACGAATAGAACAGCTCGAATATCGCACGGTCGCGCACGGTGAGCGGATCGTCGCCGGTGATGCTGACCAGCCGGGTTGCTTCGTCGGGCGACAGTGCCTTCGGCAGCTTGCGGGGGGATTTCGGCGCGCGTACGCCGGTGCAGGGATTGATCAGGAATCCATGGTCGCGAGCCAGATAGGCGTAGAAGGCGCGCCATGCGGACAGCAGCCGCGCCAGCGAACGTCCGCCGAGTCCCCGGCCGTGCAGTTGCGCGACGAATCGCCGTATCTGGTGAATTCGCAGGTCCTGCAGCGGCGTCTGCCGGGCGAGTTCGAGCAGCATGCCGACATCGCGCGAATAGGCCGCGACGGTATGGACGGACAGTCTGCGTTCCTGCCGCAGTTGCGCAAGGAATCCGCGGAGGTACGGATGCGCCGGCGCTGCCTGAGATGAAGTTTCCCGGTTTTCGGTCATCGTTGCCCGGTCACTTCGGCCTAGAGGTAGCGCCTCAGTGAAGTGCTGACCAGTTCGCCCAGGCGCTTCAGGTAAAGCGTTCCCATTTCAGGGTAGAACCGCTGCGGATCCTCGCTGGCAAGCACCAGGACGCCGAACACCTTCTCTTCGCGCATCGGCACGTACGCGAACGATTTGACCAGCGCTTCGTTCTCCCCGAACCATAGCCCGGTTTCGAACATGGCCTTGGCGCTGCAGTACGGATGATTGAGGCTGTCGGCGAACACCTTCACCTCCTGGCTCGCCGCGCCGAACTCCGGCGCGGGCGGATGATCCCGGTCCGTCCACAGGCGCAGCGCGACATGGGGAACGGCGAAATCCTCGCGCAGGTTGTAGTAGAGCGCCTTGAGCAGCGTGTCGAAATTCTGCGCGCGCACCAGTTCGAGCGCGGCCCGATGCACTTTCTCGCCGATGGCGTCGTTCTCCTCGCCGAACTGGACCAGTTCGCGCAGCTTCGATTCCAGGATCCTGTTCTTCTCGCGCAGGCTGACGATCTGGCGCTCGGACAGGGGAATCGCCCGTCCCCCATGGGGGTGGGGAATGCTGACGGCTGCCAGCATGTCGGCGTATTGCTCGAAGAATTCCGGATGGTCCTGCAGGTAACGGGCGACGTCTTCTGATCTCATTGGATTCCTTTTTTATAACTCTATCTCGCCTTCGAATACGGTTTGCGCGGGTCCGGTCATCCAGACCGGCATGCCTTCCCCTTGCCACGCGATTTCAAGCTCGCCGCCATGCGTCGCGACCGTGACCGGGGAGTCGAGCAAACCCGCCGAAATGCCCGCCACGACGGCCGCGCATGCGCCCGTGCCGCACGCCAGCGTTTCGCCGGCGCCGCGCTCGAATACGCGCAGCCGTATGCGGCGGCGGTCGACGATCTGCATGTAACCGGCGTTCACCCCCTCCGGGAAACGCGCGTGGCGCTCGATCAACGGACCTTCGTCCGGCACCGGCGCGGCTTCCGTGTCCGGCACGATCTGCACCGCGTGCGGATTGCCCATCGACACGGCGAATATTTCGAGCCCCCTGCCGCCGACATCCAGCCGGTAGAGCGGCATGCGCCGCGGCGCATCGAAGGGAATCCTGCGCGGTTCGAACTCCGGCGCACCCATGTTTACCGTTACCCGGCCGTCTTTCTCCAGCCGCGGTTCGATGATCCCGGATCGGGTTTCAACCCGGATCGCGATTTTTTCCGACAGCTTCTTGTCGTGTACGTAGCGCACGAAACAGCGGGCGCCATTGCCGCACTGGCTGACTTCGCCGCCATCCGCATTGAAGATCCGATAATAGAAGTCCGTGCCCGCGGACCGCGGCGGTTCGACCACGAGCAACTGGTCGAAACCGACGCCGAAATGCCGGTCGGCAAGCTTGCGGATGGTCGGGGGGTCGAGTTTCGAAGCTTCGCGGGTGGCGTCGACGACGATGAAATCGTTGCCTGCCCCCTGCATCTTGGTGAACTTCAGGCGCATCGGCCGGGCTGGAGCGACGTGCCGCTAAAAAAATTGGGGAAATTCATCTGGTGCCCGCCGCGGAGCCGCGGCCCGATTGCAATGCCCCGTATTCTAGCGTCCTGACGGCGATGATAGCGGGATAGTTCCGGCGCAGGCGCCGTTGAGGTCGGTCCAGATGCACCGGTCCATGACCACCTGCATGCCGCCAGCGCGCGCGCGCTCCGCCGCGGCCGGGTTCACGATCCCGAGCTGGATCCAGAGCCGCTTCAGGCCCAGGTCCAGGCATTCGTCGACGATGGGGTCGAGCTGGCTTGCGGCGCGAAACACGTTGACCAGGTCCACCGGTTCCCCGATATCGGCCAGGCGCGCGTAGGCCCGCTCGCCAAGCACTTCGTTCACCAGTGGCCGGACCGGGATTATGCGAAAGCCGCGGGACTGCAGTGCGCGCGCGATGCGGTGGCTGGGTCGCGCGGCTTGCGGCGACAGGCCGACCACCGCGATGGTCCGGATCCCGGCCAGCATCGCGCAGATCCCGGGAATCTCCGGATTCGCAAACATCAATAGAACCTCGCTTCGCCGGGCGGCCGCGTTTTGAAACGCTTGTGCACCCAGTAGTACTGCTCGGGGGTTTCCAGCACGCGTTCCTCAATGAAGGCGTTCATCCTGCGCGTGTCCGCCACGACGTCGTCACCGGGAAAGTTTTCCCAGGCGGGATAGAACCGGACTTCATAGCCTTGCGCGCCCGGCAATTGCCGCGTGACGAAGGGGACGACCTTGGCGCCGGTCAGTTTGGCCATTCTCGACAGGCCCGTGATGGTGGCCGCCTGCACCCCGAAAAAAGGCACGAAAACGGCGCCTTCCATGCCGAAATCCATGTCCACCGCATAAAACAGCGACCAGCCCTCGCGCATCGCCTTCACCACCGGGCGGATGCCGTCCTGGCGCGACAGCAGCTTGCTGTGGCCGAAGCGCGTGCGCGCCTTGAGCAGCAGGGCATCGAACACCGGGTCCTTCTGCTGGGAATAGATGTCGATCATGCTGTATTCGGTCGACATGCGGATGGCGCCCAGGTCGAGGCCGACGAAGTGCAGGCCAAGCACGATGACCCGGCCTTTGAGCGCTTCATCGAGGTAAGCCTGGTTTTCGACGCGCACCAGGCGGCGGAGACGTTCAGCCGAGGACCACCAGCTGATGCCCTGTTCGAGAATGGCGCGCCCCATGGCGCGAAAATGCGCGCGCGCAATGCGGTTTCGTTCCGTTTCGGGCCGTTGCGGGAAGCACAGTTTAAGATTGGTGTGCACCACCATGCGGCGCTCGCGGGCCACGGCATACAGCAACATGCCGAGACCCCGGCCGACGGGCGCCAGGATGGGCAACGGCAGCAACCGCAACAGCCAGACGATCGCAATGGCAATTCTTGTCATGGGCCGTCAGCCCCGGCTTTGGCATCGCCGCCGGCGCCCGGCGGCGGCGCGCCCGCCGGCACCTTGAAGCGGTTGTAGGCCCACAGATACTGTCCGGGGGCGCGGGCCACGATTTGTTCCACGGCTGCGTTGAGCGCGCGCGCGCCCTGGGCCCCGTTCAAGGGCTCCGTGACTTCGATCGCCTCGAACGCGTAACCGGCGCCGCGCGGCAGCCTTCTGGCGAAAGTCATGATGACGGTGGCGCCGGACGATTCGGCCAGTCGGCCCACCAGTGTCATGGTGTAGGCGGGCCGGCCGAAAAAATCCGCCCATGCGCCTTCACCGACGCTGGGTGCCTGATCCGGAAGGATGCCGATGGCGTTGCCGCGTTTCAGCGCCTTGAGCAACAGGCGCACGCCATGAAGATTGGTCGGCGCCAGTTCCAGGCTGGCGCTGCGGCGGCCGGCCTCGATCAGCGGCTGGAGCATTTTCAGTTTCGGCGGGCGATAAAGAACGGTGAGCGGTCTGCGCTGCGAGACGTACAACGCCGCAATGTCCGGACACCCCAGGTGGGGAGTCAGGAAAATGATGCCTTTGCCGCGGGCGTCGGCCGCGGCTATCAGCGCGAGCGACGTGTCCGAAACCATCAATCGGGCTGCGCGGGCCTTGGAACGGAACCAAACCGGTATCAGCTCGGTCGCAGCTTTGCCCGATTCCGAGACGTTCTCGCGCAGGATGCGCTGGAAATCGGCTGCGTCGCGCCATAACCTGCCCTGCAGCAGGTTCTCCCGCAGCCGCGCCGAATAAGCGGGAGAAAACAGATAGACGATCCAGCCCAGGGCGCTTCCCGCTGCGTGAATCCAGGAGAGCGGCAATCCGGCGAAAAGCCGCAACAACCCTATGAGCATGAACTTATTCGGTTTTTCGCTTTGTTCTTTTGGCGGGTTTTTGCTATCCTGACCGGCCCTCCCGAACCTTTACAGAGTATCTGAATGAACGATTTCCTCTTCACGTCAGAGTCGGTATCCGAAGGCCACCCGGACAAGGTTGCGGACCAGATTTCCGATGCGGTGCTGGATGCTATCTTAACCCAGGACAAATTCTCCCGAGTAGCCGCCGAGACGCTGGTGAACACCGGTCTGGTGGTGATGGCCGGCGAGATCACCACCACTGCCGTGGTGGACTTCCAGCAGGTTGCGCGCGAAACCATCAAGCGCATCGGCTACGACAACACGGACTATGGTATCGACTACCGAGGTTGCGCGGTGCTGGTTGCTTACGACAAGCAGTCGCCCGACATCGCGCAAGGCGTGAACAAGGCGCAGGACGATCCCCTGAACCAGGGTGCCGGCGACCAGGGCCTGATGTTCGGCTATGCCTGCGATGAAACCCCGGTACTGATGCCCCTGCCGATCTATCTCGCGCACCGGTTGGTGGAGCGCCAGTCGGACCTGCGCCGCGACGGACGCCTGCCGTGGCTGCGGCCCGACGCGAAATCCCAGGTCACCGTCCGTTATGTGAACGGCAAACCGGATTCCATCGACACGGTGGTGCTCTCCACCCAGCATTCCCCCGACGTTTCGCTCGAGAAAATCCGCGAGGCGGTGATCGAGGAAATCGTCAAGCCGGTGCTGCCGAAGAACCTGATCAAGGGCGAGATCAAATTCCTGGTCAATCCCACCGGCCGCTTCGTGGTCGGCGGGCCGCAGGGCGACTGCGGACTTACCGGCCGCAAGATCATCGTCGATACCTACGGGGGCGCGGCGCCCCATGGCGGCGGCGCCTTCTCGGGCAAGGATCCGTCGAAAGTCGACCGTTCGGCGGCTTATGCGGCGCGCTATGTCGCGAAGAACATCGTCGCGGCGGGACTCGCCACCAAATGCCAGCTCCAGGTGTCCTATGCCATCGGCGTCGCCAAGCCCACCAGCGTGATGGTCACGACCTTCGGCACCGGCAAGGTCGCCGACGAGAAAATCGCCCAGTTGGTGCAGAAACATTTCGACCTGCGGCCGAAGGGCATCGTGGCCATGCTCGACCTGCTGCGGCCGATCTATGAGAAAACCGCCGCGTACGGCCATTTCGGCCGCGACGAACCGGAATTCACCTGGGAAAACCTGGACAAGGTCGAAGCACTGAAGGCCGAGGCGGGAATCAAGCAAACGGCCGCCGCCTGACCCGGCTTCCCCGGCCTGCCGGGGATGCCTATAATTGCATTTCGCTGAGGAGCGCTGCGACCTTGATTCAAGGCCAGGCTCAGCAAAGGATCCAACGGCGCTCACAATCCCTGAACCGGTTGTGAGCGCCGTTTTCTTTTGCGCTCCTGTTTGAGAAAGGAGTATCCGATGTCAGCCGTACTCAATTCGAAGAAATCCAGCGATTTCCATGTTGCCGACCTGTCGCTTGCCGACTGGGGGCGCAAGGAAATACGCATCGCCGAAACCGAAATGCCGGGCCTGATGGCGATCCGCGAGGAATACGCCGCCACCCAGCCGCTGCGCGGCGCCCGCATTACCGGTTCGCTGCACATGACCATCCAGACCGCGGTCCTGATCGAGACCCTGCAGGCGCTGGGCGCGCAGGTGCGCTGGGCATCCTGCAATATCTACTCGACGCAGGACCATGCCGCAGCCGCCATCGCGGCAACCGGCACGCCGGTGTTCGCGGTGAAGGGCGAAACCCTTGCCGAATACTGGGATTACACCCATCGCATCTTCGAATGGCCCGACAACCGGCACGCCAACATGATCCTGGACGACGGCGGCGACGCCACGCTGCTGCTGCACCTGGGCGCGCGGGCCGAAACCGACGCATCGCTGATCGCCAAGCCCGGCAGCGAAGAGGAAACGGAGTTGTTTGCCGCCATCAAGGCGAAGCTGGCCAAGGACCCGAAGTGGTATTCGACGCGGCTGGCGCAGGTCAAGGGCGTGACCGAGGAAACCACCACCGGCGTGCACCGCCTCTATCAGATGGCGAAGGACGGCATGCTCAAGTTCCCGGCGATCAACGTCAACGATTCGGTCACGAAATCCAAGTTCGACAATCTTTACGGCTGCCGTGAATCGCTGGTGGACGGCATCAAGCGGGCGACCGACGTGATGGTGGCCGGCAAGGTGGCCGTGGTATGCGGTTACGGCGACGTGGGCAAGGGCTCGGCACAGGCGTTGCGCGCCCTCTCCGCGCAGGTCTGGGTGACCGAGATCGACCCCATCTGCGTGCTGCAGGCGGCGATGGAAGGCTACCGCGTGGTGACCATGGACTATGCAGCCGACAAGGGCGACATTTTCGTCACCGCCACCGGCAACTTCCATGTGATCACCCACGAGCACATGAAGAAAATGAAGGACCAGGCGATCGTTTGCAACATCGGCCACTTCGACAATGAAATCGACATCGCCTCCGTCAAGCAGTACCAGTGGGAAAACATCAAGCCCCAGGTCGACCACGTCATTTTTCCCGACGGCAAACGCATCATCCTGCTGGCAGAAGGCCGGCTGGTGAACCTCGGCTGCGGCACCGGACATCCGAGCTACGTGATGTCCTCGTCCTTCGCCAACCAGACCATCGCCCAGATCGAGCTGTTCGCCAACACGGAAAAGTATCCGGTGGGCGTGTATGTGCTGCCCAAGCACCTCGACGAAAAGGTGGCGCGCCTGCAGCTGAAGAAGCTGAATGCGCAACTGACGGAATTGACGGACACCCAGGCGCGCTACATCGGGGTAGCCAGGCAGGGGCCGTACAAAGCAGATCACTACCGGTATTGATCCCCCTTCACCGTCGCCCTTTCCGGTTGTCCGGAGAGGGCGCCGGTAGCCGCTGACAAGGCAAATGCAGAATTCCCGCGTTTTCTCATTTGAATTCTTTCCCCCCAAGACGCAGGAGGGGAAAGCCAAGCTGCGGGCGACCTGGCAGCAACTCGCGCAGCTGAAGCCCCGTTTCTTCTCGGTCACTTTCGGTGCCGGCGGCTCCACCCAGCAGGGAACCCTGGAAACCGTGACTGAAATCCGCGCTGCCGGCCAGAACGCGGCGCCGCATCTTTCCTGCGTGGCTTCCAGCAAGGCGGAAATCGCCGGCATTCTCGATCGTTACAAGGAAAGCGGCATTCGCCATGTCGTCGCATTGCGCGGCGACCTGCCGTCGGGACTGGCTTCCAGCGGCGAACTCCGTTATGCGAACGAGCTGGTGGCTTTCATCCGCGAATCGACCGGCGACTGGTTCCACATCGAGGTTGCCTGTTACCCGGAATACCATCCGCAGACCCGCAACGCCGCCGACGAGATCCGGAACTTCAAGCGCAAGATTGACGCGGGTGCGGATTCCGCGATCACGCAGTACTTCTACAATGCGGACGCCTACTTCCGGTTTGTCGAGGACTGCGAGGCTGCGGGCATCGACGTGCCGATCGTGCCGGGCATCATGCCGATCGGCAATTTTTCGCAGCTGGCGCGCTTCTCCGATGCCTGCGGCGCCGAGATCCCGCGCTGGATGCGCGTCAAGTTCGAGAGCTTTCGCGACGATGCCGCGTCGATCCGCGCGTTCGGGCTGGACGTGGTGACGGGCCTGTGCGACAAGCTGCTCGCCGCGGGTGCTCCGGGCCTGCATTTCTACACGCTGAACCAGGCGGGCGCGGCGAGCGCGATCTGGCAGCGGCTCGGCCTGTAGAGACAGAGCAAAGAGAAAAGATACGAGAGAAAAGAGAAAACTAGAAGCGTGATGACAGTGTCCTGCCGGACCCGAATCGGAGACATTCGTTTTTCACTTTTCTCTTTTCTCTCGTACCTTTTCTCTGGTTTTTTTTGTAGACTGCGCGCGTGCCGCGCATTCCCGCCCAGACCCTCATCGCCCTGCTTGCCGCGGTCGCCATTGCGGCGATCCTGGAATTTTCCGCGCTGGACTGGCTGAAGGCGCCGGAAGCGCGTTTCTCCGACCGGTTCGTTGCCGCCCAGGCCGCAAAGATCAAAGCCGATCCGGACGTGGTCGTGGTTGCCGCGGACGAGCAGAGCATCGAGCGCATGGCCGACTATGCGGGGCGCTGGCCGTGGCCGCGTTCCGTGCACGGCGAACTGGTCGAGGGCATAGCCGCGCAGAAACCGCGCGCGATCGTTTTCGACGTCATGTTCTTCGAGCCGGATATTTTCCGGCTCGATGCCGACGAGCTGTTCAACAAATCGGTCTCCAGGCATTCCAACGTGTTCTTTCCGACGGCGCGCCAGGATCCCTCCGGGGACCCTTACGGCGTGCCGGTCGCCGAAGTCCAGTCCGCGCTTGGCGCCTTTGCCGGACCCCAGGCCGTCAAGGATGCAACGCTGAATATCGCGCTGCCCCGGGCCCTCGCGCCGGAAAACTGGCGGCTTGGCACCATCAATTTCCTGGCGGATGCCGACGGCATCGGCCGCCGCTATTTCGTCTATCAGGACGCGTACGGTTGGAAGATTCCGTCCTTGCCGGCACGGGTGGCGCAGGATCTCGGCCTGGCGGTGCCGGACGTCGAATCGATCATGCTCAGCTGGCCTGGCGGCAAGGGCGGACGCGAGCACGTTTCCTACGCCGACCTGTATGTCGATTTCAACAGCCAGAAGCGCAAGCGCGATCCGCGCGAATTCAGCGACAAGATCGTCATCGTCGGCGTCACCGCCACCGGCCTGCATGACATCCGGCCGACGGCGGTCGACAGTCGCTACGATGGGGTGGACATCCTTGCCGGCGCGCTCGACAACCTGAAGAACGGCAACTACCTGCGTCCCGCGCCCGCCATCTGGCCGCTGGCACTGGCGCTGGCGCTGCTCGGACTGCTGTTTGCCGCGTTCCGCGCCCGGGTGAATACGCTGCAGATCGGCGCCGGCCTGGTAGTCGCGACCGTCCTGCTGCTTGTTGCCGAATACATTTTCATCGGCCGGCTGCAGCATCTGCCCGTCCTCAGGCCCCTGCTGTTCGCGTGGGCGTTCTACTTCATCGCCGCGCTGCAGGAATACCTGCGGGAACGGCGCGAACGCGAGCAGGCCGTGCGCGAGTTCTCGCGCTTCGTCAATCCGCACATCGTCAAGGAACTCGTCGCCCACGGCGGCCTGTCGCGCCAGGGCGAAAGCCGCCAGATCACGGTGCTGTTTTCGGACATCCGCGGTTTTACGACGCTGTCGGAGGCGCGCACGCCGCAGCAGGTCGTGGAGCTGCTGAACGGCTATTTCGGCCGCCAGGTCGATGTGATCTTCCGCCACAACGGCGCGCTGGACAAATTCATCGGCGACGCGATCATGGCCATCTGGGGCGCGCCGCTCGACGATGCGGAGCACGCCGAGAATGCCATCCGCTGCGCGCTGGAGATGGCCGATACGCTGCAGGCCTTCAAGAAGGATCTCGGCGAGCTGAGTTCCGATTTCGACGTCGGCATCGGCATCCATTCCGGACCGGCGGTGGTGGGCCTGATCGGGTCCGAGCAAAGGCGCGAATACACCGCCATCGGCGATACCGTGAATCTCGCCAGCCGGATCGAAGGCCTGACCAAGGGCGTGGCCCGCATCCTGGTATCGGAAGAGACCATGAAGCTCTGCCCGGACGCCTTTGACTTTGTTCCGCGCGGACTTTATAAAGTGAAGGGCAGGTCGCAGGACGTGGAGTTGTTCGAACCGAAAAGGAAGAGCGCATGAAGGCGGCGCCATGACCCATACAAACGGGAGAATCCTGAAGCGGCTGCTTGCCCTGCTCCTGCTCGCCGTCCCGGCGGCATATGCGGCCGAAACCGGCTATACCCTGCGCGCGACCGAGGTGAAGGACAAGCCCTTCCTCGATGCGCAAACCGTTGTCACCCTGCCCGAAAAGACCACGGTGGAGATCGTTGCCCGCCAGGGCGCCTGGATGCAGGTCAAGGCGAAGGACCTGAAATCAGGCTGGGTACGCATGCTTTCGGTGCGCCTCGGCAGCCCGGACCAGAAAACCCAGTCGAGCGGCAACCTGCTTTCGGCCATCGGCATCGGCAACCGGCCGCGGACCACCTCCACTTCGACCGTGACCACCGGCGTGCGCGGTTTCTCGGAAGAGGACCTGGCCAAGGCGACGCCGAATCCGGCCGAAGTCGAGAAGATGAAGGGCTACTCGGCTACGCCGGTGGACGCGGGTGATTTTGCCAAGGCGGGCAAGCTGGCGGCCCGGGAAGTGGCTTACTTCGACGAGAACGGCAAGCCGCTCAAGGTGAAGAAATGAACGCCCTGAAGATCGCGGTGGCAGGACTTGTGATCGGCGCGGCGGCCATACTGGCGGCATGCCA
>DASVNF010000010.1:0-11189 GCA_036384015.1 Burkholderiales bacterium
GCCACACTCCACGATTCCCCTTCGTCTTCGGGCAGAAAGGCGCCTCCATACAGGCTCAGGGCCCTTCGGTCCGCCGATTCCGTGTTGGCGAGGCGCCGCTCGAACATCCACACATCCACCCAGCACACTTCCGGGTTGAGCGAAACTTTTCCTCCCTGATGGATTACAGATTCGTTCGATCCGAGCAGCTTCCGCAGGCGCAATACGGTGATAGACAATGCATTGCGCGCTGCATCGCCTTCTTCGTCTCCCCAAAGGGCATCGCACAGCGCCTGCTCCGGTACGTCGTGTCCCCCGAGGGCAACGATGGCTTTCAATAGCAGCAACGTCTTGCGTGGCACTTTGCGTGAGAATTCAAGCTTGTCGCCATTGATCTGCGCTTCGAAGCGGCCCAGGGTAAATATGCGCACAGGCCATGGCCAGATGTCCGGCGCGTCTTTCGGAGGCTTGAGTCGAAACATGTGAATGATGTCCCGAACCAGATCCACTTCAATACCTTCCTCGAGCGCGAGCCGGAACAAAGGCACCAAGGCGCGATCAGGAAAACGCAAATAGTATCGTTGACTTCCCTCCCGGGCGGCCGCGAGTGATTGCCGCAGATACATCAGTGTGCGTTCCGGGTCGTTTTCCCCTTTCGCCAGCCAGGCTTCCATCAACAACTGTACCGCGCGCCAGCATCCGTAGATTGCCGCCCCGTCGACCAGCGCCCGCAAGCGCACAAGCATCGCCCTTGCTTCCTCGATTTGGTTTGTCTCGATCAATATGTCGGAGCAGCAGAGCGAAAAAACGACTTCCTGCAAGCGCGAGCCGGTGCGCATCGCGGCTTGATAACCGAGCATTGCAAGTTCGAAGGCCTGGTCTGCGTTTCCGCGAAGGCCCTCCCTGCGTGCCCGGAATAGAAAAAGCATTGCCGTAGCCATTTGCGACCTCGATCCGTGCATCGCAAGCACAGCTTCGAGCGTGGGGTTCGCCGCAATCCATCCGGTCGCACGGAATGCGACCGTGTACCGCCACAACATGATCTCCGGCAGTACCACTTGAATTCGATTGGAATCCGCAATGCGAATACCCTCGTCCAGACTGTCAAGGCCTTCCTCATACCGTGCCTGGACCAGCCGCAGGTACCCCACTTGAGCAAACCACCAGGCCGCTTCCGTTGGACTGGCAGTATCGGAAAGCGCGAGGGATTCTGTATCGCGTGCAATCCTGTCTCCACGTTCAAGATCTCCACACAGGCCGCTTACGACCAGTGCGCCCATTGCAGCTGCCAAAGCGACACTCGTATCGCTGCAATGGGGCAACAAATCCTCGACCCGTTGATAGGACACAATTGTCAATGGATGCCATGGTCTTATGTGGAACAACGCCATGCAAAGCACGCCCCAGACTCTCAGTTCGACAGTTGCGGACAAAAAACGCGGCGAAGGATGGATTTCGGCCAGCAGCTCATCCAGCCAGCGATCCATGGAGTCGAGAGCACGAAACCCGATAAAGGACGCAACCAGCAGGGCGGCCAGACATTCAATGCAACCTTGTTTGTCGTTAATGCGCCGAAACACTTGAAGGGCAAACTCAAGCGTCTTGAGTCCTTCACCCGGAGTGATTTGCACCTGCGCCCGTCCGAGCCAATATAGGAGCCAGGCTTCGTTTCTTCTGCGGTCCTCCGGTATCGCACCTATCCACAACACTAGCGTCTGCCTCCTCCCACTGTTGAGCAGGCTATTCGCATCCCTGAGAATCAGCCTCGTCGCCTGCTCCCAGTTCCGCGCCGAGATCCACAGATCCATTGCCGCATCCACGTCCCCTGTTTCTTCCAATGCGGAAGCGGATCGATAAAACAACTCGCCAAGATCCGTCGCGGCAACGACCTCTCTCGCCTTTTGCTTGAGAAAATCGAGAAACAGCGCGTGAAACTGGTACACCGGTTCGGCACCAGCCCTGCGGTCGGTAAACATTCGGCGGCGAAAAAGGTCTTCCAGCAGGCTCGGGGCCTCCTCACGCCGGCTCAGTTCAACGGCGAGTGAGGGCGTCACTCGTGGCAGGAATGCTATCGACAGCAGAATATGGCGGGTTTCCTCCGATGCCTGGTCGAAGATGAGGCTGGCAAAATATTTGAATACCGATTCGCGGGTCTCCGTGGGAAGTTCCTGCGCTTTGCCATCGAAGTGCCTCAGCCGCTCCAGCATGAGCGTGATGCCGGCCGCCCATCCCTGCGACTGCTGGTGCAGCGCCCTGAGCAACCAGTCGTCGGTGACACCGCGTTTTGCCGCGATGGCGCGCACCTCGTCCAGCGTGAGCTGCAGCTTGTCCCATCCGATTTGGACCATGGCTCCGCTTGCGGCCAACTGGACAAAGCCGGAGGGCGCCTCGACTCGACTGATCCCGATCATCGAATTACCCGGCGGCACTTCCGCAATGGCCTGACGCACCATCTCGTGCAGCGAGGCATCGATCGGAGCTTCCTGATAATTGTCCAGCACCAGGACCAGTCCTTCGGGTAGCTGGGCAAAGAGGGCGCGGAAGAAGAGGCGTGCAAAACCCGCCAGGTCGGTCAGGTGTTCGGGAACGAATCGCGGGAGCGTGGTGGAACCCGTGGCGGCGAAAGCCCCCGCCGCCAGTGCGAGGTAATGAAACACGGATGCCGGGTCGGCATCTCCGGCATCGATCTGATACCAGATAGCGGGGATTGCCCGGTCTTCGAGATAACTCGCGGTCAGCGCAGTCTTGCCGGCACCCGGCGGGCCGGAAATCCAGATCAGCGGGCGGCCCCGGTTTTCGTCCAGCACGGCAAACAGTCGCCCTCGCGGCGCCACCCCGAAGAGGCGTGGCCGGCTGATCTTGGCAAGAGACGCTTTCTTGCTCATCCCGGAGCCCCTCCAGACTCGTGGACGCACGCGCCGGTATACGTGGCGTACCGGCTTCCCGGAAGGGGGCGCATCCTGGGCGCGGGACTCAAGCAACCGCGCCCCGGGATACCGCCGTTACTTCAATTTATAGGTGCCCTTGTTGGGATTGCAACCCAGGAAGGCTACTTCTTTCGCCGGACTGCCCCAGTCATTGTCGATGCGATACTCGCCTTTGAGCACCATGCCGTTGTACTTGCCGGTCCCGCCTGCCGAGGTGTAAGTACCGCCACTGCCGTCCGGGTTCCCGCGGTAATCCATCCACCACTTGTCGCCGTCCAGATCGGTGATCTCGCACATGCCAACTTCGGCCATCTTGCCATTGATTTTGGTGAAAAGCCCCAGACAGCGAGCGCCCATTCGGTCGAACGCACCGCCGGTCTGGTTTGCCCTTAGCAAGGCGTTGAGGTCGTACTGCATGTGGAACAGCGCGTCACCGTTGGCGAACGTCTTCGCCTGACCGATCGGGCAGAAGTCGAAGGCGTAGTTGCCCTCCTTGGGAATGTTCACTTTGCCCGCGGTTGCACCGCCCGTGGCCAGCACCGCAAACGTCCATACCACCGCAACAATTAGCCGTTTCATGTCCCACCCTCCTCGTTTGGTTTAACGCCCTGGAAATTGCGCCGGGGGGAAGGCAGGTCACGGAGGGCACGCCACAATTCTTCGGTCGTATGGAACGGCGATTGTTCACCGCTGGCCACCGACTCCACGACGCCGGCCATGCCGGCAATATCTCGCCGGTACACCCGGACAACGTAGACACCCAGTTCTTCCATGTCCCATGATCCCTGTCGACGTGGGAGCAGATTAGGAAAGAGGGGGGTACGGATCGACTACAAATGGGGAAAAAAACTCGGCCGCCCGAAAGGCGGCCGCGAAAGATCAGAAAGGAATCCGGCCTTTCCTGCGCTTCATGTCGAGGAGTCGAATAGTCAAGCTGCCCGCAGCCGCCCGTAGCGCTTGACCCGCAAATCGGCCTGCGCCTTGTGGCCGGCGAAGCCTTCGACGGCGCACAGCCTCGAGCAGTAGTCGCCGATCATCGCCGAGGCTTCGGGCTTCACTTTCTGATAGGTGCAGGTCTTGATGAATTTCCCGACCCAGAGGCCGCCGGTGTAGCGTGCCGCCTTGCGCGTCGGCAGCGTGTGATTGGTGCCGATCACCTTGTCGCCATAGGAGACGTTGGTTTCCGGTCCAAGGAACAGGGCGCCGTAGTTCGTCATGCTGCGCAGGAAGTAATCCGGATCGCGCGTCATCACCTGCACATGCTCGGAGGCGATGCGATCGGCTTCCTTCACCATTTCGGCGTAATCCTTGCATACGATCACCTGGCCGTAGTCCGCCCAGGCCTTGCCCGCCGTTTCGGCGGTCGGCAGCGTCAGCAACTGCCTCTCGACTTCCTTCATGGTGTCTTCGGCCAGCTTGCGCGAGTTCGTCAGCAAAATTGCCGGCGAGTTCGGGCCGTGCTCGGCCTGTCCCAGCAGATCGGTCGCGCACATTTCCGCGTCGCAGCTGTCATCGGCGATGATCAGGGTTTCCGTCGGCCCGGCGAACAGGTCGATGCCGACGCGGCCGGACAGCTGGCGCTTGGCCTCGGCGACATAGGCGTTGCCCGGACCGGCGATCATGTCGGTGGGCTTGATCGTGGCCGTTCCCAGCGCCATGGCGCCGATCGCCTGGACGCCGCCAATGGTGAAAATCTCGTCGGCGCCGGCCATGTGCATGGCGGTCACGATCGCGGGGTGCGGGCTGCCCTTGTAGGGCGGCGCGCAGGCGATGATGCGTTTCACGCCGGCGACGCGGGCGGTAACGATGCTCATGTGCGCCGATGCCACCAGCGGGTATTTGCCGCCGGGGACGTAACAGCCGACGCTGTTCACCGGGATGTTCCTGTGGCCAAGGATCACGCCGGGCAGCGTTTCCACCTCCACGTCCCGCAAGGCATCACGCTGGATCTGCGCAAAATTGCGGATCTGTTCCTGCGCGAACTTGATGTCCTCGATCACCTGCTTCGGCAGCTGCCGGACGCAATCCTCGATCTCGCCTTTGGTCATGCGGAAATCCTCAGGCGACCAGCTGTCGAATTTCTTCGACATTTCGCGCACGGCCTGATCGCCGCGCGTTTCGATGTCGGCGAGGATGTCCTCGACGATCTTGCGCACCTTGACGATGTCCGCCGCGTCCTGCTCCGCGGAAACGCCTTTTTTCAGAAAAATAGCCATGTCCTGCTCTTTCGGGGAAGGGTAAGGGTCGTGGAGTCGCGCGCCCGATGCCTGCTCCGGGCCTGCGCGGGAGAGCCGCTATTGTGCAAGGCGGCCTCCTCCAGCGTCAAACCCGCGGCTATTTCAGGGTCGGAGGAAGGGGAATTCGACTTCCGGCCTGCGCCCGGCGACCAGGTCTGCCGCGGCTTTCCCGGAACCGCAGGCCAGGGTCCAGCCCAGGGTGCCATGTCCCGTATTGAGGAGCAGGTTGTTGATGCGGGTACGGCCGATGAGGGGGACGTTGCTGGGCGTGGCGGGCCGCAGGCCCGCCCACTTCGAGGCGGCGGCAAAATCGCCGGCCTGGGGGAAATGCTGCCGGACCCGGGCGAGGATCGCAGTGCAACGCGCCTCGTTGAGCGAGGTGTCGTAGTCGGAGAGCTCGGCGGTGCCGGCGGCGCGCAACCGGTTGCCCAACCGGGTCATCGCGATCTTCGCGCTTTCGTCGGTCAGGCAAACCAGGGGCGCCTTGTCCGGCCGCAGCAAAGGAATGGTGACCGAGTAACCCTTGACCGGATACACCGGAATGGAAATTCCGGCAGGCGCCAGCAGGAAAGGAGTGTAGCTGCCGAGAGCGGCCAGCACGACATCCGCCCGCAGCAGTTCGCGGCGGCCCTCCGCGTTGCAAACCAGGACTCCATTCACCGTGCCGCCGGCGACGCTCAGGGATTCAATCGCATTCTCGTAACGGAAAACGACGCCCGCAGCGGCGCACATCGCGGCCAGATTGCCCGTGAACATGTGCGCATCGCCCGATTCATCTTCCGGCGCGAAAGTGCCGCCGACGATGCCAACCCGGGAATCGCGCAAAGCCGGCTCGATCTCGAAGCACTCGGCCGGCGTCTTGATGCGCATGTCGAACCCATGGTTGCGCATCAACTCGACGCGCCCATGGGCCATCTCGAGTTCCTGCCCGCTGCCGTGGATGTGCAGGATGCCTTTCTCCAGATGGTCGTACTCGATCCCGGTATCGCTCCGCAATGCCTGGAGCATCGCCCGGCTGTAAAGCGCGAGCCGCAGGATGGTGAGCGTATTTTGCTGGGTGCGGGACGGCAGGCATTCGATGAGGAAACGGATTCCCCAGGCCCACTGGCGCGGATCGGCGCGCAGGCGGAACAGCAGCGGGGCATCCTCGCGGCCAAGCCATTTAAGGACTTTCAACGGCGCCGCCGGATTGGCCCAGGGCTCGGCGTGGCTTACTGAAATCTGGCCCCCATTGGCGAAACTGGTCTCCAGCCCCGCCGCCGGCTGGCGATCGATCACGGTGACATCATGGCCGTCCCTGGCCAGGTACCAGGCGCTGCTTACGCCGATGACTCCGGCGCCCAGAACGAGGACTTTCACGTCCGCTCCCCGGAGAGGGGCCGTGAATATCGTGAATGGCGTGAATGCGGTGTCAGCACTGGCGAAAGCCCCACGACGAAATTCACGACCTCACGACATTCACGACATTCACGATATTCACGGCATTCACGGCATTCACGGCCTCACTGCGCCGTCCAGCCCCCGTCCATCAGGATGTCGGTGCCGGTCATGAACGACGCGCCGTCGCTGCAGATGTAGCGCGCGAGACCGCCGATTTCATCCGGCTTGCCCCAGCGGCCCGCGGGTGTAGCCGCCAGCAGGGCCGCGTTCTTTTGCGCATCGGCGCGCAGCGGCGCGGTCAGGTCGGTTTCATAGAACCCGGGACTGATCGCGACCACATTGATGCCGTCCCCCACGAGTTCGAGCGCAAGACATTTGGTCAGTGCCAGGACACCCGATTTGGAAGCGCAATAGGCTCCGCGCCCGGGACTGCCGACGTGGGCCATGATCGAGGTAATGTTGATGATACGGCCCCATTTCGCGGCTTTCATATGAGGAATGAATGCCCTCGAAACCAGGAATACGCCGGTAAGGTTGGTGTCCGTCACCAGCTTCCATTCGTCCAGCGAAAAATCGGCCACATTCTTGCGCACCGCGGTGCCGGCATTGTTGACAAGGATGTGGGTGGCGCCGAATCGCGCAATCACATCCTTTTCCAGTTTCTTGACCTGGGCCTCATCGCGCACATCGGCAACGAATACGTCGCTCTCGATGCCCTTGGCTGCCGCCAGCTTCTTCGTCTCGGCCAGCTTTTCCTGATTGCGCCCCGCCAGCGCCAGCCGGGCTCCCGCCTCGCCCAGCGCCAGCGCCATGGCCCGGCCCAGGCCGCGGCTTGCCCCGGTGACGACCGCAACCTTGCCTTGCAAGAACTTCCCTTCCATTGGATTCTCCCTGATTATTTTCATGCGCGGTGGGAGTATAACCCGCACCTGGCAGCCCATCCGCCGGCCCTGCAACACTGGCCCTGACGCGGCCGGCAGAGGTTACAATTTTTGCTGGCGTCATGACGGGCGAAGCGATGGAACCGATTCTGTTGCGCGGCGGCAAGGTTTGGGACGGCAGCGGCGAACCGGCGTTTTTCGCCGACGTCCTCATCGCCGGCAACCGCATTGCCGAAGTCCGTGCGCCAGGTCCGCGCAGCCTGGATGGACTGCGGCATATCGACATACCGGGGCATACCGTCATTCCCGGCCTGGTCGACGGCCATGCTCACCTGCCCTTTTTGCACAAAGCGGACATCGCCGACACCGGCGACGTGCCGCCGGAGGAACACACGCTGCGCACCGCGCAGCATGCGCGGGTGGTGCTCGAGGCCGGGTTTACCTCGTGTGTCAGCGGCGGTTCCGCCAAACCGCGCATCGATGTCGTGATTCGCGACGCGATCGAAGCCGGGCACATTCCGGGACCGCGGCTGCTGGCGGCGGGTCCGGAACTGACCAGCACCGGCAACCTCGGCGACGAACGCCGCATGCATATCCATCGCGAATCGATCGCCATGATCGTCGATGGCACCGACGAGATGGCGCGGACTTGCCGCTTCCTGGTGCGGGAAGGCGTGGACACGATCAAGCTGAACATCTCGGGCAACCAGACCATCCCGAACTCGCGATCGGACCAGAACGTCATGAACGAGGACGAGATCCGGACTGCTGCGCAAACGGCTCACGCGCACGGCAAGCGCATCGCGGCCCACGTGCGCGCGGCCGCGTCGATCAAGCTGGCGCTCAAACACGGAATCGACATCCTGTATCACTGCGAGTATGCCGATGAGGAATGCCTGGACCTGCTGGAAGCGTCACGCGACCGCATATTCGTCGCGCCGGCAATCGGGCTGCTGCACAATCTCATGTATGAAGCCGAGCCATGGGGCATCACCTATCAGAAAGCGGAAGCGTCCGGCGTGGTTCACCAGTTCGAATGCGCGCAGCGGGTTTTTGCCGAACTGCGCAAGCGCGGCATTCGCGTCCTGGTGGGCGGTGACTACGGATTTCCCTGGACGCCGCACGGCACCAACGCCCGCGATCTGGGGCATTTCGTCCGCTACTTCGGTTATTCCGATGCCGAAGCCCTCGTTTCCGCCACCAACACCGGTGCCGCTGCGATGATGCTGGAAGGCCGGGCCGGCGAAGTTGCGGAAGGATTCCTGGCCGACCTGGCGGTGGTGCTCGGCGAGCCGCAGAACGACGTGCGGCTGCTGCAGTCACCCGCCAACATCAGGCTGGTCATGAAGGACGGGCGCATTCACAAGAACCTTTTCGACACCCTGCACTGACTGGAAACCTGCGCATGCTTCAGCAAACGATACTCGCCCTGGAAGACGCCAAGCGCATTGCCGCGGCCGCGCGGGCGGAGGCGGAAAAAAATGGCTGGGCGGTGGTGATTGCCGTCCTGGACGATGGCGGCCATCTGATGTATCTCGAACGCATCGACGGTACCCAGAAAGCGTCCAGCCGGATCGCGGAGGAAAAAGGCCGGGCGGCGATCCTCCTCAAGCGCCCGACCAAGGCGATCGAAGACAACGTGGCCGAAGGCCGCATCGTGATGATGGGGCTTCCCGGCGCCGTGCCGCTGGAAGGCGGCGTCCCGCTCGTCAGGGACGGACAGTTCGTCGGCGCAATCGGCGTATCCGGGGTGCAGTCGTTCCAGGACGGCATCGTCGCACGGGCGGGCGCGGCCGTCCTCTGATCCGGTCAGGCTTCGAAACGGCTCACGGCCCGATGACTTCCCCGAACCTGACCCACTCCTTGCCGTCGAAGCGCATCAGCTGCAATTGCTCGACCGGATCGTAGTCAGTCGCGCTGGTGTTGATGCGCACGCCAGGCAGCAGCATCGGCAACTCGAAATTCTTCAGGTTCGCCGCCTGCCTCATCACGTTTTCCCGCGTGAGGTCGTCACCGCACTGCTTCAGCACCTGGACCAGCAGTTGCGCGTTGGTATAGGCGTACACGTTGTAGATCTCGGCCAGGTCGCCGTCCGGAAAGTAGTTTTTCATCCATGCCAGCCACTCCTTCGTCGCGGCATCCGCCTTCCATTGCGGATCGGAGGGATCCTTGACGTAGGCCGATGAAATTACGCCAACCGATTTCTGCAAGCCCGCGGGCTGCAGCACCGCGCTTACCGAAGTCGCGCTGTAGGGAATGAACAGCAGGGGCTTCCAGCCGATGTCGTAGGTTTTTCGTATCGCCTGCGCAGCGAACTTCGGCGACGCGAAGGCAAAAAAGGTATCGGCGCCGGACCCTTTCAGGGTTGCGATCTGGGAATCCACGGAAGGGTCGGTGGATTCATAAGACGCTTCCGCGACGATCATCGATGCGGCCTTGTCGCCGAGCAAATCCCTCAAGGCCTTGAGGTAGTCCTTGCCAAAATCGTCGTTCTGGTAAAGCACGCCGACCTTCGCCGCCGGACGGTTCTTCAGGAGGTAACGGGCATAGCCTGTCGTGCCGGTTTTCTGGCTGGGCAGAAACGCCATCGTCCATGGGAAATTGCGCGCATCGCCCCACTTCATGCCGGTTGCCGCAATAAGCAGCTGCGGCACTTTTTTGGTATTCAGGTACTTCATCGCCGCCGTGTTTGGCGGCGTGCCGAAGGAACTGAAAAGCAGGAGAACTTCGTCGGATTCCACCAGCTTGCGTGTCTGCTCGATGGTCTTGGGCGGACTGTAGCCATCGTCAACTGAAAGCAGCCTGATCCTGCGCCCGTTGACGCCCCCTTTCGAATTGATCATCTCGAAATAGGCGGCCTCGGCCCTGCCGATGGTGCCGAACGCGGACAGCGGTCCGCTGTACGGCATGGTCTGGCCGATCCTGATCTCGGTGTCGCTTGCCCCCGGTCCATAGCTCTTTGCGGCATGGCCGGTTTGCGCGACCGCGGCAAGGACCATGGCCAGAAGCGCTGCAACCCTGTTCAGCACGAATTCTTCCTCCCGTTAGCCGGCATTCCGGGCATGAAATCCTTCACCCGGAGGCGGAATCCATCCGGCGTCGCCTATTTTCCCAGCACTTCCCCGAACAGCACCCAGCGCTTGCCGTCGAATCGGGCGAGCTGGATCTGGTCGACCGGATAGAAATCGGCCGGACCGGTGTTGATCTTGATTCCCGGCAGCAACAGCGGCAGCGCCAGGTCCTTCAGGCTGGCGGCCTGCCGCATGACGTTTTCCCGGGTAAGTTCGTCGCCGCACTGCTTGAGGACCTGGACCATGGTCTGCGCGGCCAGATAACCGAACACGTTCAAGCCGTCCGCCGGGTTGCCATCCGGGTAATACTTCTTCATCCATTCCTGCCAGTCTTTCATCGCCGGATCGTTCGCCCATTGGGGATCGTTGGGGTCCTTGAAGTACAGGACCGTGACGACACCGACCGACTTCTCGAGGCCGGCCGGCTCGAGTACCGCAGCGACCGATGAGGAGACGTTGTTCACGAAAGTGAGCGCCTTCCAGCGAATGTCGTACGTCTTGCGGATCGCCTGCGCGGCGAACTTCGGCGTCGCAAAGATGAATAGCGTGTCCGCGCCCGACGCCTGCAAGGTCACGATCTGCGATTCCACCGTCGGATCGGTGACTTCGTAGCTCGCTTCCTTGACGATCATTTTCCCGGCCTGGCTCCCGAGTCCCTCGTGCAGGCCCTTGAGGTAGTCCTTGCCGTAGTCGTCGTTCTGATACAGCACGGCG
>DASVNF010000011.1:0-11054 GCA_036384015.1 Burkholderiales bacterium
AATAGACCTGGCCCGCGGGGTCGCAATGCGAGAAGCGGATCGGATACTCGACGCGAAAAACCTTTGCCATGGCCGTGCGGTCAGCGCAGCAATTTTCCCGGCAGCGCGCCGGTGTGCTCGTCGTCCCGCAATGTTTCGGTGCCGGCGACGAAGGTGTGGTGGTACCCCTGCGCGCGCTGGATCAGCCGTTTACCGCCGGCAGGCAGGTCGTACACCACCTCGTGCTTGCGGATGCCGAGCCGGTCGAAATCGATCACGTTGAAATCGGCGCGCATGCCCGGTGCCAGCAAGCCCCGGTCGTCGAGTCCGTAGGCCGCCGCGGTGTCGCGTGTGTGCTTGCGCACCAGGAACTCCAGGGGCAGGCGCTCGCCGCGCCTGCGGTCCCGTGCCCAGTGGGTGAGCAGGAAGGTCGGCGAGCCCGCATCGCACACCGTGCACACGTGGGCGCCGCCGTCGGCGATGCCCATCACCGTGGCCTCATCCACCAGCATTTCGCGGATGTTATCGAGGCTGCCTTCGGTGTAATTCTCGAACGCTTCGGACAGGAGCTGCTTGCCGCCGCGCGCCATCATGGCACCCAGCGCCAGCTGCCAGGGGTTCGCGCCTTTCGCCAGCGCCTGCCCGGCCAGGCTGGCCGACGGATGCGGCTCGTAGTCGTAGTCGTCGTCCATCACATATATGCGGGGAAAGGCGTCCTCGATGCGCTTTGTGTGCGCATCCTGCGGCCGCTCTTCCACCAGCCGGCGGCGCAGCTGCGCGTTACCCACGAGCTGCTCGTAACGCTGTGCCGGCGTCAGGTTCTGCATCGCAAGCCAGGCGGGATGGGATGAAAACGGATGGATCGTCGTTTCCAGGCCCATCAGCACGCCGATGGGTCGACAGCCGACCTGGCCGTTGACGCGCAGGCCGGCGGCGCGCGCCTCGTGGATCTGCGCGCGTGTTTCGCGCCACAGTTCCGGGGCGTTGTTGACCTGCAGGAGCAGGACCGACAGCGGACGGCCGGAAACCTCCGCCGCCGCGCGCAGGATTTCGAATTCGCCCGGGCCGAAATCCGAGTTGACCTCGATGACGCCGCGGCCGGCGCGTTTCATCGCCTTCGCGAGTCCGAAGAGTTCCGGTTCGCGCGCGGACAGGCTCGGCGTGGACCGTCCGTCGGCTGCGCGATGCTTGATGGTGCGGGAAGTCGTGAATCCCAGCGCCCCGGCCGTCAGCGCTTCCTCGAGCAGCGTGCCCATCTGGCTGATCTCGTCGTCGGTCGGCGGTGTCGCATGATCCGCACCGCGCTCGCCCATCACATAGAAACGCAGCGCGGAATGCGGAACCTGCGCGCCGATGTCCATCACCTTGGGTGCGGCATCGAGCTTGTCGAGGAATTGCGGGAAGGATTCCCAGTCGAATTTCACGCCCTCGGCCAGCACCGTGCCGGGAATGTCCTCGACGCCTTCCATGAGATTGATCAGGTACGGCGCGGCGCCCTTGCGGACCGGGGCGAAACCGACCCCGCAGTTGCCGAATACCACGGTGGTGACGCCATGCCAGGATGACGGGGTGAGGTAGGGGTCCCAGGTGGCCTGGCCGTCGTAGTGGGTATGGATGTCGACGAAACCGGGCGTGACCAGCAGCCCCTCGGCGTCGATCTCGCGGCGGCCTTTGCCGATGCCGGGTCCGACAGCGACGATCCTGTCTCCGTCAACCGCGACATCGGCAATGCGTTGCGCGCCGCCCGTTCCGTCCACGACGGTGCCGCCGCGAATCACGAGATCATGCATGGTCGTTTCCTCTCGCGGAATTCGAAGTGTTCCGCGTGAGAGCATGATAGCCCACCTAAGGCGTCCCACGCATCATCCAGGACATACCGCGCACCACGAAGGCACGAAGGGCACAAAGGGGTCACGAAGAAGAACAACGACAAAGGGTGAATATTGGTCTGGGCGATGCTGGCAATCAATGATCAAGCCAGCCGTGTGCCGTCACTGAGACTGCATTCCCATTCTCACTTTTGTTCTTGGCGTTGTTCGTGCATCTTCGTGTCCTTCTTCGTGGTGCGCAGTGTGTCTTAGTCAGAGCTCAGAATTCTTCCTTGGCTCTGGAGAACGTGCTTGCCAGCGCTTCGTAGCTTTTCGCGAAGCCGTTCTTGACCTCGCCCCAGGCGTCCTTCGAGCTGTGCTTGAGCGCGCCCATCCATTCGGCGGCGTCATTGCGTTCCTTGCGCAGCTTCTCCATGGATTCGTAGGCCTTCTTGCGGGCCGACGCGTCGAGCTTGTCCCATTTCGAGTCGATGTCGGCGGCCAGGCGGTTGATCTTCGCATCGAGATCGTCCAGCGCGATCCTGGCGTTCTTCACCGCTTCGTCGCGCTGCTCCACCGTATAGTCCTTGATCGCGGCGCCGGCCTCGTTGAGTTTCTTGCCGACGTCCTTCGCGGTGGTTTCTTCCGCGATCGACGCCTGCGGTGCGGCGGCGAATGCGAGCGTCAGCGCGATGGCGGCGATTCTGAAGGCGGTCCTGTGCATGTCTTTTCCTCCGGGCGGAATTGTGCGTGGAAATCGTTTGACCGCGGGGGAAGATAAGGTTCCCGTCGGCGGGAAGAAGCGTAGAGACGAGAGAAGAGAGAAAAGAGAAGAGAGAAAAGAGAAAAGAGAAAAGGTAGAGGCTTTAAAGCTTTACGTCTTTACTTTTCTCTCTTCTCTTTTCTCTCTTCTCTCTCCTCTCGTCCCTGTTATTTCTTGTCCGACGGATTCGACATGAACAGGACGAATCCTGCGGCGACCAGAGCGAGCGCAACAAGCAGGCCGTAGTCTCCGCCGAAGATGCCGGCGGCTATCCCGGCAGCCCAGAGCCCGATACCCGCTGCGCGGCGCGGATTCGGCTTGCCTGCCTTGCCGCCTTTGCGGTTTTTGCGTTTCATTTCCTGTGCACTCAACATCCCGCTCTCCTTTTCTGCGTTTCAGTCACGCACGACGTTCAGCACTTCATAGCAGGCGCCCATGGTGTGGTAGTCGGTCTTGCCCGCGGGGCTCTTCTCGTCGCTGATCTTGCGGTTGTCCCGGGTCAGGATACGGTACCAGGCCCCGTATTGGTGGTCGACAAAGTGCTTCCAGCTATACGTCCAGATGCGCTCGTACCATTTCCAGTACTTGTCATCTCCCGTCCTGTCGGCGAGCAGCGCCGCGGCAGCAAGGGCCTCCGCCTGCACCCAGAAATACTTGTCGCCGTCGCATATGCTGCCGTCCAGCCCGAAGCCGTACACGATGCCGCCATGCTCGGCATCCCACGCGTTCGCCAGCGCAGCGCCGAACAATTCCGTCGCGCGGGGGAGCAGCCAGTCCGCTGACTGCAGCCGCGGGCGATGCCGTTCCAGGATCAGCAGCAGTTTGGCCCACTCCGCCAGGTGTCCCGGCTGATAGCCCCAGGGCCGGAAAATGTTGGTCTTGTCGTTGCGGTTGTAGTCCCAATCCACCGACCAGTCGGATCGATAATGCTCCCAGACCAGATTGTCGGACAGTGCGGCCTGCCGCACCGTGACGTTGTGGGCGAGAGTTTCCGCGCGCTGCAGGTATCGCATTTCCCCGGTTGCTTCGAAGGCTGCAAGCAGCGCTTCGCAGGCATGCATGTTCGCGTTCTGCCCCCGGTAGGGGGACAGTACGGACCAGTCGGCACTGGCTTCGTCGGCATACAGCGAATGTTCCGCGGACCAGAAGCGCCGCTCCATCAGGTCGAACGTCTCGCCGATCCACGGGCGTGTTTTTTCGACACCGGCGAGCAGGGCGTGCGAATAGGCCAGGAGCACGAACGCGAGCCCGTAGCAATGGTTGGTGCCGTCCGCCACTGTCGAGCCGTCGAGCACCCACGCGTAACCACCGGTGGCGGGATTGCGATGGCGGACCCGCAGATACAGCAAGCCGTGCCGCACGGCGTCGAGGTAATCCTGATTACCGAACCGCCGGCCCGCCATCGCATAGTTGAAGATGAAGCGCGTGCTGCTCACCAGGTGGCGCGTGTGGGTGTCGTAGATCGAGCCGTCGTCGCGCCAGAAATGGTAAAAGCCGCCGTCCGGATCGATGGCGCGCGGGTGGTAGAACGCCATCGTGTGGCGGATGTGGTCGAGCAGGAACGGGCGGCTCCGAAAATCGGGCATGGCGGCTTTACATTTTCCGCAGCAGGCCGGTTACCGATGACAATGTCGGAGGGACAGCGCCGGCGTGCAGGCACGCGGCGGTACCGGTGGCGACGGCGAATTTCAGATGCTCGCCCCAGCCCGCGTCGGGCCGGGTCATCAGGCTGTACAGCAGGCCGCCGACACTGGCATCACCGGCGCCCACGGTATCCACCACATTGATGGCCGGCGGCGCCTGGCGCAGCACCTTCGATCCGGCGTGCAGTTCCGCGCCTTCGGCGCCTCGGGTCAGCAGGATGGGCGCGCCAGGGTTGAGTTCGCGCAATCCTGCGAACCCCTCAGCGGCATCGTCGGTGCGGAACAATCCGCGCAGGTCTTCGTCGGAGACCTTGATCACGTCGGCGCGTTGGGCGACATATCGCAGCGTTGCATCGAACGCTTCGGTCATGATGTTGCGGTAGTTCGGGTCGAAGCTGATTTTCCGGCCTGCCGCCTTTGCCGCGTCGAGCAGCCGCAGGAGTTTTCCCGCAAGCGGCTCGCGCGCCAGGCTGATGCAGCCGAAGTGCAGCCATTCCGCGTGGTCCAGCCAGCCGTGGGGCAGCAGCGCGGGCTGGAAGGCCAGGTCGGCGCTGTCCGAGCCGACGAAGAAATACGCGGGTGGGGAAGTCTCATGCACCATCGCGATCAATGGGGCCTTGCCGATCCGCTGCAGGAAGCGCGGGTCGAGGCCCGCTTCCCGGCCAAGCCTCGCCAGCTCGTCGCCGAACCGGTCCGTGCTCACCGCGCCGGCAAAGGCGCTGGGAACGCCAAGCGTCGCCACGACGCGCGCGACATTCCAGTCCGCTCCCCCCGGGCGCGATATCCAGGCATCCGGACCGGTGCGGATGAAATCGGTCAGCGCCTCGCCGGCGGAAACGAAACGAGGAAACTCACTCAAGACTTCTCCCTTTATCCAGCTTTTACCGCGCACCCCTCAAGGGCGTATAAAAAAGAATGTCTTCGTGGTGCGCAGCAGGCTCCAGCGTGGTGTGCCGGAAACGGGCTACTTTATCCGCTGGCCGCCCTTCGGCTCGAAGAAAATCAGCTTGCCAAGATCGATGCCGAACTCGCCCTGCTGCCCGGCCCGCAACGGAAAGTCCGGCTGCAGCCGCGCGGTCATTTCGTGGCCGCCCACCATCAGCACCGCCAGGGTGTCGGCCCCCGTCGGTTCGGTGACTTCCACCGTGGCATTCATCGTGCGCCGCGGCCCGTTCCCCGAAACCGCTCCATAGCTGATGGCTTCCGCACGCAGCCCGGCGATGATTTCCCGGCCCGCATAGGCGCGTACGGCCTCCGGCTGCGACGGCAGCGCAATGGCAACCTTGGGCTGCTCGCCGGCCTGGATCTCCAGCACAAGCTCGTTTCCCGCCTGCACCAGCCGCCCGGGTGCGAGGTTCATCCGCGGCGAGCCCATGAATCCGGCGACGAACAGGTTCACGGGTTCGCTGTAGACCTCCGCCGGGGTGCCGAGCTGCTGCAGTTCGCCGTTGCGCATCACCGCGATGCGGGTGGCCAGCGTCATGGCCTCAATCTGGTCATGCGTCACGTAGACGATCGTCGCGCCGAGCCGCTGGTGCAGCTTCTTGATCTCGGTGCGCATGTCCAGGCGCAACTGCGCGTCCAGGTTGGACAAGGGTTCGTCGAACAGGAAAATCTTCGGATTGCGGACCAGCGCGCGCCCCATGGCGACACGCTGGCGCTGGCCGCCCGACAACTGCCCCGGCCGGCGGCCGAGCAGGTGTTCGATCTGCAGCAGCTTCGAGGCATCCTGGATGGCGCGTTCGCGCTCCGGCTTCGGCACCTTGCGCATTTCCATGCCGAAGCTGATGTTCTGGGCCACCGTCATGTTGGGATAGAGCGCGTAGGACTGGAACACCATCGCGATGTCGCGTTCGCTGGGGTGCTCGTCGCGGACGCTGCGGCCGCCGATGCGCACGTCGCCTTCGGTGGCCGTGTCCAGCCCGGCGATGATGTTCAGCAGCGTCGACTTGCCGCAGCCCGAGGGGCCGACGAGGACCAGGAATTCGCCGGCATCGACCGAAATGTCGATGCCCTTGAGGATTTCACTGTCGCCGTAACGCTTTTTAATGCCTAGGAGCTCGAGCGAGGACATGTTCAACCCTTGACGGAACCGGCCATCAGGCCGCGTACGAAATAGCGCCCGCCGAAAACATAAACCAGCAGCGTCGGCAACGCGGCGATCACGGCGGCCGCCATGTGCACGTTGTACTCGCGCTCGGCCGTGGAAGTGTTGACGACGTTGTTCAGGGCGACGGTCATGGGCGCGCTTTCGCCGGTGGAGAACGAGGCGCCGAACAGGAAGTCGTTCCAGATGTTGGTGAACTGCCAGATCATGGATACCGCGATGATCGGCCCGGAGCTGGGCAGCAGGATGCGGAAAAAGATCGCCCAGAAACGCGCGCCGTCCATCATCGCCGCTTTCACCAGTTCATCCGGAAATACCGCATAGTAGTTGCGGAAGAACAGCGTGGTGAAGGCAATGCCGTAGGTCACGTGCACCAGCACCAGGCCGGTCGTCGATGAGGCGAGGCCCAGCTTGCCGAGGATGGTCGCCATCGGGATCAGCACGATCTGGAACGGAATGAAGCAGCCGAACAGGATGAGGCCGAAGAGCAGGTTGTCGCCGCGGAACCGCCATTTGGTCAGCACGTAGCCGTTCAGCGCACCTATCGCGGTGGAGATGGTGACGCCGAAGAAAGCCATCTTGATGGAATTCCAGAAGTAACCCTTGATGCCGTGGCAGGCCAGGCCGACGCAGACTTCCTCCCATGCCTTGCGCCAGGGTTCGACGGTCCATTCCTGCGGCAGGGCGATCATGTTGCCGGCATAGATTTCGGGGAGGGGCTTGAGGGAGGTCAGCAGCATCACCACGAGCGGCAACAGATAAACCAGCGCGAAAAAAGCCAGCAGCCCGTAGATGATCACGCGCGACCAGCGGTTGCCGCGGCCGCGCGCCATTTTCGGGGTTTCCCAGGCGGCTTCGGCCATGTCAGTGGGCCGGGCGCCGCGACGAGCGCATCTCGGAATACAGGTAGGGGACGATGATGGCCGCGACCGTGAGCAGCATCATGACCGCGCTGGCGGAGCCCATGGCCAGTTCGTTGCGCAGGAAGGTATGCACGTACATGAAGGTCGAGGGGAGTTCGGTCGCGTAGCCGGGACCGCCTCCGGTGAGGGCGAGTACCAGGTCGTAGCTCTTGATCGCGAGGTGCGCCAGGATCACCACCGCGGACAGGAAAATCGGACGCAGCATGGGCAGGATAATGCGCAGGTAGATCCGCGGCATCGAGGCGCCGTCTATCGATGCCGCCTTGACGATATCGTCATCGATGCCGCGCAGGCCGGCGAGAAACATCGCCATGACGAAGCCCGAGGCCTGCCAGACGCCGGCGATGACGACGCAATAGATCGCCATGTCCTCGTTGATGATCCAGTCGAACTTGAAATCCTCGAATCCCCATCCGCGCATCAGCTTCTCGACGCCGAGCCCGGGATTGAGCATCCATTTCCAGGCCGTGCCGGTGACGATGAAGGACAGCGCCATCGGGTAAAGGTAGATGGCCCGCAGCGTGCCTTCCTGGCGGATGCGCTGGTCGAGCAGGATCGCGAGCAGCAGGCCGATCGCCAGGCACAGGCCGATGTAGAGCAGGCCGAAAATCCACAGGTTGTGCATCGCCACGTCCCAGCGCGGGTGCGCCCACACGCGGGCGTACTGGCTGAAGCCGACCCAGTCGAAATTGGGAATGGTCTTGGAGCGGGTGAACGAAAGCAGGGTGGTCCAGGCGATGAACCCGTAGACGAACACCAGCGTGATCGCCACCGTGGGCGAGAGCACGATCTTGGGCAGGTTGCGCTGCAGCCAGAGCACCGCCGGTGTCTGGCGTCGGGCGTCGGCTTTCACGGTTTCCCCCGGGGTGAAAAACGGCGGGCGCGCCGCGCCCGCCGTGCTGGCGCTACTTCGCTGCCTTCACCGCGGCAACCAGCTGCTTGGTCGCCTCGGCCGGCGGGGTGCCGGAGTTGAAGGCCTTGGTGACGACGTCCATCATCGCGCCCTTGATCGCCTCGGGCACGGCATGGCCGTGAGCGAAGCTGCCGAGCATCGAATTGTTCTTGATCGCGACCTTCACATCGGCCATGGATTTCTTGCCGCAGGCTTCGAACTTGGCGTCGGAGACGTCGGTGCGGGCCGGGATGGATCCCTTCGCCAGGTTGAAGGTTTCCTGGAAGCCCTTGTCCATCACCGCGCTGGCCAGCACCAGCTGTCCGGTCTCCTGCGCCTTGCCCACCTTGAACATCGCGAACTGGTCGGTGTTGAAGGTGAAGCTGCCCTCGGTGCCGGGATACTGGAAGCAGAGGAAATCCTTGTTGGGCTGCTTGCCGGCCTTGATGAATTCACCCTTGGCCCAGTCGCCCATGATCTGCATGGCGGCCTTGCCGTTGATGACCATCGCCGTGGACAGGTTCCAGTCGCGTCCCGAGAAATCCTTGTCGACCATGCCGCGCAGCTTGGCCATCTGCTCGAAGGCCTTGGTCATGGTCGGGCTGCCGAGCGACTTCTCGTCCAGCTCGATCATCGCCTTGCGGTAGAACTCCGGCCCGCCCGCCGAAAGCACGGCGCTGTCGAACAGCGTGGCGTCCTGCCAGGGCTGTCCGCCGTGTGCCAGCGGGATGTAGCCGGCGGCCTTGATCTTGTCGGCCGCGGCCAGCATTTCGTCGAAGGTCTTCGGCGGCGCCAGCTTCAGCTTGTCGAAGATCTCCTTGTTGGCCCACACCCAGTTGGTGCGGTGGATGTTCACGGGCGAGGCGACCCAGCGGCCGTTGTACTTGGAGAATTTCGCCAAAGGCGCCGGCACCACCTTGTCCCAGCCTTCCTTGTTCGCGACCGGGGTCAGGTCGCCGAGCAGGCCTTCCTGCGCATAGTCCTGGATGGTGAAGCCCAGCATCTGCATGGCATCCGGCGGATTGCCTGCCGCCACCCGGGCGCGCAACACCGTGCGCGCCTGGTCGCCGCCGCCGCCCGCCACCGGGCTGTCCTTCCAGGCATAGCCCTTCTTTTCCATGTCGGCCTTGAGCACCTGCAGAGCCGCGGCTTCGCCGCCGGAAGTCCACCAGTGAACGACCTCGACCGACTTTTCGGCGGCAAGTGCGCTGCTGCCCGCGCCGAACGCTGCCGCCACCAGGGCGGCGATGACCGTGATACGCATGTCTCCTCCTCCTCGTTGTCACCATGTTGGAATGCCCTCGGCCGGCGGGGCGCACCCGTCGCGGCAGAGCACCCGGGCTAGCGCCCGCCGCTGTCGCGATTTATTGTTTTGACCATACTACTCGGACGCAAACCGAATGGAAGTCCATCCCATGTGCGTTTGCACAGCGGGCGCCAAAACGCCGGATGGCGTTTCAGGGCGGCTGCGGACGCAGCCTGAGGGAAAAGGTAAAAGAGGAAAGGTGAAAGAGAAAAGGTGAAAGAGAAAAGCTCGAATCGGGGTCAAGGACCTTACTTTCCCCTTTTACCTTTGACCTTTCGGCTGGGTTTTACTGCAGGTCGAGCGCGTACTTCTTCAGATCTTCAAGGCTGACCAGGTCCAGCGTGCGTTCGTGGGTGGCGGTGAGGACGACTTTCGGCGCGGCGCCGGCGCGCATGGCTTCGCGCCAGCGTGCCGCGCAAAGGCACCAGCGGTCGCCGGGCTTGAGGCCGGGGAAACCGAAATCGGGCATCGGCGTGCTCAGGTCGTTGCCGCTCGCCAGCGAAAACTCGAGAAATTCCTTTGTCATCAGGGCGCACACGGTGTGCACGCCGCGATCCTCGGTGCCGGTGTTGCAGCAGCCGTCGCGATAGAAGCCGGTCTGCGGTTTTGACGAGCATTCGCCCAGCGGGCCGCCGAGGACGTTGCGGGCCCGCTTTCCGGGTGAGGTCGGATCGAAAGGCATGTCTTATTTCGCGCGGACGAATTTCAGGGTGCCGCCTTCGGCGGGCAGGTCGAGAAACAGATTTTCCCCCTTGGTGCGGTGGCTGACCACGCCTTCGAGCGCCTTGAGATAACGGTCGGAAAGCGAACCCGGCGGGCAGGCGGCCCGGGTCAGGGCGCCGAGCTTGAAGCTGAGACCCCGGCCGTCGATCTTGTAGGCGGCGGACCCGCGATTGCAGTCGGCACGCAGCAGTGCCTTGCCGCCCGGCTGGATCTCGAGCGTGTAACGGTCGGGCTGGTCGACGACCAGCTTCTCGTTCGCCAGCTGGCCTTCCCAATGCCACAGGCCCAGCGGGGTGCCGGCGCTGGCGACCGGACCGCTTGCCGGCCCCGTGGCCGCGGCGGCCTTCACTTGTTTCAGCTGCAACCCCTGCGAACCGAACTGGTCGGCGGATTCGGGGGCGGTGTGCAGGGTGTCGCCTTTCTTGATGAAGCGCAGGACCGAAGGATTCACCGGCTTGCCGTCGCGGCTCTCGATGGTGAGGTCGAATTCCTCGGCCGAAATCGGGTACCAGCGGCCTTCCTCGGTAATGGGTGCGCGATTATTACGGTAATCCGTGACCCAGGTCATGGTTCCGTCGGTCCGCAACCGGAGTTCGATCCTGCGCCCGGGTCCGCTGGCCGCGGGCGCGTCGCCGCGATAAGTTGCGGTCGCGGGTGCGGCGGAAGTGTCGCCTGCCGGCAACAGGAACGATGCCAGCAGGGCGGCGCCCGCGATGACGAGGATCCAGGGGCGGGAGCGGTGATTCGGCATGACGGCATCCAGTGTGCGAGAGGCGCATCTTCGCGCCATGGCGCCGGCATGACAAGGGGGAGGCCCGCAAGGGCCGTGGATGTCGTGCACCCTGCGGTATAACGGGCTGTCGCCCATACATAACGTGAATGTCGTGCTACCCGCCAGGAATGGCGGGGC
>DASVNF010000012.1:0-32302 GCA_036384015.1 Burkholderiales bacterium
CAGCGAAGCCAGCATGCCGACCTCGGCCGGACGCAACAGCTGGCCGCGTTTTAGCGCCGCTTCCCCCCGGCGCAAGTCCTCCCCGGCCTGGCGCAGATTGGTGCCTTTCTTCGGCAGCGGAGAAACGGCGACCTGATCGCCCGACGCCTTGGCTCGTTCCTGCTGGACGATGCTGTCGGCTCCGGCGGGGACGACGGCACCGGTCATGATGCGCGCTGCCTGGCCGGACGACAGCGTGCCCGCGAAGGGCTTTCCGGCGAGCGAGGTGCCGATCACTTGCAGCACGGTTTCGCCGTCAGGTTTCAGGTCGTCGAAGCGCACGGCATAGCCGTCCATTGCCGAGTTGTCGTGCTGCGGAACATTCAAAGGAGAGATCACATCCTCGGCCAGCACGCGACCCAGCGCTGCGCGTATGTTCAGGCGCTCGACTGTCGTGACGGGCGAAAGGAACGCGCGTATATGCTCGCGAGCCTTGTCGACCGGCATCGAATCCGGATCGTAATCCGAGGCGGCGGCTAGATCGTGGAGGGACTTGGGCGAATCCATGGATGCGCGGCGGAAACGGAGTCGGGCGAACGTCTATTTGGCCTTCAGGCCGAGCTTCAGCAATTCAGCGACCACATCGTTCAAGCTGGTCTGGCGTTCCTGGGCTCGAGCGTGCAGTGTCTTGACCAGTTCGGCATCGAGCTTGACGGCGAACGGAACCAGGCCCAGTTCCTGGTCGCGCTTGCGCTGCTCGCGGCGGTCGAGTATCGCGGCCGCCTCCTTGCCGAACCGGCCGGGCGTGATTGCGCGCGACATGTCGGTATCGATTTTCTTGCCTTTGTGCTTCGCCAGATCTGCGCGCTTCATGCTCAACCGCCAATGTAGGACATTTCGACCTTGCGCAGTTTCGCCGTGTCTTCGGTCCGGATCTCCGAATAACGGTCACCGCGGACGCGCCATACTTTCGCGATCGCATCCGAAATCTCTTCGTCGGTGGCCCCGGTACGGAGCAGTCCGCGCAGGTCGGTGCCCTCGGTGGCGAACAGGCAGGTATAAATGGAACCTTCCGCCGACAAGCGCAAACGCGTGCAATCCTTGCAGAAGGCTTGGGTAACGGAGGAAATGAAACCGATTTCACCGGACCCGTCCTTGTAGCGCCAGCGTTCCGCGACTTCGCCGACATAGTTCGGATCGACCGGTTCAATCGGGAGCTCCGCATCGATCCTGCCGGCCAGTTCGCGGGAAGGCACGACGTACTGCATCTTCCAGCCATTGGTATGGCCGACGTCCATGAATTCGATGAAGCGCAGGATATGGCCGCTGCCCTTGAAGTAGCGCGCCATGGCAACGGCGTCCTGGTCATTGGTGCCGCGCTTGACGACCATGTTCACCTTGAGCGGCTTCAGACCGACGCGGTCCGCCTCCTCAATGCCTTCGAGCACTTTGGCAACCGGGAAGTCGACGTCGTTCATGGAACGGAAAACCGCGTCGTCGAGGGAGTCCAGGCTTACGGTCACGCGCTGCAGCCCCGCATCCTTGAGGGCCTGCGCCTTCTGCTTGAGCAGGGAAGCATTGGTGGTTAGGGTCAGGTCCAGGTCCGGCTCCCGAGCCAGCAGGGCGATCAGCTTTTCGAGCTGGCGGCGCACCAGGGGCTCGCCGCCGGTGATGCGCACCTTCTCGATGCCGTGGCCGTGGAATATCTGCACGAGACGGTGGATCTCATCGAAGCTCAGCAGCTGCGAGCGCTCGAGGAACTGGAAATCGCGCCCGTACACTTCCTTCGGCATGCAATACGTGCAGCGGAAATTGCAGCGGTCGGTTACCGATATGCGCAGATCTCGCAGCGGACGGCCGCGCGTGTCCACAAGCGCGGTCGATGCGGCATCTGCCAACTTGAGCGCAGTATTCAATGTCGTCATGGGCGAGTTTTCGGGCGTTTGCGGCCTTGCTTCTGGGTTCAGCGGGGCCGCTGATTCCGACCATTATATTCCAACGTGAATAACGGGACAAAGCCTTGAAAACACGCCCTGTTCCGGCTTAAGCGTAGGCAATCATGCGGCCGCACGTAACGATGCCGATCCAGAGCAACAGGGATGCGGCGGCATGCAGTCGGGCGGAAACCGGCGCCGTCACCCCCTGGTCCCAGCGCGCCGCTGTCCTGAAGCTGCCCATGTGGAAAGCGGCCGCATTGGCACCTGCCAGCATCAGCAGGAGCATTTTCAAGACAAAGGCTCGGTTGCCGACCAGGTTGCCGGCATCCGAGGAGAACATCAGCAGTCCCGCCGGCACGATCAGGACCAGCGCCGCGGCACCCCAGGGCAGCAAATGCGCCGCAAGCATGCGCACCGGCACGCGTTTGGAGAGGCCCAGGACGCGCAAGTCGAACAGGATGACTGCACCTACCAGGATGATGAAACCCACGATATGGACGGTCTCCACGACCGGATACAGCCACATCGAGTCGCGCATCGCCTGGGCGATGCCGCCCTGCTCAAGGGCATCCAGCAACCGCGCGCCCGGGGACACTAGCGCAGCTCGGTGGTCTTGCCTCCGATGGTGATGCGTTCCGCCCGCATCTCGGCCGGGTCGTCGCGGTTGGGATAGCCCTCGACGGTGGCCTGGATCCCCGGTTTCAAATCGTCGCTGGACAGGCCCCGGGCGGACATCCGCGACGGCGGAGCAAGGACGGCCAGCCAGGTCTTGCCGGCAGCGTCCAGCTTGATGGTCCCGTGCGGATAGGTATAGGAAGCCTCGACGACCTTTCCGGTGAGGGTAATGGGTTTGTCGTTGTCGTAGCGGCTCCAGCCGTGGTGCGCGGCCACGGGAAGGGCGACAAGGGATGTAACAAGCAGTGAGAGTGCGGACAGTTTTTTCATTTTTCCCTCTTGGATGTGGCGGGCAGGAACGCCGTGAACCTCAACTATAATTCCATTCCTTCCTTCTGGCGTCCCATGCCCAGGTGAAAGTCTTCGGTTTCGCAGCCTGGTCCGGTAGCGGCAAGACCACCGTGATCGAGAACGTCATCCCGCTGTTCGCCAGGCAGGGAGTCCGGGTTTCGGTCATCAAGCATGCCCACCATGCCTTCGACGTGGACAAACCGGGCAAGGATTCGTTTCGCCAGCGCCAGGCCGGGGCTACCGAAGTCCTTGTGAGCTCGGGTGTGCGCTGGGCCCTGATGCACGAATTGCGTGATGAAGCCGAACCGGAGTTGCCGCAGCTCCTGGCACGCCTGTCGCCCTGCGACCTGGTTCTGGTCGAGGGATTCAAGCGGCATCCCATCCCGAAAATGGAAATCCATCGTCAGGCACTTGGCGCGGAAATGTTGCACCCCGGGGACCCCAACATCGTTGCGGTGGCCACGGACGTAAAGCTCGATACCCGGTTGCCGCAGTTCGGTCTGCAGGACTACCCGGCCATCGTCCGTTTCATCCTGGGCCATCCTGGCCTGGGATGATCCGTTCCGGGATGTCCAGTACGGGGGATGGCTGCAAGCATCGGGCAAGTCGGGGATAATCCATCCCATGAAGCCCGACGATTCCCGCATTACCACGATCCAGGTCCTGTATTTTGCGCGCCTGCGCGAAGTCTTTGGCCGCGACCGCGAAGAACTGGCCTTGTCCGAGGCGGTGACCAACGTGGCGGCCCTGACCGCCTGGCTGAGGGCTCGCGGGGATGTTTGGGAGCGGGAGCTCGCACCCGGCAAACCGGTTCGCATCGCCGTCAACCGGGATATGGCCGATGCCGAGACGCCGGTCAGGACCGGCGATGAAGTCGCCTTTTTTCCTCCGGTGACGGGAGGCTGACATGCCAGTGCGGGTACAGTCCGGGGATTTCGATGTGGGTGCGGAGATCGCGGCGCTGCGCAAAGGCGATGCGCGCGTCGGCGGCGTTGCCAGCTTCGTCGGTGTAGTGCGGGACCTGAACGAAGGCGACCACGTTGCGGAGATGACTCTGGAGCACTATCCGGGCATGACCGAGAATGCCTTGGAGAAAATCGTTGCCGAGGCGAAATCCCGGTGGGATATCTACGAGGCGCTCGTAGTGCATCGGGTGGGAACGTTGCGCCCGACCGACCAGATCGTGCTCGTGGTGGTAACCAGCGCCCATCGTGGTGAAGCCTTCCAGGCCTGCGAATTCCTGATGGACTATCTCAAGACCAAAGCGCCGTTCTGGAAAAAAGAGCAGACCGGGCAGGGCGGCCGCTGGGTCGAAGCCCGTGCGACCGACGACGCGGCTGCGGATCGCTGGAGCTGAGCGCCATGGCACAGGCAAAGTCGCCAAAGCAGAATTCCAGGCTCAAACCGCAGATCCGCATCCTGTTTCGCAAGGCGATTGCCATGGGGCCGGGCAAAGCCGACCTATTGCGCGCAATCGCAGAGACGGGATCGATCTCCGCAGCCGCCCGCCAGATGGAAATGTCCTACCGCCGGGCCTGGCTGCTGGTGGATACCATGAACCAGTCGTTCCATACTCCCCTTGTGGAGACCGCAACCGGCGGCAGCCACGGAGGCGGGGCACGCATCACCGCGTTCGGCAAGGATATCCTCGACCGCTACGAGCGCATGGAATCGAAAGCCACGGCCAGTGTGGCGCGGGAACTCGAGGATTTCGCCGAACTAATGGTGGATCGCAGGTCGTAAGGCAGGTGCCGGCGCGAAGCCGGGGCCAACTTCAATTCATCGAAACACGAGCTCCAGGCGCTGCTTGACAGCAGCGTTATATACATATGAATATATCGATGGAGTTATTCTGCGAACGGAACCCGGTCACAAGGAGAAACCGCCTTGGCTTAAAGCGGCGTTCCTGCTTGGATGCTGCTTTTTTTGCGAAGGGCGGGCGCAGCCGTAACCGGAAAGGAGCCTTGACGCCGCCGCTGTGCAACCGTAGGCTTCGTTATATCAATTTATATACGACGCATGCCGCCTCGCGAAGCTGCAGGCCTCTGGGTACAGATGCTCTCATCTCACGAAGTCCTGGTGCCCTTGCTGCTGACGCTTAAAGTCGCAGGCTGGGCGACGTTGCTGGCCACCGTCGCCGGGGTGCTGATCGCCTTCACCATTGCGCGCTTTCGTTTTCCGGGCAGGGAGATACTGGATGCCATGATGACCCTGCCGATGGTCATGCCCCCGACCGTGCTCGGCTACTACCTTCTCGTGCTGTTGGGGCGCCGCGGGCCGATCGGCGGCTGGCTGGAAGCGAACCTTGGCATTTCCCTGATCTTCACCTGGCAAGGGGCCGTCATTGCCGCCGCCATCGTGGCCCTGCCGCTGGTTTATAAAGGTGCACGCGCCGCGCTCGAGGGCGTAGAACCGCAGTTCGAGCAGGCGGCGCGGGTGCTGGGAAAATCGGAAACCTCGGTATTCCTCCAGGTCACGTTGCCCCTTGCCTGGCGCGGGATCCTGGCGGGCGCAATGCTCGCGTTTGCGCGGGCCATGGGCGAGTTCGGTGCGACGTTGATGGTTGCAGGCAGCCTGCCCGGACGCACCCAGACGCTTTCGATCGCCGTTTACGAAGCCGTGCAGGCGGGCAAGGACGATGTCGCCAATTTCCTGGTGATCGTCACGTCGGTGGTTTGCATCACGATCCTGCTGGCGTCAGGGCGGCTGCTGAGGCCTGCCGCCGCAGCCTGACAACCATGCGCATCGATGTCGATATCCGCAAGACGCTTCGCTCGAACGGCCGTGAGTTCGTTCTGGATGCGAAATTTATTTGCGAGGACGACCGCAGCGTAGTGTTCGGACCCTCGGGAGCGGGCAAGAGCATAACGTTGCGCGCCATTGCGGGGCTTGAGACGCCCGACCACGGGCGCATTGCAATCGCGGGAAAGGTTTTGTTCGATTCGTCACTGGGCATCGACGTGCCCGCGCGCGATCGCTCCGTCGCCTACCTGTTCCAGGACTATGCGCTGTTTCCGCACCTGAGCGTGGTGGAGAATATCGGCTTCGGCCTGAAGCCATGGTGGCAGCGGGGGCTGTCCGCAGACGTTATGCGCCGGGTCGATGAACTGCTCGAACTCTTCGAATTGCGCGGCTTGGGACGCGCATTCCCAGTAGAGCTTTCAGGCGGCCAGCGCCAGCGGGTAGCGCTTGCTCGCGCCCTGATCCGGCATCCCGATGTCCTCCTGCTGGATGAACCGTTTGCAGCACTTGATCCGCTGCTACGCGAACGGATGCGCGATGAATTGCTGAAGACGCGCTCGCTGTTCAAGGTGCCGATGCTGGTGATCACGCACGACCCGGATGACGTTGCGGTGCTGGCGGAGTCCCTGGTTGTGATGGAACAGGGCAGGGTCGGGCAGACCGTTGATCTGAAGTCGTCTTCCTACCGTGACGAGGAAGGCCATGTAAATGATCGCGCCATCCGTGCCCTGCTTGTGAGAGGAATGGATGGCAAGGCGCAGCCCTTGAGATCTTCGATCCGGGCGGTCAAGTAGGTCTCGTTTTTTTGTTTGTCGTTATATACATATAGATATTACGAAAAAGGGGACATGCGGTGAAGAAATCATTCAAACGGGCCGGTGGCGGGCTGCCTTTACTGGTGGCGGCGGCACTCGCGAACGCGGGAGCGGTTTGGGCACAAAGCGATTCGGACGAGAAGATCAAGCAGCTCGAGGAGGGCATCCAAAAGCTTACCCGCGAGCTGGAAGATGTGAAGGGCCAGGTGCAGGACACCAGGGACAGGGCCGCCCAGACCGAGCAACGCCTGGACAGCCAGGGCGTGCAGGCGCGTTTCAATGAAGGCGTGACCTTCGAGGATCCGCGCGGCAATTGGGCCGTCCGTGTCAGCGGCCGCGCGCAACTGGACTATCGGCACTACGAGCAGGACGACGTGCTGGCCAACAATTTCAGCATGCGACGCATCCGGCTCGGTGCCGGGGTGCAGTTATACAAGGACTACACGGTTTATGTCGAAGGGGATTTCGCATCCGGCGATCCCGCCGGCACGACGCAGCAGCAGATGCGCGCGACGCTGGCCTACATCGACATCAACTGGTGGAAGGCGGCAAGGCTGCGCCTGGGCCAGTTCAAACCGCAGATCGGGCTGGAGCAGACGCTGCTCGACCTGCAGAGCGATTACATGGAGCGCGGCCTGCAGCAGAACATCCTCGACGGCAACGGCATCAACTACGATCGCGGGATCATGGTTTCCGGCGCGCCGCTGACCGGTTTTTACTATGCGGCCATGGTCTCGAACGGCACCGGCCAGAACCTGGAAGAAAAACAGGGCAATGTGCAGGAAGCGAACTCCGACGGCAAGGATGTGACCTTGCGTGGCGTCCTCGATTTCGCAAAGATTTTATCTCTCGACGATGCCATCTTCCACGTCGGCGCGGGCTACAAATGGGGCGAGCAGACCAACAGCTCCACGAGCCCATTTTCGGCTCCCGTGGCTCGCACGGAAGCCCGCGGAATTACTTTCTTCAACCCGGCAGCTTTCAACGCCGCCGGCCGCAGCGTGAGCAACATCGACCGCAGCATCGCCGCTGCCGAAATGCTGATGGCCTACCGGTCGGTGAAATTGCAGGGCGAATACTGGCTGGCCGAATACCAAGGCACGCGCTACGTGCCGGGACCGGTTGTCGAGTTTTCTCCGCAGATCAAGGCCGGCTACCTGACCGCGATGTGGCTGATCACGGGCGAGAACTACTCGGATGCCTACCGGGATTCGATTCCGCAGAAGATCAAGCCGCGCAACAAGTTCGGCTGGGGCGAGGGCGCCGGCTGGGGCGCCTGGGAAGTCGGTTTGCGCTACAGCTTTTTCGATGCTTCCGACTTCAACAGTTCGAATCCCGTGAGCACAGGACAACTGGGAGCGGGATCGGCCACGGTAACCCCGGTTGTCACGACGTCCACCAACAAGGCCACGGCCTATACCGCCCAGGTCAAATGGATCCACAACGTCTACACGCGGGCCCTGCTCGACTATGTTCACACCGAGTTTGACACGCCTGTCGTTGCCAATGGTCAGAGCCTCGATCACGAGGACGCCATCATGATGCGCTTCCAGGTCGATTTCTGACCGGCGCGGACATTCGAGGAAAACACATGAAAAAGCTGTTTGTAACCCTGATCGTGGCCGCCGGCCTCTGTTCCGCGGGAACAGCCATGGCGGCGGACCTCATCGTTTCAGCCGCTGCCAGCCTGACCAATGCTTTTGTCGGCATAGGCAAGGAATACGAAAAAGCCAAGCCCGGGACCAGGGTGCTGTTCAACTTCGCGGGATCGGGCCAGCTGCTTCAGCAGTTGAGCCGTGGCGCGCCGGTGGATGTATTCGCCTCGGCCGATCAGGAGACCATGGACAAGGCCGTGAAGCAGAACCTGATCGTGCGCGGCACCCGGCGTGACTTCGTCAGCAACAAACTGGTGGTGATTGTGCCGGTGAATTCGCAACCGGACCTAAAGTCGCTCGATGGCCTGAAGTCGGCGGACGTAAAGAAGATCGCATTGGCGAATCCAGAATCCGTGCCGGTCGGACGCTATGCGAAACAGGCGCTCGAGGCCGCCGGACTCTGGGACACGCTGAAAGACAAGTACATCAGTACAACCAATGTCCGGCAAAGCCTGGATTACACGGCGCGCGGTGAAGTGGATGCCGGGTTCGTTTACCTGACAGATGCGCTGCTCATGCCCACGCGTGTGAAGATTTCCCTGGAGCCACCGCTTTCCACGCCGGTGCGGTATCCCGTCGCGGCAGTGAAAGGCAATGGCAACGAGAATCTCGCAGGGGATTTCATTGCGTTCCTCGACCAGGACGCCGCGCAGAAAATCCTGCAGAAGTACGGGTTCGGCAAGCCCTGACGACAGCTTCGGTAAAGACAGCCGGCCAGGCGGCCCGCCGTGTTATCAGGTGCCCGGCTCGCGTGATACTGGCGCCGCCTGCGCCTCGTACTTGCGGTCTTCCCAGCCGCCGCCCAAGGCCCGTATCAGCGTCACGCTGGCCAGCATCTGCTGCTGGCGGACTTGCAGGCGGACGCGTTCGACCAGCAGGCGGGTGCGTTGGGCATCGACCAGTTCGAGGACATTGGTCAGGCCCGTCTTGTAGCGGGACGTGGCCAGCTGTTCCGCGCGCTCGGCCGAGTTGACAGCCCGCAACTGGCTCTCGTGCTGCTGGTCCAGTATGCGCAGCGCGGCGAGCGACGTTTCGACTTCCTTGAAGGCGACCAGCAGGCGCTCACGATAGACCGCGAGATTTTCGGCATACAGCGCCCTTGCACGGTCTTCATTCGCGCGCAGGCGGCCGCCATCGAATATGGGCTGAACGAGCGCAATGCCCAGCGACCATATCTGGCTGTCTTGATCCAGTACGTCAGATAGTTCAGCACTCTCGAATCCGATGCCGCCGGTCAGGCGGATCGAGGGAAACCACGCAGCCTGCGCCACACCTATTTCCGCATTGCGCGCGGCAAGCAGTCGTTCCGCCTCGGCGACGTCCGGCCTGCGTTCAAGCAGATCCGCAGGCAAGCCGCTCGGAATTGCCGGTGGCAACGCGGCCGGACCGGCGGTCTCCAGGTTGAGGCGGCCGGGGAGGGTACCGACCAGCACAGCCAGTGCGTGCTGCAATTCATTGCGTCGTCTTTCCGCTGCGAAAGCGTCAGCTTCGGTAATGGCCAGTTCGGTTTCCACGCGCGCCAGGTCGAGTTCGCTCGCAAGTCCCCCGCGTTTGCGCGCGGCAACCAGATCGCGCGCGCGCGCACGCAATTCGATGCTGCTTTTCAGCAATGCGACTTCCTCGTCGGCGGCACGCAGCTGAAAATAAGTCTGCGCTACATCGCCATGCAACGTCAGCAGTACCGTTTGATAGGCCGCCACGCTGGCTTCCATGCGTTTTCCGGCCGACTCCATCTGCCGGGAGACCTTTCCCCATAGATCCATCTCATAGGATGCATACAGCGGCAGACGGAAGCGGCTGGTCGTGTATTCATGGTTGCCGGGGACCTTCTCCGGCTGGTCCGGGCGATTGCCCGACACCGCATAGCGCGATGCGTCCGGCGCAAATTCAAGTGTGGGCATCCGGCCGGCATCGGTGTAACCCAGGATCGCGCGCGCGTGTTCCACCCGCGCGGCCGCCGCCTGCAGGCGCGGGCTGGCAACCTTCGCCTCTTCCTGCAGCCGGTTGAGCACGGGGTCCTGGAAAATCTCCCACCAGTTGCTGCGGGCAATGGCGTCGCTGGGCGCGGCTTCCTTCCAGGGACCGGCTTCGACGAAAGCGGCAGGCGAGGTCGCCGGCGGACGCACGTAATCCTTTCCGGCCTGCATGCAGCCGCAGGCAAGCGCAGCACCCGCCAGCAGCGGATAAAGAGATCTCATGGTTGCCCGATCAGGATTTGGGTTTCTCGGCGGCCGGCACGGGCACGGCTTTCGGAGGGTCTTTCTTTTCGCTGTGCGCCTGCATTTCCGTTGCCCGAACTTTCAGGCCGGTGACGAGACTGTCGCGCGGATTGTTGATGACGCGATCGTTTTCCGCCAGGCCCGCGACGATCTCGACTTCCTTGCCCAGGTCGCGGCCGATCTTGACCGGCTTGATCTGGATCACGCCGTTCGCGTCCACCGTCGCGACGCGCGCGCCTTCACCGCCGACCATCAGCGCATTGATCGGTATCTGAAGGTTGGGTTGCGGATTGACCAGGTTCAGTTTTGCCAGGGCATACATGCCGGGCAGCAGCGGCCCGCCGCGGTTGAGCACATGCATTTCCACGATCATCGTGCGGGTGGCGGCATCGAAGGCTCCTGCATTGCGCATGATTTTCGCCGGGAAGGCGTGATCGCCGAGTTCCGGCACCACGAGGTCGACGGTCATGCCCGGCTTGATGAGCCGCATGCTGCTTTGTGGCACGGCGGCATGCACCCGAATGGTCTCGGTCTGCGCCAGCTTGAACAACCAGCCCGACGAGGATGCGCTGCCTGCCTGGATGAGGGAACCCACCTCGACATTGCGCGCAGTGATGGTGCCGGAAAACGGCGCTACGACGCGCTGGAAGGACTTCATCTGCTCCAGCCGGCGCACGTTGGCTTCGGCGGCGGCATAGTCCGCGCGGCGGGCGGCGAATACGCCCTGTTTCTCGTCCACTTCCTGCGGCGAGACGGCTTCCTCCTTGAGGAGGGCGGCATAGCGCTCGGCCGTGATTTTCGCCAGGTCGAGGTTGGCCTTGACCTGGGCGCGCGACGCGTGGGCCTGGTCCAGTTCGCGATCGACTTCCGGCCCTTCGATCTCCGCAAGCACCTGCCCCGTCTTTACCTGGTCGCCAATATCCACCAGCCAGCGCTTGAGATACCCATTGGTGCGCGCGTAGATGATGGTTTCCTGCATGGCATAAAGCGTTGCCGGGAGCGTCAGGTCGGCCTTGGAATTGCCGCGTTTCGCCGGGACGTAGCTGACCGCCTGGAGGTCGTCTTTTTCGGCCTCGGCTTGGGCAACTTTCAGTGCATTCCATTTTGGCCACAGGCCGATCGCAAAAAGCCCGGCCAACACCACCACCAACCCGATTACCAAGGCGATGCCTGAGGCCCGGCCCCGCACGCAAGCACGCATGTTGCGGCGTGCATAGAGCTTTCCTGGCGCTGCGCTCATCTCACTCTTCCTCCGGCGGGGACTTCACCATCCCGCTCCGCACAATATTTCATATTGAAATACAGATTGCACGTTGAAATATATGATTTATAAAGCTTTTTCTTGTAGCCTTCAGCGATAAACTTGTAACATTAATGAAACTTCAATGCAACATTAAGGGAGGCTTCGAGGGTGTGGATCGTCAGGCTGGCGCTAAGCCGGCCCTATACATTCGTGGTCATGGCGATGCTCGTCGTCATCCTCGGCATCGTGTCCATCGTACGCATGCCGAAGGACATCTTCCCGGAGATCGCCGAACCGATCGTCACCCTGATCTGGCAGTACGTGGGCATCCCTGCGGACGCCTTCGAGAAGCAGATCACCATTTTCTCCGAGCAGCAGGTCAACACGACGGTAAGCAACATCCGCCGCATCGAGTCCCACACGATCAACGGCAAGAACGTCATTCGCATCTATTTCCAGCCCTCGGTGAGGATCGACCAGGCGGTCAGCCAGATCACCGCCACCTCCCAGACCATCATCCGGCGCATGCCGCCGGGCACGCAGCCCCCCCAGATCGTGCAATACGACGCGTCCAGCGTGCCGATCCTGCAGATTGCGCTCGGGAGCGATTCCATGAGCGAACAGCAGCTCTACGACCAGGGACTCTGGCTGGTGAGAAACGAGGTGGTGCCGGTGCCCGGCGCAACGGTGCCGCTGCCCTACGGCGGCCGGCCGCGCCTGGTGATGATCGACGCCGATCCGGTGCGCATGCACGCAAAGGGCATCACCGCCAAGGACATCAACGACGCGCTGAACCGCCAGAACGTCAACCTGCCAACCGGAATTACGCAGATCGGGCAGCGCGATTACATCCTCAGCATCAACAACAGCCCCGAAAAGATTTCCGAACTGGGCTTGTTGCCCATAAGGAACGTCAACGGCGTCACGGTCTACATCAACGACGTGGCGGACGTCCGCGACGGCTACAACGAGCAGACCAGCCTGGTTCGGCACGACGGCCGCAAGTCGGCGCTCATCACGGTCCTGAAGAGCGGCGGCGCATCGACTCTGGACATCATTCGCAACGTGCGCGAGCGCCTTTCGAACGTGGCATTGCCGGAAGGATTGAAGCTGTCGTTCCTGTTCGACCAGTCCGTCTTCGTCGCCAATGCCATGCACGCGGTTGTCGTGGAAGGCCTGATCGCCGCGGCGCTGACCGGCCTGCTGATCCTGCTGTTCCTCGGCAGTTGGCGGTCGACACTGGTCGTTGTCACGTCCATCCCGCTGGCGATCCTGTTTTCGATCATCATGCTTTCGGCGATGGGATACTCGCTGAACCTCATGACGCTGGGCGGCCTGGCGCTCGCAGTGGGCATCCTGGTCGATGACGCGACGGTGACCATCGAGAACATCCATCGCCACCTGGCGATGGGAAAGGGGCTTACCCGGTCGATCCTGGACGGCTCGCAGCAGATCGTGGTGCCGGCCCTGGTTTCGATGTTGTGCATCTGCATCGTGTTCCTGCCGGTCCTGTTGCTCACCGGCGCGGCCAAATACCTGTTCACGCCGATGGCGCTCGCGGTTGTGTTCTCCATCGTCGCCTCCTATGGCATATCCCGGACACTGGTGCCCGTGATGGCGCGTTACCTGCTCCTGGAAGACGAGCATGGGGACGGGCGCGGGCTGATGGCGAGAATGCACGCTGTCGTGGAAAGAAATTTCGAGCGCCTGCGCGGGAACTATCTGTCGGCGCTGCGCTGGTCGCTGACCAGCAGGATCACGGTGTTTGCGCTGTTTATCGTCATGGTGCTGGGATCGGCTGGCGCCGTGTTGTTCATAGGCTGGGAATTCTTTCCGGTTGTCGATGCCGGCCAGATCCGGTTGCACGTGAATGCTCCGGCGGGAACCCGCATCGAGGACACCGGCACGATTTTCTCGAAGGTGCAGGATGAAATCCGGCGGACCATCGATCCGCAGGATCTGGACGTAGTCATCGACAACATCGGAATCCCGCCGTCGACGAACCTGGCGTATAGCGACAACGTGACCCTGTCTTCGGGCGACGGGGAAATCCTGGTTGCATTGAAATCCGACCACAAGGTGGCAACCAAGGAATACATACGAAGACTGCGCCAGGTGCTGCCGGAGCGGTTCCCGGAGTGCACTTTCTACTTCCAGCCCGGCGACATGATGAACCAGATCCTTAACTTCGGATTGCCGGCGCCGATCGACGTCAAGATCATCGGCGGTGACTACAAGAACTTCCAGCTGGCCAAGGAGATCGAGGCGCGCATGAAGCGGGTCGCGGGGGCAGTGGATGTGCACGTCCACCAGGTCATGAACCAGCCCGCGCTGCGGGTCGAAGTGGATCGCACCCGGGCGGCGCAGTTGGGCGTCACCCAGCGCGAGATCGCCGAGAACTTCCTGATCGCCTCCTCGTCGAGCGTGGTCGTGACCCCCAATTACTGGAACGATCCGAAAACCGGCCGCCCCTACCAGGTCGTGGTGGTGCAGCCGCATGAGACGGCATTGAACTCGATCGAGGCGATTCTCAACATTCCCCTGCCGGGCAGGGGACAGTCGCCGACACAGACGCTGGGCAACGTGGCGACAGTCAAGCGGGTCGAGCTGCCTGCCATCATCAATCACGTCAACACGGAACTCGCATTCGATGTCTATGCGAACGTTCAGGGCAGGGATCTGGGAGCAGTCGCCTCCGACGTGCGCAAGATCGTCGATGAATTCATCCCGAAGGCGCGCGAACAGAAGAACAACACCCGCATCGAGATCTCCGGTCAGGCGGAAAGCATGTACGACGCGTTCACCCGCATGGGGATCGGCCTGATTGCGGCGGTGCTGCTGGTGTATTTCATCATGGTCATCAATTTCCAGTCGTGGACCGATCCGTTCATCATCATCACGGCGCTGCCGGGCGCGTTCTGCGGAATCATCTGGATGCTGTTCCTGACGGGCACCAGCTTCAGCGTGCCTTCGCTCATGGGCGCGATCATGAGCGTCGGCGTGGCCACCGCCAACAGCATCCTGATGGTGTCGTTCGCCAACGAGATGCTGCGCGAAGGCAAGGATCCGATCGAAGCGGCGCTCGAGGCCGGCTCAACGCGGCTGCGCCCGGTGCTGATGACGGCTGCCGCGATGGTCATCGGCATGGCGCCCATGGCCAGCGGCTTCGGCGAAGGCGGCGAACAGAACGCGCCGCTGGGCCGGGCGGTCATCGGCGGTCTGATCCTGGCCACCGTCGCCACGCTGTTCTTCGTTCCCGTCGTGTTCAGCCTGCTGCGCCGCCACGGCGTTCCCAAATCGAAATTTTCCGGAGATGCGGCGATCCTCGCATCCCATTCCGCAGGGCAATGAAGTTGAACCACGCAATCCAGAGGACAAATGAAATGAAAAAGTTGATATTGATCGGCATGGCGCTCGCATTGACGGCATGTGCCCACATGAGCCGGCCCTCGCCGGATCAGGAGTTCGAAGCCTACCGTTCCGAGGTGCGCCAGCAGCGTGACGCCGGTACCATCACCGCCGTCCAGGAGCAGGAGAAGCTGCGCGACCAGTACTGGGCGCTGTACGGACGCGATGGCGACAGTGCGGCGCACTTTGCCTTCACCGTCGCATTGATGCGGAGCGTCGAAGCCGGCGATTTTCCCGCCAAGGACGCCGATGCGCTGATCGCTGCCCGCGAAAAGGAAATCTTCGCCCTGAAGATGGCATCGCGCCAGTTGGCGAGCAGCTACGAATACCCGGAAAACTGATTCTGGGTTTATGATCTCCCGCTTCGTGAAACGCGGAGCGGGAGCATGGGTGGATCGGGCTTTGTTGCGGTAGGCGTCGGCGCCGCCCTCGGTGCGTGGTTGCGCTGGTGGCTGGGTGTGCTGCTGAATGCCGTTGTGCCCAGCCTGCCGCTCGGCACCCTGGCCGCCAACCTGATCGGCGGCTTCCTGGTCGGCGTCGCCGTCGAATACTTCGCGCAACAGGGCAGCATTCCCCTCGAGATGCGCCTGTTCGTAATCACGGGTTTCCTAGGCGGTCTGACGACGTTCTCGAGTTTCTCCGCGGAGGCCGTCAGCTTGCTGATGCGCGCCCAGTATGTCTGGGCAACCCTGCTCATCTGCAGTCACCTGATCGGTTCCATCCTGATGACGGTGCTGGGCATTTTTACAGTGAAGGCGCTGGCCGCATAGCGGCATTCAGCACTGATCTCGCCGCATCGATTACCTCGGAAGCAGTGAGGCCGACGGGCCCCGTGCCCTGTCCGACGAGGCGGTCTGCTGCGGCTCCATGCAGGTACACGCCCGCCAGCAGCGCCGCGCCGGCCTCCGCGCCCTGTGCCAGCAGGGCTGCGAGGATGCCGGTCAGCACGTCTCCCATGCCCGCCGAGGCCATCCCCGGGTTGCCTGTGCCATTGATGTACCAGTCTCCACCGCCTAGCGCGCAGACGCTGCCGCCGCCTTTGAGCACCACGGATGCGTTGAACCGGTTGGCAAGTTCGAGAGCCGCGGCGAGACGATCCGCCTGCACATCCTGCGTGGTACTGTCCAGGAGCCGTGCAGCCTCCGCCGGATGGGGCGTGAGAAGTGTCGGGGCCAGACGCCTGCTCAATGTCCTTTGAATAGCCGAATCTTTGGCCAGCAAGTTAAGGGCGTCTGCATCGAGTATCAGCGGCGCCGGGTGCTGGATGACAGCGGCAAGCACATGGCCGGCGGCTTGTGATTGACCGAGCCCTGGTCCACACGCGATGCAGGAGAGTTCCGGCATTTTCACCAGATCCTGTGCCGGCCGTAGCATCAGTTCAGGCTGCAATTGGTCTACGGACGGAGAATCGGCAAGCAGGCCGATGCGAACTTTGCCTGCACCTAGCTTCAGAGCCGCCCGCCCCGCCAATAGAGCAGCGCCAGTCATGCCGGGCGCGCCCCCGATGAGCCCCACTGTACCGAAGGTCCCCTTGTGCGCGTTGCGCGGACGGGGAGGCAGCAGCTTGCGCAGTATCGATTCGGTTATCAACCATCCCGCGGGCAAAATCTCTTCAGTAAGATCGATGCCCAGGTCATCGAGATGCACCTCGCCGGCATGGTCAGGTCCATCAAGATTTAGCAACCCTGCCTTCAAACCAATGAACGTGATCGTGTGCTGCGCGCGCACGGCGTGCCCGAGGACGGTCCCGGTATCCGCATTCAGGCCACTGGGAACATCGATGGCAAGCACACGACCGCGGCTTGCGTTGATGCCCTTCACCAGTTCCGCATAACGGCCCTCGAGCGGCCGCTGCAAGCCGATGCCGAACAGGCCGTCCACGATCAGGTCTTGGCGAAATGCCAGCGATGCTTCGGCGAGCGTTTCACCGCCTGCGTCCTCCCAGGCCTGCAAGGCGGTTTTCGCATCTTCCGGCAACTTGGACCGATCGCCGGTGAGGACGACGGAAACATCGAGCCACCACTGCTTGAGATGGCGGGCGGCGACCAGCGCGTCTCCACCATTGTTTCCGGGTCCGGCAAACAAAAGAATGCGCTTTTCCTTCTCGCGCAACAGGTCGCGCGCGAGTTTCGCCGTGGCAAGGCCGGCACGCTCCATCAGGTCGCTACGCGGGAAGCGACGCCGTTCGTGTTGCTCGATCCGGCGAATCTCGTTGGTGAGGAAAACCGGGGTGGCAGCGTATCGCATGTGCGGAGTTTAGCGGAAGGGCAGTCGGTTCGCGGCGCCAGGAATCGATGGGTATAATCCGGTTTTGAAACCCAAGAACCATTGAAATGCCCGACCTCCTGACGCTGCGCGGCCGCAACGCCCTGTCGGATTTCCGCCTCAAGAAGCTCACCCAACCCCTCCAGCAGTCCGCACCCGGCATCGCCGCGATCACCGCGGATTACTGGCACTTCGTATCCCTCAGGGCACCTCTTTCGCCCCCGGAACACAAGATCCTCGAACGCATCCTGACCTACGGTCCGGCTTCCAGGACCACCACCGGAAAAGGCGTGATGCTGCTGGTCGTTCCGCGCATCGGCACCATTTCGCCGTGGTCATCCAAGGCTACCGACATCGCGCATTCCTGCGGCCTTGGGGCGGTAGACCGCATCGAACGGGGCATTCGGTATCAGATCTCTCGCGGTGATGCCGGCCCGCTCACCGAGCCTGAACGCCGCGCCTTGGTGCCGTCGATCCACGACCGCATGACAGAGACCGTGCTTGGGTCGCTGGATCAGGCGGCCGATCTGTTCCGCCATGTCAAGCCCAGGCCCCTCTCCGGCGTCGATCTCCTGGCTGGCGGACGCGCCGCTCTGGTGAAGGCCAACCGGGACATGGGCCTGGCCTTGTCCGATGACGAAATCGACTATCTGGTGGAAAACTTCACCCGCATGGGCCGCAATCCCACCGACGTCGAACTCACCATGTTCGCGCAGGCCAATTCGGAGCATTGCCGCCACAAGATCTTCAACGCGGACTGGGTCATCGACGGCAAGCGGCAGGACAAATCCCTGTTCGGAATGGTCCGTCACACCCATGCCGCTCATCCCGAGGGCACGGTGGTGGCGTATTCGGACAACGCCGCCATCATGGAAGGCCTCGAGGTCGCGCGCCTGTACCCCGGCACGGACGGCAAGTACGGCTATTCGACTGAAACGACCCATACCCTGATGAAGGTCGAGACCCATAATCACCCCACGGCGATTTCGCCTTTTCCCGGCGCAGCTACGGGATCGGGCGGCGAGATCCGGGACGAGGGCGCAACCGGCCGCGGCGCCAAGCCGAAGGCCGGCCTGAATGGCTTTTCGGTCTCGCATTTGCGCATCCCGGGTTTCGAGCAACCCTGGGAATCGGCTGGCATCGGCAAGCCGGACCGCATCGCATCGGCGCTCTCAATCATGCTCGAAGGTCCCATCGGCGGCGCATCGTTCAACAACGAATTCGGCAGGCCGAACCTGTGCGGCTATTTCCGCACCTACGAACAGAGTGTCGACGGAGAGCACCGCGGCTATCACAAACCCATCATGCTGGCGGGTGGCGTCGGGGCGATCACGGCGGGCCAGTCCTTCAAACGGGAAATCGAGCCCGATTCCCTGCTGGTTCAGCTGGGGGGTCCCGGCATGCTGATCGGCATGGGTGGAGGTGCCGCTTCCAGCATGAATACGGGCACCAATATCGCCGACCTGGACTTCGATTCAGTCCAGCGCGGCAATGCGGAAATCCAGCGGCGTGCCCAGGAAGTCATAGACCGCTGCTGGGCGATGGGAGAATCCAACCCGATCCTTTCCATCCATGACGTGGGTGCCGGCGGCCTGTCCAACGCGTTGCCGGAACTGGTGCATGGGTCCGGTCGCGGCGGCAGTATCGATCTTCGCGCCATCCCGTCGGAGGAGTCGGGCATGACGCCGGCCCAGGTCTGGTGCAATGAGGCCCAGGAGCGTTATGTGATGGCCGTTGCCCGGGATCGCTTTGACGTGTTCAGGGACATCTGCGAACGCGAGCGCTGTCCCTTTGCCGTGGTCGGCAAGGCGATGGACGGCGGCTGGCTCAAGGTCGACGACCCGCTGTTCGGCAACACCCCCGTCGACATGGATCTTGGCGTGCTGCTCGGCAAGCCGCCGAAAATGACACGGGACGTGAAGCATCGCGCGCGCAAGTTACCGCCGCTCGATCTGTCCGGCATTGAACTGGACGAGGCGATCGCCCGCGTACTGCGCTTTCCGGCGGTGGCGAACAAGACTTTCCTGGTTTCCATCGGCGACCGCACCGTGGGCGGGCTTTGCTCCCGCGATCCTTTTGTGGGTCCCTGGCAGATACCGGTGGCCGATGTCGCGGTGACCCTGATGGGATTCAAGACGGATCGCGGCGAAGCGTTCTCCATGGGCGAACGCACGCCGCTTGCGGTGATCGATGGACCGGCGTCGGGCCGCATGGCGGTGGGCGAGGCTCTCACGAATATCGCCGCCGCACGCATTGCGGACATCGGTAAGGTCAAACTGTCCGCCAACTGGATGGCGGCTGCCGGCTATCCCGGCGAGGACGCGATCCTGTTCGATACCGTCAGGGCCGTGGCGATGGAACTGTGTCCGGCTCTTGGCATCAGCATCCCGGTCGGCAAGGACTCCATGTCCATGCGCACGGGCTGGGAAGAGCACGGCGGCAAGAAGGAAATGGTGTCGCCGCTGTCGCTGATCATCTCCGCATTCGCTCCCTGCATGGATGTGCGCAAGACGCTTACCCCGCAACTGGCCGCGGATACCGATACGGCGCTGGTGCTGATCGATCTGGGGGCCGGGCGCGACCGCCTCGGCGGCTCCGTGCTGGCCCAGGTCTATGGGCAAACCGGCAACGAAGCCCCCGACGTCGAATCGCCGCAGAAGTTGAAAGCTTTCTTCGAGACGATTCAGTTGCTCAACGATCAGGGCCGGCTGCTCGCTTATCACGACCGTTCCGACGGCGGACTCTTCGTAACCTTGGCCGAGATGATGTTCGCTTCGCATGTCGGCGTCACCGTCGACCTCGGAGCGCTAGGCGGCAATGTCCTGGCGGCCCTGTTCAATGAGGAACTGGGCGCGGTTCTGCAGATCCGGATTGCGGAAGTCGATTCCGTCAGGGAAGTGTTTGCGAAGGCAGGGCTCGGTGCCGGGTTCCACCGGCTGGGCGGGATCAACCGCACAGGTCAATTGACAGTCAGATCGGGAACCAAAAACCTGTACTCGGCGTCAGGCGTGGAATTGCAGCGCACCTGGTCGGAAACGACATTCCAGTTGCAGCGCCTGCGCGACAATCCCGTGCTGGCGCAGCAGGAATACGACCGCATCCTCGATGCGGCCGATCCGGGATTGCATGCAAAGCTTGGTTTCGATCCCGCCGAGGATGTCGCCGCGCCATTCATCCGCACGGGCGTGCGCCCGAAAGTCGCGATCCTGCGGGAGCAGGGCGTCAACGGACAGATCGAAATGGCGGCGGCTTTCGACCGGGCCGGTTTCGACGCCGTCGACGTGCACATGAGCGACGTCATCGCCGGCCGCATCGGACTGGCGGATTTTCACGGGTTCGTGGCCTGCGGCGGATTCTCCTATGGCGATGTACTGGGAGCGGGGGAGGGCTGGGCCAAGTCGATCCTGTTCAATGCGCGCGCGCGCGATGAATTCGAGGCCCTGTTCCAGCGCAACGACTCCTTCGCGCTTGGTGTTTGCAACGGCTGCCAGATGATGAGCAACCTGCATGAAATCATTCCCGGCACCGCGCACTGGCCGCATTTCGTGCGCAACCGGTCGGAGCAGTTCGAGGCCCGCGTGGCGATGGTGGAAGTGGTGAAAAGCCCGTCGCTGTTCTTTCAGGGCATGGAAGGCAGCCGCATGCCTATCGTAGTGTCGCATGGAGAGGGTTACGCGGAATTCTCGTCTTCAAGCCAGCTGGCTGCGGCGCGCAAGCTGATGGCGCTGCGCTTCGTGGACAACCGCGGCAGGCCTACGGAAACCTATCCGTTGAATCCGAACAGTTCACCCGAAGGCATTACCGGACTGACCACGAAGGACGGGCGGTTTACCGTGCTGATGCCGCATCCGGAACGGGTCTTTCGCACCGTGCAGAATTCCTGGCATCCGCGGGAGTGGGGCGAAGACAGCCCCTGGATGCGGATGTTCCGCAACGCGCGCTGCTGGGTGGGTTAAGCCAGCACCGGAAATGAAAAAAGGGCACCTGACGGTGCCCTTCTTCCTGGCCCAGCAAGGTTATTTGGGGTCGACCTTGGTGACTTTTGCCTTGCTGCGCAGGCTGGCAATGAAGTCATCGCGGGCCTTGCCGGCGAGGCTTTGTTCGACCTGGGCCTTCACCGCATCGAATTCCGGGAAGGTCTTGGCGCGAACGTCCTGCAATTCGATCACATGGTAGCCGTAGTTGGTCTTGACCGGCTCCTTGGAGATCTCTCCCTTTTTCAGGCTCTTCAGCGCGTTGCCGAACGGTTCGACATAATTTTCGGCTTCGGTCCAATCGAGTTCGCCGCCCGTGTCCTTGGAACCCGGGTCCTGGGTCTTTTCCTGGGCGATCTTGGCAAAGTCGCCGCCCTTGGCGAGATCGGCGATGACCTGCTTGGCTTCCGCTTCCTCCTTGACCAGGATGTGGCGGGCCTTGTATTGCTTGCCGGCATCGCCGCCGCTTTCGGCCTTGACGCGTTCGTATTCCTTGCGCACGTCGGCTTCACTCGGTTTGGTGGTCTTGTTGATGTCTTCCAGCAGCACTCCGAGGATGATCTGCTGCTTCGCCAGGTCCAGTTGGGTGATGTAGTCCGCGTTCTTGTCCAGTTTGCGCTTGATGGCTTCCTGGTAAAGCACCTCGCGGGTAATCAGGATTTCGCGCACGTTTTCGCGAAACTCCGGGCCGTCCTGCTGCTGGCCCTGGCTTTGCGCAATCTGGCCTTTGGCGACGAAATCGACGCGTGCCTGCGGAATCGGCACGCCGTTGACGATGGCGGCGTTCTTCTGCTTGGTGTCGTCTGCAGCATGGCTCGCCGGCAACAGCGCGGCGGATGCGGCAAATAGGGCAAGCAGCAATGCGGATTTGACCGGTTGCATTACAGTTCCTTTGATTTGATGGAGTTGAACTCGGGTTGCGGCAGTCGCAGGGCGGATTTTGTTCGTCATCCTTTTCAGCGTTCAACTCTTTGCTGAAGGGCCCATTTCCTCCGGCGTACAGGCGCGGATGGCCAGCGCATGGATGCGGCCCGGCATCAGATCGGACAGCGCCTGATAGACGAGACGATGGCGGGCCACGGCGGGTTTGCCGGCGAATTCTCGGGAGACGATCACCAGCTGGTAGTGTCCGCCGCCATCCCGGGCGCCGGCATGGCCGGCATGCTCATGGCTGTCGTCGAACACTTCCAGGGACTCGGGGGCCAGCGGCGCCAGCCGCTCGCGTATCGTCTCGATCATGTTCATTACTTGGGAAAGACTTTCCGGAACGGCTTCACGGTGACCTTGGCGAACACGCCCTCGGTCACATAAGGATCGGCATTGATCCAGGCCTTCGCTTCCTCGATGGCATCGAATTCCGCCACGATCAGGCTGCCGGTCATGCCGGCCGGACCGGGATCGATGCTGTCGATGGCGGGAAATGCACCACCCAGGACCAGCTTGCCCCTGGCGATCAGTTCGTCGACACGCTTCAGATGGGCGGGCCGCGCAGCCGTGCGTTTTTCCATGCTGTCCGGAATATCCTCGCCGATGATTGCGTAGATCATGTTATTTCCTGTCCTCCGGTTCGATGTAGCGGCTGAGCATCAACCCCTGCGCGACGACGAATGCGATCATCAATCCGATCCCGCCGAACAGCTTGAAATTCACCCAGAACTCGGTCGGGAAGTGGAAGGCGACATACAGGTTGGCGGCCCCCATCGCGGCAAAGAAGAACGCCCAGCTCAGGTTCAGCTTCTGCCAGACCGGATCGGGAAGCGAGAGCTGCTTTTCCATCATGGCGCGGATGAGGTTTTTGCGGAACAGCAGCGCAGAACCCAGCAGGATGGCAGCGAATAGCCAGTATAGCACCGTGGGTTTCCACTTGATGAAGCTCTCGTCCCGCAGCCAGAGGGTGGCCCCGCCGAACACCGCGATGATGGCCAGACTCACCCAGAGCATGTTGTCCACCTTGCGATGCCGCAGCCACGACCACGCCACCTGGGCAATGGTGGCGGCGATGGCCACGCCGGTGGCGGTATAGATGCCCCAGAACTTGAAGGCAACGAAAAACAGCAGGACGGGGAAAATATCGAACAGGAACTTCATGATAGCCAAGGGAAAAACGATCGCGGCATTATGTCTGCGCGGCGCTCGATTGTCCAACCGCGGTGACGATAGCGCGATGCTAAGATGCTGCCCGGAAAATCAGGTTCCATGAGGAGTCAGGGAAATGGCACAGGTCAAACTGGTGAATTACGACGATGCGTCGCCGGAAGTGCGCGCGGTCTTCGACGACATCATGAAAACGCGCAACACCGATTACATCAACAACATCTGGCGCGCGCTCGCCGTCCATCCGCCGCTTCTGAAACGCTTCTGGGGACAGATGAAGGCAGTCATGGTCCAGCCTTCGAAGCTGGACCCGCTCACCAAGGAGCTCATCTATCTGGCGGTAAGCGTCAACAACAACTGCGACTATTGCATCACTTCCCACACATTCGCCGCGCGCAAGCACGGGTTGGACGACGCAATGCTGGCCGAGTTCAACGAAATCGTGGCGCTGGCCAATGCCGGCAACCGGCTTACGATGGGGCTGCAGGTGGAACCCGACGAGCGTTTCCGTCCGAAACACGCCGATACGCCCTGGTCCGTGAAGCAGGCCGGCGGACGCAAAAAGAAAAAATAGGGACCGCGATCATGGAACTTGAACGGATCGTCTCCGCCCGTTACAGCTGCCGCAAATATCTGCCGAAGCCCGTGCCGCGGGCAACCATCGATGCGATCCTCGGGGTCGCGCAGAAAACGCCTTCCTGGTGCAACACCCAGCCCTGGCAGGTGATTCTGCTGAGCGGGCAGGCCACCGATCTTTTCCGCGAAAAAATGTACGCGCACGCGGCGTCCGGTCCTGCGGCAGATCCGGATTTTCCGTTCCCGCCGCGCTATGAGGGCATCTATCGCGAACGGCGCAAGGTCTGCGGCGTGCAGCTCTATCAGGCGCTGGGGATCAGCCGTGAAGACAAGGCCGCTGCCGCGGAGCAGTCCCTGGAGAATTTCCGCATGTTCGGCGCGCCCCATTTGGCCCTGGTCACGACCGAAGCGGAACTCGGCGTCTATGGCGCCGTGGATTGCGGCCTGTATGTATCCAACTTCATGCTGGCAGCGGGAAATCACGGCGTGGCGACCATTGCCCAGGCCGCTCTCGCATCCTATCCGGATTTCATCCGCAGCTATTTCGACCTGCCCGCCAGCCGCAAAATGGTCTGCGGCATTTCTTTCGGCTACGCCGACGACAGCCATTCCATCAACGGCTACCGTACCGCGCGCGCGCCGCTGGCGGATTCAGTGCGCTATGTCGATTGAGATGGGAAGACAGGGGCGTTTCGCAGCGGCGCCCAATCCCGCGGCGCACTGATGGAGAAGCCGCATGTCCGGCGCGTGCGGCGGCCCAGTTTCAGCAATGCCTTGTCGCGGGTGATCAGCGCGTCCGCTTTCGCAGCCGACGCGAGCCGCAGGAATTTCTGGTCGTCGGGATCGGTGCAGCGGGGGAGGGCAGTGCCGGTTTCGATGCCGTCGAAGAGGCAGGCAAGTTCGCCGATCGCGGCCAGGTTCGCGGCAATCGCGGTTTTGTCCAGCGAGAACTCCGGATAAGCCAGGACGCGCGCAACTTCGTCGAGACAGACCGCGTCGATCACGAAGCCGACAACATTGTCCCTTCGGGCCTGCCTTAAGGCGGAAACTTCATTGCCGTCGAATACCAGCCAGTCGAGCCAGACGTTGGTATCGAGCACCAGGCGCATCAGAATTTCTCATAGGCGCTCAGATAGCGCCATTGTCCCTGGGGCAGGTCGCCAAGTTTCACCTTGCCGATGCGAACGCGCTTGAGTCCGGTGACTTTAAGGCCGACCAGTTCGCACATGCGCCGGATCTGGCGTTTTCTGCCCTCGTGCAGGATGAAACGCAGCTGGTCGGCGTTCTGCCATTCGACCTGCGCGGGCTTCAGGGCGACACCATCCAGGCTCAAGCCGTGGTTCAGCAACTTCAGTCCGGCATCGTCCAGTGTGCCTTCCACTCGCACCAGATATTCCTTCTCCACCGGCGAATCCTCGCCGATCAGAAGCTTGGCGATGCGACCGTCCTGGGTGAGGACCAGCAGCCCGGTGGAGTCGATGTCGAGCCTGCCGGCGGGTGCCAGGCCCTTGAGATGCTCGCGGGCGAAGCTGCCTTCAGCGAACTGCGTCGCCGGCGTGACAAGGGTTATTGCCGGCTTGTATCCATCCTCGGCCTGTCCCGATACGTAACCCACGGGTTTGTGCAACAGGATCGTCACCTTGGATACCGATTCGGCCCGCTTGTCGAGCGTAATGTCCTGGGTCGGCAGTGCGCGAGTGCCGAGTTCGCTGATCCGGACGCCGTCGAGATAGACCCAGCCGCGTTCGATGTATTCGTCCGCTTCGCGCCGCGAACACAGGCCGCGTTCCGACATCAGCTTGGACACGCGAACCCTGCCCGTTTCGTCGGCAATGGGTGGCTTTGCGGGCAAAGGCGGCCTGGAGATGGCCGGCTTCACCGGGAAAGAGGGCTTGGCGCGGGAAGGCGGCTTCTTTCGTGCAGGGAGCTGCGCTGGCGAAGGGCCCCCAGGCGCCGGCCGGGAGATCTCAGCGTCCTTGGCGACGCGCGGACGCTTGACGCGTCTGGCGCGTGTCGACAACGGCGCTGCCGGACGGTCCGGCGTGACGCCCGGCTTGCGCAGGATGCTGCGACCGCTCACGCCGCCGCAACCAGCTCGCGCAACACGTACGGCAGAATGCCGCCGTGCCGGTAATAGTCGACTTCGATCGGGGTATCGATGCGCAGCAGGACTTTGACCTCCTTGTGCGCGCCGTCGGCCGTTTTTATGACCAGCGTGACGTCCTGCTGCGGCCTGATGGCGCCGTCGACTCCGAGGATATCGAACTCCTCGTCACCTTCGATGCCCAGCGTCTGCGCGCTGTCGGCGCCTTTGAACTGCAGGGGCAGCACGCCCATGCCGACCAGGTTGGAGCGATGGATGCGCTCGAAGCTGCGGGCGATGACGGCTTTCACACCCAGCAATTGCGTTCCCTTTGCCGCCCAGTCGCGCGACGAGCCGGTGCCGTATTCCTCGCCGCCGAAAACCACGGTGGGGACGCCCTTGGAAAGATAGCTCATCGCCGCGTCGTATATCGACATCGGTTCGCCGGTCGGCTGGAACAGGGTCACGCCGCCTTCGACGCGGCTGCCATCGGCCTTGGGCGGCATCATCAGGTTCCTGATGCGCACATTGGCGAACGTGCCGCGCATCATCACCTCATGATTGCCGCGGCGCGCGCCGTAGCTGTTGAAGTCCACCTTGCTCACGCCGTTGCCCAGCAGGTATTTGCCGGCCGGCGACGTATCCTTGATCGAACCGGCGGGGCTGATGTGGTCCGTCGTGACGGAGTCGCCGAAGATGCCCAGCGCACGGGCAGCCAGTATGTTGCCGCTGGTAGCGGCCTGCATCCCGAAATCCTCGAAGAAGGGCGGCTCCGCGATATACGTGGACTTCGGCCAGTTGTAGACCTGGCCGGACGCGGAGGGCACGTTTTCCCAGAGAGGATGGTCCTTGGTGAGATTGCCGTAGAGCTTCTGGAAGGTTTTCGAATCGGTCGCGTACTTCAGCAAGGCATGGACTTCCTTAGACGTCGGCCAGACATCGCCGATGTAGACCGGCTTGCCGCCCTTGCCGGTGCCGAGCGGCTCGGTCATCAGATCCTTGAGCACCGTGCCGGCGATGGCATAGGCGACGACCAGAGGCGGGCTGGCGAGGAAGTTGGCGCGCAGGTTCGGATGAATGCGCGCCTCGAAATTGCGGTTGCCGGAGAGCACGGCCGCACAGACGAGGTCGTTCTGCACGATCGATTCCTCGATCGGCTCGGCCAGCGGGCCGGCGTTGCCTATGCATGTGGTACAGCCGTAGCCCGCGAGATAAAAGCCTAGCTGCTCCAGGTAGGTAAGCAGTCCGGCGGCCTTCAGGTATTCCGTGACCACGCGCGATCCCGGCGCCAGCGAGGTCTTGATGTGCTTCTGGACCGTCAGTCCCTTCTCGACTGCCTTCTTGGCCAGCAGGCCGGCCGCGATGAGCACGCTCGGGTTGGAGGTATTGGTGCACGAGGTGATGGCGGCGATCAGGACGTCGCCCGAACCGATATTGATGCTGTCCCGCGTCGAGAAGCGCTTGCCCAGATCCTCCGATTTCTTTGAAAAACCGTTTTCGGTGGTGGGTTTGGAAAACAGATCGCCGAATTTGCTCTTGACGCTGCCGATCTCGATGCGATCCTGAGGACGCTTGGGTCCCGCCAGCGACGGCGCTACCGTGGTCAGGTCCAGTTCCACGACCTTGGAATAGTCGATGTCGCCTTTCTTCGGCACGCCGAACAGTTTCTGCGCCTTGAAGTAGGCCGCGAAAGCGTCAATTTCCTCCTTGGTGCGCCCCGTTCCCTTGAAGTATTCGATGGTAGCGTTGTCCACCGGGAAGAAGCCCATGGTGGCGCCGTATTCCGGCGCCATGTTGGCGATGGTCGCGCGGTCCGGCAGCGCCAGGCTTTCCGTACCTTCGCCGAAGAATTCGACGAACTTGCCGACCACTTTTTCCTTGCGCAGCATTTCGGTGATCGTCAGCACCAGATCGGTGGCGGTTACCCCTTCGCGCAGCCGTCCCGTCAGGTTGACGCCGACCACGTCCGGCGTCAGGAAATAAACCGGCTGGCCCAGCATGCCGGCCTCCGCTTCGATGCCGCCCACGCCCCAGCCCACGACGCCGATGCCGTTGATCATGGTCGTATGCGAATCCGTTCCGACCAGGGTGTCCGGATAGTAGATGCCGTTCTTCTGGTGCACGCCGCGCGCCAGATATTCGAGATTCACCTGGTGCACGATGCCCACGCCCGGGGGAACGACCTTGAACGTGTCGAAGGCCTGCATGCCCCATTTCATGAACTGGTAGCGTTCGCGATTGCGCTGGAATTCCAGCTTCATGTTCAAGTCGAGCGATTCGGGGGTGCCGTAGTGATCGATCTGCACGGAATGGTCGACGACCAGATCAACGGGGACCAACGGCTCGATGACCTTGGGATTCTTGCCCATTTTCGCAGCCACCCCGCGCATCGCGGCCAGGTCCGCCAGCAGCGGCACCCCGGTGAAATCCTGCAGCACGATGCGCGCGACGACAAAGGGGATTTCCGCGGTGCGCGAGGCGATGGGCTGCCAGGCGGCGAGCTGGCGTATGTGCTCCTCGGAGACTTTCTTGCCGTCGCAATTGCGCAGAACCGATTCCAGCACGATGCGGATCGATACCGGCAGCCGGGAAATCCTGCCGATCCCGGCCTTTTCCAGCGCCGGCAGCGAGTAGAACTTCGCTTTTTTACCCGTAGCGGGGGAGAAGTCCTGCAGCGTATCGAACAAGTTGTGAGCCATGTTGCCTCCAGGATGAAAACCGGTCAGTTAGCGCATGGGCCCAGCCGCAGCCCGTTGATGATGTCCAGTATGGGGGAAGCGGCGGTTTCGCCTTCCTTCTTTACGTTCTGCGTATCCGAATAGGTGCCGGGGGCAGCCACGATGCGGCCGCTGACAGCCGCGGGCTTCCCGCCAATGGTGCAGGACCCCGCGTACTGTGCCCTGTCGCCGTGCCATTCGATCTTCCAGTCCTTGCAGGCATTTTTCTCTTCGCGCGACAGAAACCCGTTCACCGGCGATTTCGGATCGGCGATGTCGGCCGCGGTAATGCAGAAGCGCCCGATCAGGTTCGCCGCCATGCCTCCCGAACGCGTGAACTCCCAGGTTCCCGGCTGCATCGGATTCTCGGCCGCATGCCCCGGTAGTGCGCAAAGAAGACCAAGCAAAATCGGAACCGGGTGCTTCATGACGGTATGCGAACGGGCCGCGTTCAGATCACCATCATGTCGACGAATTCGTTGACGGCGGTCGCGGCCAGCTTTTTGGGATCCATGCAGAGGTCCAGGATGGCTTTCTGTTGCTTGATCGGAAAGCGGCGCGCAAGGTTGGTCTTGAATTTCTCCACCAGGACCGGCATGCCTTCCTTGCGGCGGCGCTTGTGGCCGATCGGGTATTCGACCACGATTTCCTTCAGCTTCTTGCCGTCGCTGAATTCCACCGTGAGGGCGTTGGCGATCGAACGCTTCTCCGGATCGTGATAGTCCCGGGTGAACTGCTTGTCCTCGACGCAGACAATTTTTTCGCGCAACTTGTCGATGCGCGGATCGGAGGCGACCGCATCCTCGTAGTCGCCGGCGGTGAGCCGGCCGAAAATGATCGGCACCGCCACCATGTACTGGATGCAGTGGTCGCGGTCCGCCGGGTTGTTGAGCGGACCCTTCTTGTCGATGATGCGGATGCAGGCCTCGTGGGTGCGGATGGTGATCTTCTTGATGTCCTCCGCTTTTTTGCCGAGTTTCTGCAATTCCTTGTGAATGGTCATGGCGGCTTCCACGCCGGTCTGGGAGTGGAACTCGGCAGGGAAGGAGATCTTGAACAGCACGTTTTCCATCACGTAGCTGCCATAGGGGCGCTGGAATTGGAATTCCTTCCCCTTGAACAGCACGTCATAGAAGCCCCAGGTCTTGGCGCTCAGCACCGAGGGATAGCCCATTTCGCCCGTCTTCGCAATCAACGCCAGCCGCACGGCGCGGCTGGTGGCATCGCCTGCCGCCCAGCTCTTGCGCGAGCCGGTATTCGGCGAATGGCGATAGGTGCGCAGGCTCTGGCCGTCGACCCAGGCCAGCGACACGGCATTGATGATTTCATCGCGAGTCAGGCCGAGCATTTCGGCAACCACGGCCGTCGAGGCCACCTTGACCAGCACCACGTGATCGAGGCCCACTTTGTTGAAACTGTTCTCCAGCGCAATGCAGCCCTGGATTTCGTGGGCCTTGATCATCGCCGTGAGCACGTCCTGCACGGTCAGGGGTTTCCTGCCGTTGGCTACGGCATTGCGCGAGAGCCAGTCCGCTGTCGCCAGGATGCCGCCGAGGTTGTCCGACGGATGGCCCCATTCCGCGGCCAGCCAGGTGTCATTGAAATCGAGCCAGCGGATCATGCCGCCGATATTGAACGCAGCCTGGACCGGATCGAGCTGGAATGACGTGCCGGGCACCTTGGCGCCGTTCGGAACGATCGTGCCGGGCACAAGGGGTCCCAGCAGCTTGGTGCAGGCCGGATATTCGAGCGCTTCGAAGCCGCAGCCCAGGGTATCCATCAGGCAGTAGCGCGCGGTCTCGTACGCTTCCGTGCTGCGGATCTTGTATCTGGAAACATAGTCGACGATGTCGACCAGCACCTTGTCGGGTTTCGGGCGGACGTTGGAGATGTGTGCGGACATAATCTTCCTCAGGTCAATTAACTTGAATCTTTAACCGCAAAAGCGCGAAGGCTTGAAGCAAAACATGCAAAGGAGTACGGGAGGGACAATGAACGTCCTCGAAAAAGGTACTTGGACGCCGAGGTCCCGCGATTGCCATTCCTTGTCTTGTAGTCGCCTTCCTTTGCGCCCCTTTGCGTCTTGGCGCCTTTGCGGTTGGGGGTAGATGTCACTTGCGCTTGTCGATCGGCACCCATTTCTGGTTCTCGGGGCCGGTGTAGTTGGCGCTGGGGCGGATGATCTTGCCGTCCTGGCGTTGCTCGATCACGTGCGCGGCCCAGCCGGAAGTGCGGCTGATGACGAATATGGGGGTGAACATGGCGGTCGGGACGCCCATCTGGCTGTAGCTGACGGCGGAGAACCAGTCCAGATTCGGGAACATTTTTTTCTCGTTCCACATCACCGCCTCGATTCGGGCAGCGATGTCGAACAGGTTGCCGTTGCCCGTCTCCTTGCACAGGCGGTCCGCGACTTCCTTGATCACCTTGTTGCGCGGATCGCCGGTCGTGTAAACCGGATGGCCGAAACCGATGACGATTTCCTTATTGGCGATGCGCCGCTTGATGTCCTCCTCGGCGGCAGCGGGGGTGGTGTAGCGCTGCTGGATCTCGTAGGCGACCTCGTTCGCCCCGCCGTGCTTGGGACCTCGCAGCGCGCCGATCGCGCCCGTAATGGAGGAATACATGTCCGAACCCGTGCCGGCGATGACGCGGGCGCCGAACGTGGAAGCGTTGAACTCATGCTCGGCATACAGGATCAGCGAGGTGTGCATCGCGCGCTCCCACAGTGCGGACGGTTCCTTGCCGTGCAGGAGGTGCAGGAAATGCGCGCCGATGGAATCGTCATCGGTCTCGGTCTCGATGCGCCGGCCATTGTGGCTCCAGTGGTACCAGTACAGCAGGAGCGAGCCGAACGAGGCCATCAGGCGGTCCGCGATGTCGCGGGCGCCCGGTGCGTTGTGGTCCTCCTTTTCGGGCAGCACCGTGCCCAGCGCCGAGCACGCGGTGCGCAATACGTCCATGGGATGGGCGGAGGCGGGGATCCATTCCAGGGCGGCTTTCACCGCGGTGGGGATGCCGCGCAGGGCTTTGAGCTTGCGCTTGTAGTTGGCGAGCTCGGCCTTGGTCGGCAGCTTCTCGTGCACCAGCAGGTAGGCGATCTCTTCGAATTCCGCCGCTTCGGCGAAGTCGAGGATGTCGTAGCCGCGATAGTGCAGATCGTTGCCGGTGCGGCCGACGGTACATAGTGCCGTGTTGCCGGCGGTGACGCCGGACAGCGCAACCGATTTCTTTGGCTTGGGCGTGATCGGCGTGGCGTCGCTCATTTGCCTTTTTCCTTTGCGAACAATTGGTCGAGTTTTTCTTCGTATGAGTGGTAGTTCAGGTAGTCGTAGAGGTCGTCGCGGCTTTGCATGCTGCCGACGACGTTCTTCTGGGTGCCTTCCTTGCGCACCGACCGATAGACGTTCAGCGCCGCCTGGTTCATCGCCCGGAATGCGGAAAGCGGGTACAGAACGATGCTGACGTTGGCCGAACGCAATTCATCCACGGTGAACAGCGGCGTGGCACCGAATTCGGTGATGTTGGCCAGCACCGGCACCTTCACGGCATCGGCGAATTTCTTGTACATCGAAAGCTCCGTCATGGCCTCGGGGAAGATCATGTCGGCGCCGGCTTCGACGCAGGCC
>DASVNF010000013.1:0-15819 GCA_036384015.1 Burkholderiales bacterium
GCGCGTCCCGGTTTCCAGCAACGCGGAAGCGGCGCGCCTGGCAAGCGAGGATGCGGAGTCCGCGGCGATCGCGGGGCGCCCGGCGGCGGAACTGTATGGCTTGAACGTGCTTGCCGCGAGCATCGAGGACGATCCCAACAATACCACGCGCTTCGTCGTCGTTTCGCAGCAGGAAGTGGCGCGTTCCGGCCGCGACAAGACGTCCCTGGTGATGGCCAGCCGCAATGTGCCGGGGGCGATGCATGAATTGCTGACCCCGCTGGCGCGGCACAACGTCAGCATGTCCCGGCTGGAGTCGAGGCCGTCGCGGACCGGGCTGTGGGAGTACGTATTTTTCGTCGACCTCGAGGGCCACCAGACCGACGGCAACGTGTCGCAGGCGCTCGCCGAGATGCGCGACATCGCTGCGTTCCTGAAAGTCCTCGGCTCGTATCCGGTGGCGGTGTCATGAGCAGCATCGCGGATCGGCAGGACCTGCTGGATGTGTGCGAGCGGGCGCCCGCCTACATTCGGGGCATAGCGCCATACCAGCCGGGCAAGCCGATTTCCGAGCTGGCGCGGGAGCTGGGATTGCGGGAAGACGGCATCATCAAACTCGCTTCCAACGAGAACCCGCTAGGTGCGAGCCCGAAGGCCATCGTTGCCATGCAGGCGTCCCTGGCTGAGGTGGGCCGCTATCCGGACGGGAACGGTTTCGAACTGAAGGCCGCGCTGTCGGAGAAGTACGGCGTCAGCCAGGACCGCGTCGTCATCGGCAATGGTTCCAATGACATCCTGGAAATGGCGGCGCGCGCCTTTCTGGCGCCGGGCGCGTCGGCGGTGTATTCGCAGCATGCGTTCGCCGTTTATCCCCTGGCGACGCAGGCGACCGGCGCCGAAGGCATCGAAGTGCGGGCCCGCGAGTTCGGTCACGACCTCGATGCGATGCGCGCCGCAATCCGCGGCGATACGCGCATCGTCTTCATCGCCAATCCCAACAATCCGACCGGCACCTGGATTGCGCCCGACGCATTGCTGGCTTTCCTGCGCAAGGTGCCGCCGAATGTCCTGGTGGTTCTGGACGAGGCCTACAACGAATACCTGGAGCCGGCACAGCGTGGCGACAGCAGCCGCTGGCTGGCCGAATTTCCGAATCTGGTCATCTCGCGCACTTTCTCGAAGGCCTACGGACTCGCCGGCCTGCGCGTCGGTTATGCCCTGGTGCGTCCCGGGATCGCGGACCTCATGAACCGGGTGCGGCAGCCGTTCAACGTCAGCCACATCGCCCAGGCGGCCGCGGTGGCGGCGCTCGCCGACCAGGAGTTCGTGCAAAAGAGCTACCTTCTGAACCGGGAAGGCATGCAGGTGCTGACGGACGCGTTCCGCCGTCTCGGCCTTTCCTGGATTCCCTCCCATGCCAACTTCGTCTCCTTCCGGGTGGGGGATGGGGCCGGCGTTTTCCAGCGTTTGCTGCAACAGGGCGTGATCGTGCGTCCCATCCGCGCCTACGGCATGCCCGAACACCTGCGGGTAACGATCGGCACGCAGGCCGAGAACCAGAGATTCCTGTCCGTGCTCGAAACGGTACTGGCCGGACAGCGTTGAACCGCCGGCTGCGGGATGGGGATCGACTTGAGCGAATTTCACAGCGATAGGCTGGTAGTCATCGGCGTCGGGCTCATAGGAGGATCGGTGGCGGCCGCGTTGCGCCGCGCGGGCAGGGTGAGGCATGTAGTCGGGGTTGGGCGCGGCCGCGGCAACATCGAGCGCGCGCTGGAGCTTGGCGTCATCGACGAGGCGTCGGCCGACATCGGCGCCGCGGTGCAGGGCGCGGACGCCGTCATCCTGGCGGTGCCGGTGCAGCAGAACGAGCGTGTGCTCGGCGTCCTGGCCAAGAACCTGGCGCCGGGAACCCTGGTCACCGATGCAGGCAGCACGAAGCAGGATTTCGTCGCAGCGGCCAGGCGGCTGCTGCCGGCGCACCTCGCCACGACGGTGCCGGGCCATCCGATCGCGGGAGCCGAGCACACCGGTGTCGATGCGGCGAGCCCGAACCTGTTCCAGGACAAGAATGTCGTCCTCGCGCCGCTGCCGGAAAACCAGCCCGAGGCCGTGGACCGTGTCGAATCCATGTGGCGGCTTTGCGGCGCCCGCATCACCCGCATGTCCGCGGAGCACCATGATCGTGTTTTCTCGGCGGTCAGCCATCTTCCCCACATGCTCGCCTACTCGCTGGTTCACATGATTGCCGGCCGCCCGGACGCGCGGGAGCTGTTCGATTTCGCCGCCAGCGGCTTCCGCGATTTCACGCGAATCGCCGGCAGTTCTCCGGAGATGTGGCGCGACATCGCGCTGGCCAACCGCGAAGCGCTGGTTGCCGACCTCGAGGCTTACCTGAAGCAGGTCGCCGCGCTTACCGAGCGCCTCAAGGCGGCGGATGCCGTCGAGCTGCAGCGCATATTCGAAGCGGCGCGCAACGCCCGCAGCGCGTGGCTGGACAGGAATCAGAAACGCTGATGGCCGCGTATCCCGATCACCTCGATCTGGGACCGTTGACCCGGGCGGCCGGCACGCTGCGGCTGCCGGGTTCGAAAAGCATTTCCAACCGTATCTTGCTGCTGGCGGCGCTGGCGCGGGGCAGTACTGACATTCAGGATCTGCTGGCCGCGGATGACGTCGAGCGCATGCTCGATGCGTTGCGCGCACTGGGCGTCGAGGTGGAAAAGGGCGGCAGCGCGGGCCATGTGCGCGTCACCGGCGCGGCGGGCGCATTTCCCGTCAAACGGGCCGAGCTTTTTCTGGGCAACGCGGGGACTGCATTCCGGCCGCTCACGGCGGTTCTGGCGCTGGCCGGCGGGCACTACCACTTGTCCGGCGTGCCGCGCATGCACGAGCGTCCGATTGGCGATCTTGTCGACGCGCTGCGGGAACTGGGTGCCGAGATCCGCTATCTGGGCAACGAGGGCTATCCGCCCCTGGAGATATTTCCCGGCAATGTGCGCAGAGGGGGACGCATCAGCGTACGCGGCGATGTGTCGAGTCAGTTTCTCACCGCGCTGCTGATGGCGTTGCCGCTGACGGGATCGGAGACCACCATCGAGGTAGTGGGCGAACTCATTTCAAAACCCTACGTGGACATCACCCTCAATCTGATGGCGCGTTTCGGCGTCACGGTGCGCAGGCAGGGCTGGTCGTCCTTCACCATCCCGGCGGCCAGCCGATTCGTCAGTCCCGGCGAGATCTTCGTCGAAGGCGACGCCTCCGGTGCATCGTATTTTCTTGCGGCGGGAGCCATCGCCGGCGGCCCGGTCAGGGTGGAAGGGGTCGGAAGGAACAGCATCCAGGGCGATGTGCGTTTCGCTGACGCGCTCGCGGCCATGGGTGCGGAGGTCCAGCTGGGAGACAACTGGATCGAGGCGCGCGCGCCCCGTTCGACAGGCCTGCGCGCTTTCGATCTCGATCTCAACCATATTCCCGACGCCGCGATGACGCTGGCGGTCGCGGCGCTGTTTGCGGATGGGCCGAGCCGGTTGCGCAATATCGCCAGCTGGCGGGTGAAGGAAACCGATCGCATCGCCGCGATGGCCAAGGAACTGCGCAAGGTGGGCGCCGCGGTGGAGGAGGGGGCCGACTACCTGGTGGTGACGCCGCCCGCAGCCAACGGTCCCTTGCCGAACGCCAGCATAGATACCTACGACGACCATCGCATGGCCATGTGTTTTTCTCTCGTGGCCCTCGCCGGCATTCCCGTGCGGATCAACGATCCGGGATGCGTCGCGAAGACTTTTCCCGATTATTTCGACCGCTTTTCCGCCATTGCCTGGGACGCCAGTATTCCGGTCATTGCCATCGACGGTCCCTCCGCTTCGGGTAAAGGGACGGTGGCGCAGCGGGTGGCCGCCCATCTCCGCTTTCATTATCTCGATAGCGGCGCGCTCTACCGGCTGGTCGCGCTCGCCGCGATCCGTGCTGGAACCGGATTGCAGGATTCGGAAAACCTCGCACGGCTCGCGGCATCGCTTCCGGTGGAATTCAGGGATGGCCGCATCTGGTTGAGCAATGACGACGTAACGGATGCGATTCGTTCGGAACAGGTCTCTGCAGCCGCATCGTCCGTGGCTACCATTCCTGCTGTACGTCAAGGGCTTATGCTGCGGCAGCGGGCCTTCCGCCGCGCCCCCGGCCTGGTGGCCGATGGCCGCGACATGGCAACCGTTGTTTTTCCCGACGCCGCTCTCAAGGTATTTCTCACGGCATCCGTCGAAGAGCGTGCGTTGCGCAGATATAAACAGTTGATAGACAAAGGTTTCGATGCTAACCTAGCCACCCTTTTGCTGGAATTGCGTCAACGCGACGAGCGCGACAGCACCCGTAGCGTGGCGCCCCTGCAAAAGAGCGCGGAAGCGCAAGTTCTTGATACAACTGGACTTTCTATTGAGGGGGCAACCTCCAAAGTGGTCCAGTGGTACGAGTCGGCGCAGCCTCGAGCCCCATCCCGCTGAACCCAGCCCTGCACCTTGGCGGCAGTACGCCTTAGGAGGGGTTTGTTTTCGCTGCGGCTGGGTTGATCAACTAACCCGTTATATGCAACGGTTTTTTTAGAAATCCAACGTCCCCCATATGAAAACTGCAATCGAATCCCCCGCCTCCAGCGCCATTGAAAATAATTTCGCTGCCATGTTCGAGGAAAGCCTCGCCCGGCAGGAAATGCGCGCAGGCGAAGTCATCACCGCCGAAGTGGTCCGCGTCGACCAGAATTTCGTGGTCGTGAACGCCGGCCTCAAGTCCGAAAGTTTCATCTCCGCGGACGAGTTCAAGAACGACCGCGGCGAGCTCGAAGTCAAGCCCGGCGACTACGTCACCGTTGCCATCGAAGCCCTCGAAGACGGATATGGCGAAACCCGCCTGTCCCGCGAAAAGGCCAAGCGCCTCGCCGCCTGGCATGACCTCGAGAAGGCCATGGAGCAGGGCACGCTGGTGCAGGGCCTGGTCAACGGCAAGGTAAAGGGCGGCCTCACCGTGATGGTGAATGGCATCCGCGCTTTCCTCCCGGGCTCGCTGGTCGATATCCGCCCGGTCAAGGACACCAATCCCTACGAAGGCAAGCAACTCGATTTCAAGGTCATCAAGCTCGACCGCAAGCGCAACAACGTGGTGGTGTCGCGTCGCGCGGTGCTGGAGCAGACCCAGGGTGCCGAGCGCGAGGCGCTCCTGGCAAGCCTGCAGGAAGGCGCAGTGGTCAAGGGCATCGTCAAGAACATCACGGATTACGGCGCGTTCGTCGATCTGGGCGGCATCGACGGCCTGCTGCACATCACCGACCTGGCCTGGCGCCGGGTCAAGCATCCCTCGGAAGTCCTCAACGTCGGCGACGAAGTCACCGCGAAGATCCTCAAGTTCGACCAGGAAAAGAACCGTGTGTCGCTGGGCCTCAAGCAGCTCGGCGAAGATCCGTGGGTGGGCCTGTCGCGGCGCTATCCCACCGGCACGCGCCTGTTCGGCAAGGTTTCCAACCTGACCGACTACGGCGCGTTCGTGGAAATCGAGCAGGGCATCGAAGGCCTGGTCCACGTTTCCGAAATGGACTGGACCAACAAGAACGTGCACCCGTCGCGCGTGGTGCAGCTGGGCGATGAAGTCGAAGTCATGATTCTCGAGATCGACGAGGACCGCCGCCGCATCTCCCTGGGCATGAAGCAGTGCAAGCCGAATCCCTGGGAGGAGTTTTCCGCCAACTACAAGAAGGGCGACAAGGTTCGCGGCCAGATCAAGTCGATCACCGACTTCGGCATTTTCATCGGCCTGCCCGGTGGCATCGACGGCCTGGTGCACCTCTCCGACCTGTCCTGGAGCGTTGCCGGCGAGGAAGCGGTGCGCAACTACAAGAAGGGCGACGAAGTCGAGGCCATGGTGGTTTCCATCGATGTCGAGCGGGAACGCATTTCCCTGGGCATCAAGCAGCTGGAAGGCGATCCGTTCACCAATTTCGTCGCCGTGCACGACAAGGGCGCGGTGGTCGAAGGCCTGGTCAAGACAATCGATCCCAAGGGCGCCGTGGTTCAGCTGGATACGGATGTGGAAGGTTATCTGCGCGCCTCGGAAATCACCCGCGACCGCGTGGAGGACATCCGCACCCACCTGAAGGAAGGCGACAAGGTGTCGGCGATGATCATCAATATCGACCGCAAGAACCGCAACATCAACCTTTCGATCAAGGCGAAGGACGCGGCCGACGAAACCGAAGCGATGCAGAAGCATGCTGCTGATAGTGCCGGCAACGCCGGCACCACGAACCTGGGGGCCTTGCTCAAGGCCAAACTGGACAACAAGAATTCCGCGCAATAAATAGGAAGCGGCCATGACCAAGTCGGAGCTGATTGCCAAGCTGGCGGCGCACTTTCCCCAGCTCGTTGCGAACGACGCCGAGCTCGCGGTGAAGATGATCCTGGATGCCATGGCGAAGAGCCTGGCCCAGGGCCATCGCATCGAGATCCGCGGTTTTGGGAGCTTCGGCTTGAACTACCGGCCGCCGCGGGTCGGTCGCAATCCGAAGTCCGGCGACAAGGTGCACGTACCCGCCAAGTACGTGCCGCATTTCAAGGCCGGCAAGGAATTGCGCGAGCGCGTGGATTTCGTCAAGGGCCCATAAGCGGTGTTGTTGCGCCGGCCAGAAACTGCGAGCGGCACAATCGCGAGATCGTGCCGCTTTTTTTTGCCTGCTGCCGGCACCCCGCCTGGGCGTAACGGGGGCGGCTGATGCGCTACCTTTCGTGGGCCCTGCGCATCCTGCTGTTCCTGCTTTTGTTCGGATTCGCCCTGAAGAACACCGCCCCCGTGGCGGTGCACTTCTATCTCGGCAGCCGGTGGGAGTCGCCCCTGGCCCTGGTGCTGCTGGTGTTCTTCGCCGCCGGCGCGGCTGCCGGCGTGGCCGCCTGCCTGAGCCATTCCTACCGGCAGCGGCGGGAAATCCTGGAGCTGCGCAAGGAATTGCGCGGTAAATCCGTGCCCCCCGGCGACGCGGGATGATCGGGTTGCGCCGTTGCATCCGTTGACTCGAGTGACTCGCTGAATGGAATTCGAACTCTGGTGGCTGCTGGGATTCCCGCTGTTCTTCGCGTTCGGCTGGATGGCCGCGCGGGTGGACATCAAGCAGCTGCTGTCCGAATCGCGCGCGCTGCCCCTGTCGTATTTCAAGGGGCTCAATTTCCTTCTCAACGAACAGACCGACAAGGCGATCGAGGCCTTCATCGAGGTCGTCAAGGTCGACCCGCAGACCATCGAGCTGCATTTCGCGCTGGGCAGCCTGTTCCGGCGGCGCGGCGAAGTCGAGCGCGCCATCCGCATGCACGAGAACCTGCTGGCTCGGGCGGACCTTGCGCCGGAGCAGAAGCTGGTTGCGCTCTACGAACTGGCGCAGGACTACCTGAAGGCCGGATTGCTGGACCGCGCCGAGGAACTGTTCGGCCGGCTGCAGGGCACCCAATACGAGCAGCAGGGCTTCAAGTTCCTGCTGGAGATCTACGAGCAGGAGAAGGACTGGTACAAGGCCATCGAGACCTCGCGCAAGATGGATGCGGTCACCGGCCAGTCGAGCGCCAAGGACATCGCCAACTTCTATTGCGAACTCGCGCTCGGCGAGATGAGCAATTCGCGCTGGAACGCCGCCGGCGATTTCCTGCGCGAGGCGCTGGTGGTGAACAGGCGCTGCACCCGCGCCAACCTGCTCTACGGTGACATCGAACTGGCGCAGGGGCGGCACGAGGCGGCGATCGAGGCCTGGAAACGCGTCGAGAACCAGAATCCGGCTTACCTCGCGCTCGTAGCGGAAAAATTGCTCGCTGCGTACCGCAACCTCAACAAAGCGGGCGAGGGCCTGCACTTGCTGCGCGGCTATCTTGCCAACTATCCGTCGCTCGACCTGCTCAATGTGCTGTTCCAGGGCGAGCTGGACATCAACGGCCCGGAAGCCGCCTACCGCCTGGTCCGGGACGAACTCGCGCGCAATCCCACGCTTCTGGGACTGGACAAGCTGCTTGAGGCGCAGCTGCTGGAAGCTCCCGTGGAACGGCGCCATGACCTGCAATTGATCAAGAATCTGGTGCATCAGCACACGCGCAGCCTGGCGCTCTATCGCTGCGATACCTGCGGCTTCAAGGCCCGGCAGTTTTACTGGCATTGTCCCGCCTGCAACGGCTGGGAGACCTATCCGCCGCGCCGGTCGGAAGAACGGGACATGTCGTGACAAACCGGGTCGCGCCGGCGGGCTCGCGGGTGGTGGTTGCGCTGGATTATGCCGAGCCGCAATCCGCGCTCGCGCTGGCGCAACGGCTCCAGCCGCAGGCCTGCCGCCTCAAGGTGGGCAAGGAATTGTTCACCGCTGCCGGCCCGGCGTTTGTCGAAACCCTGGTGCAACGTGGCTTCGATGTGTTCCTGGATCTGAAATTTCACGATATTCCCAATACGGTGGCGCAGGCCTGCAAGGCCGCCGCCCGGCTCGGCGTCTGGATGCTCAACGTCCACGCGCTTGGGGGCAGGGCGATGCTGCTGGCGGCGCGCGAAGCGGTCGAGGCCGGCAGCGGACGCCGGCCGCACCTGATCGCGGTAACCGTGCTCACCAGCATGGCCCAGGCGGACTTGCGCGAAGTGGGCATCGACGCCAGCCCGCTCGACGAAGTCATGCGCCTGGGCGGGCTTGCCCGGGACAGCGGACTCGATGGCGTCGTCTGCTCGGCGCATGAAGCCGGCCAGATCCGCGACCGGTTCGGCGAAGGCTTTCTGCGGGTCACGCCCGGCATCCGCCTGGCCGAGGACGCCGCCGGGGACCAGAAGCGGGTGATGACCCCCGTCCTGGCCGTGCAGTCGGGCGCAAGCCACCTCGTCATCGGCCGGTCGGTGACGCGGGCGGCGGATCCGCTGCAGGTGCTGGCGCGAATCCATTCGGAACTGGATGCATTGGAGCGGAAGCAATGAAAATCACGATCATCGGCACCGGCTATGTCGGTCTCGTTTCAGGAGCCTGTTTTGCCGATCTCGGCAACGATGTGCTGTGCCTCGACCTCGACGAGAAAAAGGTTGCAACGCTCAACGCCGGAGGAATCCCGATCTACGAACCGGGCCTCGAACAGCTGGTGAAGCACAACGCGGCCGCGGGACGGCTGCGGTTCACGACCAATGTCGAGGAAAGCGTGGCCCACGGGGCGGTCCAGTTCATCGCGGTGGGCACGCCCGCCGATCAGGATGGCTCGGCCGACATGCGGCATGTGCTCGCGGCTGCGCGCAACATAGGGCGCTACATGAACGACTATCGCGTCGTCGTCGACAAATCCACGGTGCCGGTCGGGACCGCGGAGCGCGTTCATGCCGTCATCGAGGAGGAGCTGAAGCGCCGCGGATTGAACATCGCCTTCGGCGTGGTTTCCAATCCCGAGTTCCTCAAGGAAGGCGCCGCGGTGAACGACTTCATGCGACCCGACCGCATCGTCGTCGGCAGTTCCGACGAGCGCGCCACCCAGGCCATGCGCCAGCTCTACAATCCGCTGCTGCGCAATCACGATCGCATGCTGGTCATGGATACGCGGTCGGCGGAACTGACAAAGTACGCGGCCAACGCCATGCTGGCGACGCGGATTTCCTTCATGAACGAACTTGCCAATCTGGCGGAGAAGCTGGGCGCCAATGTCGAGGCGGTCCGCAACGGCATCGGCTCCGATCAGCGCATCGGCTACCATTTTCTCTACGCCGGCGTGGGTTACGGCGGTTCCTGCTTTCCCAAGGACATCCAGGCGCTGCAGCATACCGCCGGCGAGTACGGCATGCAGCTCACCATCGTCGATGCCGTGGAGAAGGTGAACCGGACACAGAAGCAGCGCATCCTGGAGAAGGTGCGCATCCGGTTCGGCGAACAGCTGGACGGCAGGACATTTGCGATCTGGGGCCTGTCGTTCAAGCCCAATACGGACGATATGCGCGAGGCGCCCAGCCGGGTCGTCATCAACGGACTGCTATCCCGCGGGGCCACCGTCAATGTGTACGATCCCGTCGCCATGGAAGAGGCCAAACGCGTGTTCGCCAAGGAGCCCGGCGTCCGCTTCGCGTCGTCGACCACGGCGGCACTCGATGGGGCGGATGCCCTTATCATCGTCACCGAATGGAAGGAATTTCGCAGTCCCGATTTCGAAGACATGAAAAAGCGCCTCAAGACGCCGGTGGTTTTCGACGGGCGCAATCTCTACGATCCCGCGCTGATGCGCGCCGCCGGGGTCGAATATTTCTCGGTCGGCAGGCCGTGAGTCCGCGCGACACATGACGAGCGACTGGTAAATGCAGATAAAACCGCAAACCCTGGTCAAGGCGCGGGTCCTGGTGGTCGGCGACGTGATGCTCGACCGCTACTGGTTCGGGGAGGTGAGCCGGATTTCGCCGGAGGCGCCGGTGCCGGTCGTCAAGGTCGGACGCACCGAGGAGCGGCTGGGGGGCGCGGCCAACGTGGCGCGCAACATCGCCGCGGTCGGGGCACAGGCCGCGCTGCTGTCCGTTGTGGGGCAGGATGAGGCTGCGGATTGCATCCAGAGATTGCTGGAAGCCGATTCGATTTCCGGACAGTTGCACCGCGATCCCGACCTGGCGACCACCATCAAGTTGCGCGTCATCGGCCGCCAGCAGCAGCTGCTGCGGGTCGATTTCGAAACCGAACCCGGTCATGAGGTGTTGTCCGCGAAACTGGCGGATTTCGAGTCGCGGCTGCCGGAGACCGATGCGGTCATCCTGTCCGATTATGGCAAGGGCGGCCTGAAGCACATCGAACGCATGATCGGGCTGACGCGGGCCGCCGGCAAGCCGGTGCTGGTGGATCCCAAGGGCGACGACTATGCCCGCTATCGCGGGGCAACACTGCTGACGCCGAACCGAGCGGAGTTTCGCGAGGTGGCGGGGCGCTGGAAGGACGAGGACGACCTGACGGCGCGCGCGCAGAAACTGCGCGGCGACCTCGGCCTCGAGGCCTTGCTGGTGACGCGCAGCGAAGAAGGCATGACGCTTTACCGCAAGGGCGAGCGGCTGCACGTGCCGACCGTCGCCCGCGAAGTGTACGATGTTAGCGGAGCGGGCGACACGGTCATCGCAATGCTTGGCGTGATGCTTGCCGCCGGGGCGGACTTCGCCCAGGCCGTACAGCTGGCGAACAAGGCGGCGGGCATCGTGGTCGGCAAGCTGGGCACGGCCGTCGTCCATTCCGAAGAACTGTTTTCCTGAACGGACCGAACATGTATATCGTTGTCACGGGAGCGGCAGGTTTTAGCTCCGGCATAACGCGCCAGGGCGCATTAGCCTTCACTGAAACCCGCCGCGGAGCCTGAACATGTATATCGTTGTAACGGGAGCGGCAGGTTTTATCGGCTCCAACATCGTCAAGGCGCTGAACGAGCGCGGCGAGTCCAATATTCTTGCCGTCGACAATCTCGGCCGCGCCGAAAAATTCCGCAACCTGGCCGATTGCGATATTGCCGACTATCTCGACAAGGACCATTTCCGCGCGGCGCTCGATGCCGGGTCCTTCGACGGTGATCTCGCGGCGATCCTGCACCAGGGCGCCTGCTCGGACACCATGCACACCGACGGGCGCTACATGATGGAGAACAACTACCGCTACTCGGTGGATCTGCTGGCTTACTGCCAGGCGGAGTCGGTGCCGCTGATCTACGCGTCATCCGCGGCGGTCTACGGGGCGGGACCGGTCTTCAAGGAGAACAGGGAAAACGAGCATCCGCTGAACGTGTACGGCTACTCGAAGTTCCTGTTCGACCAGGTGGTGCGCCGGCGCTGGGACGAGAACACGGCGCAAGTGGTCGGGTTGCGCTATTTCAACGTTTATGGGCCGCGCGAGGCGCACAAGGAACGCATGGCCTCGGTGGCGTACCACTGCTACAACCAGTATCGCGAAACCGGCAAGGTCAAGCTGTTCGAAGGCAGCGGCAACTATGCCGCGGGCGAACAGCGGCGCGATTTCATTTCCGTCGAGGATGCCGTGAAGGTCAACCTGTATTTCCTCGACAATCCGAAGAAGGCCGGCATATTCAATTGCGGGACCGGCGCGTCGCAAACCTTCAACGATGTCGCCGTCGCCACCATCAATGCGCTGCGCGCGGAAGCCGGGGAAAATCCGCTGTCGCTCGCAGACCTGACCCGCCAGGGCGTCATCGAGTACGTGCCGTTCCACGCGGGCCTGAAAAGCAAATACCAGAGCTTCACGGAGGCCGACCTCGCCGACCTGCGCAGCGCGGGTTACGACGCGCCGTTCTTCAACGTGCAGACCGGGGTATCGCGTTACGTCGAGTGGCTGATCGAATCTTCCGGCGACTGACATCGCTCAGGCCGCTTCCGGGCTGCCTTGCGGAGCGGAGCGTATGATATCCACATGGACCGAAATCCCGTAAACGCCTACAAGACCCTCGATGATTTCGTGGGCAATACCCCGCTGGTGCGCCTGAAACGCGTCCCGGGAGATACCACCAACGTCATCCTGGCCAAACTGGAGGGTAACAATCCCGCCGGCTCGGTGAAGGACCGGCCCGCGTTGTCGATGATCCGGCGCGCGGAAGAGCGCGGGCAGATCAAGCCCGGCGACACGCTCATCGAGGCCACCAGCGGCAATACCGGCATCGCCCTGGCGATGGTCGCGGCGATGCGCGGCTATAAGATGGTCCTGGTGATGCCCGAGCATCTGACCGTGGAGCGGCGCCAGAGCATGGCCGCGTTCGGGGCGAAATTCGTGCTGACGCCCAGGGACGGCGGGATGGAGAAGGCACGGGACGTCGCCGAGGCCATGCAGGCGCGCGGCGAAGGCCTGATCCTCGACCAGTTTGCGAATCCCGACAATCCGTTGTCGCACTACGAGGGTACGGGACCGGAGATCTGGCGCGATACCAGCGGCCAGATCACGCATTTCGTCAGCAGCATGGGCACCACCGGCACCATCATGGGCTGTTCCCGCTATTTCAAGGAGAAGAACCCGGCGATCCGGATCGTGGGCTGCCAGCCGACCGAGGGATCGCAGATCCCGGGCATCCGCAAGTGGCCGGAAGCCTACTTGCCTAAGATATTCGACCGCGACCGCGTCGATCAGGTCGTCGAGGTCGCCCAGGGCGACGCCGAGGAAATGGCGCGCAGACTGGCGAAGGAGGAGGGCATCTTCGCCGGTATTTCATCGGGCGGCGCGCTGTGGGCGGCCCTGCAGGTGTCGGCGAAGGTCCGCAACGCAACCATCGTCACCATCGTCTGCGATCGCGGCGACCGTTACCTGTCGACGGGCGTATTCCCCGCCGCGTAAGGTTCGGAACCTGGCGTCCAGTTCCCGGTTGGCTGTCTCAGGCGCGCCGCCAGATTTTCGCGCCGGCGACTGAGTTCTTCCGGCAGCCGATCCTCGAGCCGGGCGAACAGTTCCTCGTGCAGTTCCAGTTCGTCCAGCCACGCATTGCGATCCAGCGCCATGAGCTCGCGGAAGCTTGCCGGCGGCAGGTCGAGTCCCAGCCATTCGAGATCGTCGTGCCGGGGTATCCATCCGAGCGGGCTTTCCGCCGCCCCGATGCGGTCCTGGCAGCGATCCACGATCCATTTGAGCACGCGCATGTTCTCGCCGTACCCGGGCCACAGGAAGCGGCCGTCCGCGCCCTTCCGGAACCAGTTGACGCAGAAAATGCGGGGCGGCTGTTTCAGTGCCTGTCCCATCCGCAGCCAGTGCCCGAAGTAGTCGCCCATGTGATAACCGCAGAACGGCAGCATCGCCATGGGATCGCGCCGGACCTGGCCGACCTTTGCCGTTGCGGCCGCCGTGGTTTCCGAGCCTAGCGTCGCCGCGGCATAGACTCCGTCGATCCAGGACTGGCTTTCGGTCACGAGGGGAATCGTCTCGCTGCGACGGCCGCCGAAGATGAAGGCGGATATCGGTACGCCGTCCGGATTCTCCCAGTCCGCGTCGAGGGAAGGGCACTGCGAAGCGGGGACGGTGAAGCGTGCATTCGGATGCGCGGCCTTGCGTCCTGATGCGGGCGTCCAGGGCTGGCCTTGCCAATCGGTGAGGTGCGGCGGCGGCTCGTCGGTCATGCCTTCCCACCAGACATCGCCATCGGGGGTTTCGGCCACGTTCGTGAATATGCAATTGGCCCGCAGGGTCGCCATCGCGTTGGGGTTGGATTGCTGCGAAGTGCCCGGTGCGACGCCGAAGAATCCGTATTCCGGATTGATGGCCCGCAACGTCCCGTCGGATGCCGGCTTGATCCAGGCAATGTCGTCTCCCACCGTGGTGACTTTCCAGCCCTTGAACGCCGCCGGCGGAATCATCATCGCGAAATTGGTCTTGCCGCAGGCGCTGGGGAAGGCGGCGGCGACATAGGTTTTTTCGCCCTGCGGCGACTCCACACCGAGGATCAACATGTGCTCCGCCATCCACCCATCCTTGCGCCCGATGCTGGAGGCGATGCGCAGCGCGAGGCATTTCTTGCCCAGCAGGGCGTTGCCGCCATAGCCGCTGCCGAAGGACCAGATCGCCTGCTCTTCCGGGAAATGCACGATGTACTTGTGCTCCCGGTTGCAGGGCCAGGACACGTCCTTTTGTCCAGCGGCCAGCGGCATGCCGACGGAATGCAGGCAGGGAACGAAGCTGCCGTCCGTGCCGAGCGCATCCAGGACGGGGCGGCCCATGCGCGCCATGATGCGCATGCTGACGGCGACGTAGGCAGAATCCGTCAATTGCACGCCGACCAGCGATAGCGGCGAGCCGATCGGCCCCATCGAGAAAGGCACGACATACAGCGTGCGTCCCGTCATGCTGCCGTCGAACAACGCCCGCAGCTTGTGCTTCATCGCCGCGGGATCCATCCAGTTGTTGGTGGGCCCGGCGTCGCGCGCGTCCCTGCTGCAGATGAAAGTGCGGTCCTCCACCCGGGCCACGTCGGATGGGTCGGACAGCGCGAGATAGCTGTTGGGGCGTTTGGCGGGGTTGAGGCGCTTCAGGGTTCCGCCCGACACGAGGTCTGCGCAGAGCGCGTCGTATTCGGCCTGGGAACCGTCGCAGCAGTGAATGCGCTGCGGACGCGCCAGGGCCGCGACTTCTGCCACCCATTCGCGCAAGCGGCGGTTCTTCACGTAGGGCGGGAACTTAACGGCGTCCTGCAAAACGGCGTCGCGGCCGGCAAGCGATTCCACAAACTCTCCTCTTGGCGTCAGATTCCCGCTTTGACACCAGTTTAGCATCGGAGATTCCGCAGCGGCCGTCCGCCCGTGCTGCTGCGCGTCACGGCGGCCGGCAGGTGTCGCCGATGGAAGACGACGGGCCGTTTCCGGTATCCTGACGGGCCGTTGCAAATCGACAAACGACCTGTCCGCGCAGATGACCCCGATTCTTGTCTTCGATATCGAAACCATCCCCGACGTCGAGGGTTTGCGCCGCCTCAACGCTCACGCGCCGACGGCGACCGCCGCCGAAATCGCGCAGGCGGCCTTCGATCGCAGGCGCGAGCTCACCGGCAGCGACTTCCTGCCTTTGCACCTGCACCGGGTGGTGGCGATTTCCTGCGCCCTGCGCGACCGCGACAGCTTTCGCGTCTGGTCGCTCGGGGAACCGGGTGAACCGGAAAAGCTCCTGCTGCAGCGGTTCTACGACGGCATCGAAAAATACACGCCGCAACTGGTCTCCTGGAATGGCAGCGGCTTCGACCTGCCCGTGCTGAATTACCGTTCCATGGTCCACGGCGTGCGCGCGGCCCGCTTCTGGGACCAGGGCGAGGACGACCGCGACTTCAAGTGGAATAACTACATCAGCCGCTATCACGCACGCCATCTCGACCT
>DASVNF010000014.1:0-6810 GCA_036384015.1 Burkholderiales bacterium
CTGTACATGTGGGCGGCGAAATTCGTGCGCACGGCATCGCTGTCTTTTTCCCGCACGTTCTCCGGCCGCCGCTGCGCATACAACGCCGGGACTTCGTCCAGCAGCACCTTTATCTCCTGTCCGGTGAACAGGGCCGGAAAAAACAGGTAGCCCTCGCGGTCGAAGTGTTCCAGCTGATCCTTGGTCAGTTCCATGCTTTACTCCTTGCAGATTTTCTGTTGATCCGGCTTCAGGAAACTTCGCGCAGCTGTTTGCGTAACTGGTCGCTCAAGTGATGGCCGGCTTCCTCGCCATGGCCGCGCGCCAGCCGTTCGGCCCGGTCCGCATCGCCGCGGTTGATGGCCTTGAGAATGGCTTCGTGTTCGTCCCAGACGGAATCACGCACGCGCGCCTCCTGCAGCACGGCGCCCATGGCGCGGCGGATGTGCCGCCAGTGATGATTGGCCGTTTCGGCGATCAGCGGATTGCCCGAGGCGCTGTAGATCAGATTATGAAAGCGCATGTCGGCATCGATCATGGCGCCGATCCGCGCCCCCGCGGCGGCTTTGCGGCCTTCGGCGATCACGCCGAGGTCGACTTTGGCTTTCGCCAGGGTCGCGAGCCGTGCTGCAAGCCCGTCGAGGACGGAGCGGACTTCGTAGATGTGGGAAATGGTCTGGGCGCCGAGCGGCAGCACCATCAATCCCCGGCGGCCGGTGTCCACCACGAAGCCATCCTTCTTGAGCATGCGCAGCGCCTGCAGGACGGGCTGGCGGGAAACGTTCAGCGTGGCGGCCAGTTCCTCCTGGGTGAGCCGCGCCCCCGGCGCCAGATCGCCTTCGCAAATGGCGTTCAGCAGGCGCTGATAAACCTGTTCGGTGAGATCCGGTGCAACGCCGATGGGGCTGATGCTTGCCATAGGTGTAGGCAAAGATTCGATTCTGTATATTGTATACAGAATGCAGGGTTGGTCAACATGACGCAGCGGTGACCAGGGGTAGCCGGGGGAAGAGAGCGTTTCGGGACTTGCTGCGCTAACTGGAGCCGGCGTTGCCGCTTTTTCCGCCCGGGATCTTGCGCAGCTTCTCCTTTGCCGGTTTCTCGGCGGATTGCGCGTCCAGCCGCAGCTTCGCGTAGCTGCCGGGTGCGTCCTCGAGCACTGCGAGCTTGCCCTCGCCCGGCTGGCGTGCCGGAACCTGGTCGCCGCCGAATCCGGCGATCCAGCCCGCCCAGTCGTTCCACCACGAGCCTTCGTTCTTCTGCGCCGTCGCCAGCCACTCATCCGCCGACTCGCGCAGCTTGTCGTTGGTCCAGAACCAGTACTTGTTCGCCGCGGGGGGATTGACGATTCCCGCGATATGCCCCGAGCCGCCCAGCACGAAGCGCACCGGACCCTTCAGCAGTTGCGCGCCGAGGTACGTTGTCTTCCATGGGGCGATGTGGTCTTCGACCGTGGAAATGAAATAAGCCGGGATCCTCACTTTGGAAAGATCGATCGGGACACCCGCCAGAGAAATACAGCCGGGCTCGCGCAAACCGTTCCTGATGTACATGTTGCGCAAGTAGAACGTATGCATTTTCGCCGGCATGCGCGTGGCGTCCGAGTTCCAGTAAAGCAGGTCGAACGGGAACGGCTCCTTGCCCAGGAGATAGTTATTCACCACGAAGGACCAGATCAGGTCGTTGGCGCGCAGCATGTTGAACGTCGTGGCCATTTCCGCACCTTCCAGATAGCCGCGCTCCGTCATTTTCTTTTCCAGGCTCGAAACCGATTCCTCGTCGACGAATACGCCGAGTTCGCCCGGCTCGGAAAAATCGATGAGCGTGGTGAAAAACGTCACGCTTTTCACCCGCGCGTCATCCTTCTCCGCCATCCACGCCAGCATTCCCGCGGACAGCGTGCCCCCGAGGCAGTAGCCGATCAGGTTGAAATCCTTTTCGCCGGTGGCCTGTTCCATCGCGCTCAATGCGGCGACCGGGCCTTCGAGCATGTAGTCGTCGAAGGTCTTGTGCGCCAGTTTCCTGTCGGGATTGACCCAGGAGATGACGAATACCGTGATGCCCTGGTCGAGCGCGAAGCGGATAAAGGAGTTCTTCTGGCGCAGGTCGAGGATGTAATACTTGTTGATCCAGGGCGGCACGATCAGCAGCGGCCGGCTCTGCACTTTCGCGGTGGTCGGCTGGTATTGGATCAACTGCATGAGGTCGTTCTGGAAAACCACCTTGCCCGGCGTGGTGGCGACGTTCTCGCCGAGCTTGAAGGCCTTGTAATCGGTCATGCTGATCGCCAGCTTGCCGTGGCCGCGATCCAGGTCCTGCAGCAGATGATTGAGGCCGTCGAGCAGGTTTTTGCCGCCGGTCTCCAGGGTGGTCTTCAGGACTTCGGGATTGGTCATCACGAAATTGGTCGGCGCCAGGGCATCCACGTACTGGCGCGTGAAAAATTTGACCTTGCGCGCGGTCTGCGCATCCAGTCCCTCGACTTCGGCGACCGTGCTCTGGATGTTTTGCGATGCGATCAGGTAGGACTGCTTGATGTAGTCGAACAGCAGGTTGTTCTGCCAGAGCTCGCTGCGGAACCGGTTATCCGCCTTCGCGGGTTCCGCAGCCGGAGCCGGGGTTTCGCCGACGGCCTTGCGCATGGTGCTTTGCCACAGGACGAAATAGTCGTGCCACATGCGCATCGAGGCTTCCGCAAGCTTCAACGGGTCGCTCATGAGCTTCGCAGCTAACTGGCTGAATGCCTTGCTTACGCCGAGGTCGTCCGCGGATTCTTCGGCGTTCTGCCCCTTCTGCGCCGCATAGTAGTTTTCGACCAGGTGTTTGCTGCGCAGCGCAATCTCGGCGAACGTGCGCGCGATCTCGGTCTGGTCGACCGGTGTTTCGGGCGGATTGGATCTGGATTCGGCCATGAGCGCTACGCTAAGCGCATCCGGCCGCATGCGCAAGCCAGCTAGCGTTCCGTCGTTGCGAGTTTCAGCGCCAGTGCCACGAAGATGGTGCCGGCAATCCGGTTCATGATGATCTGCGCGCGGGCAGGGCGGTTCAGCCAGCTGCCGAGCGAGCCCGCAACGGCAGCGATGCTGCTGAACACGAGCAGCGCGGCGAGCATGAAGGTTCCACCCAGCAGAATCAATTGCAGCGTGAGGCTGCCGCGCACCGGATCGGCGAACTGCGGTAGGAAGGCGAGAAAGAAAACCGAAACCTTCGGGTTGGTCAGGTTCATGACGATGCCGCGGCGATAGAGCTGCCAGCCGTTCAATGGAACGTCAGGCCTGGCCTCTATCGGCGTTGCCGCCGCGCGGAATGCGCCCCAGGCGAGATACAGGAGATAACACGCGCCGACGACCTTCAGCACGGTAAACGCGAGCGCCGATGCCTGGAAGAGGGCGGCGATGCCGAGCGTGACCGCCAGCGTGTGGCCGACCAGACCGGTGCACAGGCCCAGCGTCACCAGCAAGCCCGCCCTACGTCCATGCAACGCGGACAATGTGAGCACGAAAATGTTGTCCGGTCCCGGTGCCAGGGCCAGCAACGCGCTGGCGGCGAAGAAGACCAGCATGGAATCCAGCGGGATCATGTCTTTTTTTTCCCGGGAGCCGGTCTGCCGTAAGTGCGGAATTTGTCGGTGACCGCGGCCATTTCCTCATCGGGCAGGATGACCGGCTTGCCGATCTGCAGCGCCCGCCAGTATTGCTCGCACAGCGATTCGATTTCCACCGCGAGGGCCAGTGCCGCATCGAGGTCTGCGCCGAGGGCGATTGCGCCGTGATTCGCGAGCAGGCAGGCTTTCCTTCCCTTGAGGGCCGCCAGCGCGTTGTCCGAGAGTTCCTGCGTACCGAACGTCGCATATGGCGCGCAGCGGATGTTGTGGCCGCCCGCAACCGCGATCATATAGTGGAAGGCCGGGACTTCCATGCGCAGACAGGCCAGCGAAGTGGCGAAGCTGGAATGCGTGTGCACCACGGCCAGGCACTCGGGTCGCGTCCGGTAAATGTCGTGATGGAACCGCCATTCCGACGACGGCTCACGCTTGCCGGTCGCCCTGCCCTTCGCATCCACGAATACGACGTCCGCGGGTTTGGTCTTTTCATAGGCCAGGCCCGAAGGCGTGACCAGGAATCCCGACTTCCAGCGCGCGCTGACATTGCCGGATTTGCCGCGATTGATGCCGAGTGCGTTCATCCCCCGCGCGGTCGCAATGACCTGCTTGCGCAACCCCAGTTCGGTCACGCCGCCTTGTCCCTGTAGAGGCCCGCCAGGCCTTCGCGGGTGGCTGGAGCGATGCCCCGATCGGTGATGATCGCGGTGACAAGCCGGGCCGGTGTGACGTCGAAGGCCGGATTCGCCGCTGTCATGCCCTCCGCGCCGATTCTGACCTTGTCCAGCCGGCCATCGCTCGTCCGTCCCTGCACCAGCAGCACCTCTTCCTGTCCGCGCTGCTCGATGGGAATTTCCTTCAGGGCGTCGGCCACCGACCAGTCGATCGTCGGGCCGGGTACGGCGGCATAAAACGGCACGCCGCAGTCCTTCGCGGCGAGCGCTTTCAGATAAGTGCCGATCTTGTTGCAGACATCGCCGCCGGCGCTGACCCGATCCGCGCCGACAATCACCATATCCACTTCTCCATGCTGCATCAGGTGCCCGCCGGCGTTGTCGGCGATCAGGGTGTTGGGCACGCCGTGCCGGGACAGTTCCCATGCGGTCAGCAGGCCCTGGTTGCGCGGTCGCGTCTCGTCCACCCAGACATGCACCGGGATACCCTGATCGTGCGCAAGATAGATCGGTGCCAGCGCCGTTCCGACATCGACGGTCGCGAGCCAGCCGGCATTGCAATGGGTGAGGACGTTCACCCGGCCCTTTCTATTTGCGGCGGCGCGCAGCAGGGACGTCCCGTGACCGCCGATCGCGAGATTGAGCGCGATGTCCTGCGCCGCTATCGCTTCCGCTTCATTCCATGCGGCCTGCGAGCGCGAAGCCGGTACCACGGGCGAGATTCGTGCGAGCAACCGCTCGATCGCCCAGCGCAGGTTCACAGCGGTCGGCCGGGTTGCGGCCAGCATCGCTGCCGAATGTTCCAGATTCGCGTCGGAACTGTCTTGCGCCATGGCCAGCGCAATGCCATATGCCGCGGTCGCTCCGATCAGCGGTGCGCCGCGGACCTGCATCGACCGGATCGCGTGCGCAATCTGTTCGATGCTTTCCAGGCGCAAGGTGTGGAAATCGAAAGGCAGCCGCGTCTGGTCGATGATGCCGACGTCATTGCCGTCGCGCCAGATGCTGCGATACGGAATGCCGTCGACTTTCATCCAGGCATGCGGACGAAACGGTAGATGCCGTCGGCGTCCGAGGTGCGGCGCACGCGCCCCTGGTGCCACAGATAATGAAGATGGGCAATGGCTTCGCCCATCGCGAAAAAGGTCTGGTGAGTGTCCAGCTTGCGCCGGAACAGCACCGGCAACAGATCCGCCGCGGTAGCGGGAAAGGCACAGGCCTCCATTACCTCAGCCAGGCGATCGCGATGATGATCGTGCAGCATCTGCACGCGCGCATGCGCACCGCGAAACGGCAATCCGTGGGAAGGCAGCACCAGGGTGTCTTCGTCGATTTCCAGGAACCGGTCGATCGAACGCAAGAACAGTCTCAGCGGATCGCCCTCGGGTTCGGTCGGCCACACGCTGACGTTGGTGCTGATCTTGGGCAGCAGCATGTCGCCGGAAATCACCACGCCCAGCGCTTCGCAATACAACGACGCATGCTCGGGCGCATGGCCGTAGCCGATGATGACGCGCCAGCGATTGCCGCCGATGGCGATTTCATCGCCTTCCATGATGCGCATGAACCGGGTCGGCGGCTCGGATACGATCTTGCGATAGGAATTGCCGCGGCCGGCGACAGCGGCGACCCGCTCGGCGTCCAGACCGTGTTGCGCGAACAGTTGCGCGGCCGCATCCGACCCGTGTCCGGCGTGGGTCTGGTATTGCGCGTGTGCGGTCAGGTAATCCGCTTCCGTCATCCACAGCGGTGCGCTGAATCGGCGCGTCAGCCAACCGGCATTGCCGAAATGGTCGGGATGGAAATGCGTCACCAGCACCCGGGACAGGCCGGCATCGCCAATGACTTCTTTGAGGATCCGGTCCCAGTGCGCCTGCGTTTCCTCGAGCGCAATGCCGCAATCGACCGCGGTCCAGCCGTCGCCGTCGCGCAACAGCCACAGATTGATGTGATCGAGCGCGAACGGCAGCGGCATGCGCAGCCAGTACACGCCCGGGGCGACTTCCTGTACCGATCCCGGGGAAACCGGATTGGGGTGCGGGAAAGCGAGTCCCGGCGGACTTGCAGGCGCAATGGCAACTACGGTGCTGGAGGGGTGGGTCATCTGCAGAGTTTGATGCTGCGGGCGGCGTCCGCGCTATACTCGAATTCTACTTTACGTTTACGTAAACTGCGGATTGCATGCCTGACACGACTTACTCCATTACCGACCTCGCGCGCGAGTTCGGCCTGACCACCCGGGCTATCCGCTTCTACGAGGATCATGGTCTGCTCGCGCCCAAGCGTGCCGGCCGGACACGGGTCTATGGCCACCGCGACAGGGTTCGCCTGAAGCTCACGGTGCGGGGCAAGCGCCTCGGCTTTTCGCTCGTCGAAATCCGCGAGTTGATCGACATGTATGACTCGACCGGGGACGACCACGCCCAGCTCGAGCGCTTTCTCCAGGTGCTGGAGAAGCGTCGCGCCATCCTGCAACAGCAGCGGGAGGACATCGAGGCCGTCCTGGGTGAGATCGATGCCTTCGAAAAGCAATGCCGCGATTTGCTGTCCTGCAAG
>DASVNF010000015.1:0-10516 GCA_036384015.1 Burkholderiales bacterium
CATGGCTGACCCGCGCTGCCGCAACACTGGCCTCCGGGTCGCCGAGCACGGCCGCGCTCACCCATGAGCTGCTGCGCCGGGCGCGCCATCTTTCCCTGGCGGACGTATTCAGGATGGAGCTGGTCGCCGCGTTGCATTGCGCGACCCGGCACGATCTGGCCGAGGGCATACGCGCGCTGCTGATCGAAAAGGACCAGAAGCCGAAATGGCAGCCGGCGACGCTGGCGCAGGTGGCGCCGGAATGGGTGGAAGGCTATTTCCAGTCGCCCTGGAAGCCTGCGGAGCATCCCCTGGCGGACCTGCGCTGACGAGCGGCTGGGCGACCGCGCGGGCGGAGGCGTAACATCCGGGAAGCAGCACTTTCAGGAGACGCAACCATGCCCGACCACACTCCCGCCCACGAGTATCGCCACGCGATCGAGCGCATGGAGCCGCGTCACTATTTTTCCGCGAGCCATTCCGCCTCGTTCCCTCAGCGAGGAGCTTGATCCCCTTGCCTCGGTAGCGAATCCTTGATTTCGTCAATCCCGGGGGATGACGCGCCGGTCCTGCTCATCCAGGACCGCGATGCGGGAGGCTGGTGGCGGTTCGATGAGATCCGGGCGGTGCTGGCGGCCGATCGCGTCGAGGACGTGATCCCAAGGCTGGTGCAACTCGAGGCACGCGTGAACGCGGAAGGGCTGTGGGCGGCCGGATTCATCAGCTACGAGGCAGCCCCTGCCTTCGATCCGGCGATTCGGGCGCATGCGCCGCGCGCTTGCCCGCTGGTCTGGATGGGCCTGTTCCCGCCGCCCAGGCTCATTGCCGAGCCTTCCTGGCCGTCGGCCCGCACACCCGCGCATGACTGGCAATCTTCGATCGGAAGGCCGGAGTACGATCGCGCCGTGGAGCGCGTCCGCGATCTCATCGCAGCGGGCGAAACCTACCAGGCGAACTTCACTTTCCGCCTGCGATCGCAGCTCGTCGGGACGCCGCGAGCGCTGTTCTCGCGCATGTTGCAGTTCGGCGATCCTGGTTTCGGCGCTTACCTCGAGTGCGGCGACCTTGCAGTTTGTTCCGCTTCGCCCGAACTCTTCTTCCGTCTCGAGGGACACCGCCTTGTCAGCCGTCCCATGAAAGGGACGGCGGCCCGAGGGACGACCCAATCCGACGACCTCGAATGCTCGCGCCGGCTGGCGGCCTCGGAAAAAGACCGCGCGGAGAACGTGATGATCGTCGACATGGTCCGCAACGACCTGAATCGCGTGGCCCGGGCGGGGAGCGTGAGGGTCGAGGGGCTTTTCGACCTGGAACGCTATCCGACGCTGTGGCAGATGACGTCCACCGTGAGCGCGCAGACGGAGAAGCCGGTCGTCGATGTTTTACGGGCGTTGTTTCCCGCTGCATCCATCACCGGAGCGCCGAAGATCCGAACGACCGGGATCATCGCGGATCTGGAAGCGGATCCTCGCGGCGTGTACACAGGGTGCATCGGCTACATCGCCCCGCGCCGCCGGGCGCAGTTCAACGTGGCCATCCGGACGGCGGTGGTCGATCGCCGCACGGGGGCCATGGAATACGGCGTGGGCGGCGGCATCGTTTGGGATTCACGCAGCGAATCCGAGTACGAAGAGTGCCGGATCAAGGCGCGCCTGGTCTCCGAACCGCCCCCGAGGTTCTCCCTGCTGGAGACGATGCTGTGGGAGCCGGCGGCGGGATATTTTCTCGTCGACCTGCATTTGCGGCGCCTGGCCGAATCGGCGGATTATTTCGGCATCCGGCTGGATTCCGCCCGCATCGAGATTCGCCTTGGCGAGGCCGTCGCCGGCCTGCCACCGGTCCCCCACCGTGTCCGACTGCTGGTCGGAGGGGACGGCTCGACCAGCCTCGAGGCGGAGCCGATCGCCGAATCATCGCAGCCGGTGCGGCTGCGCCTCGCGGCCGAGCCCGTCGACCCGGCGAACCGGTTTCTTTACCACAAGACCACCCATCGAGGCGTGTACGAGCGTGCCCGGGCAACGCGGACCGGTTGCGACGACGTGATACTGTGGAACCCGCGCCAGGAAGTCACGGAAACGACGATTGCGAACCTTGTGCTGGAGCTCGATGGCCGCAAGATGACGCCGCGAGGCGAAGCGGGCTTGCTGCCCGGGGTGTTTCGCCGCTGGCTCCTCAACCGCGGGGAAATCGAGGAGGCTTGGGTCAGCCTCGACGACCTGCGGCTTGCGACCCGTCTCTGGACCATCAATTCTGTCAGGAAATGGCGCCTCGCCAGGCTGGTCGACGAGGATGGCGAGCGCGATGTCCCCGGCTGATCGCGCAGCCCGAGACGGATTCGTGGCACTCGACGGACGGCAGGGGCACGTGTCGACGTCACCGGGAACGGGGCCATTTGCCGGCTTTCGCCAGGAGCGGTTGGCGCGCAGCGAAGGTCCTGCGCGCGGGAAGCCAGGCATCGTATCGCCCATCCGGAGACGCTAGACTGTGGGACCGACGGGCGTGCCGGGCGGAAACAGGAGCGATCGGAAACATGGCGACGATGGACAAGCGGCTGGCGGTGGTGACCGGCGGCAATAAAGGAATCGGCCTGGAAGTCTGCCGCCAGCTGGCGCGCAAGGGCCTGCGCGTCGTGCTGACCAGCCGGGATGCAGCGAAAGGCCACAAGGCCCGGGGCGCATTGCAAAAAGAGGGCCTCGACGTGCTTTTTCATGAGCTCGATGTGACGCAGAGAAAAAGCGTCGCGGCGATCGCGAAGTACCTCGAACGCGAGCACGACCGCGTGGACGTGCTGGTCAACAATGCCGGCATCCTGCTCGGGAAATACGACACCAGCGTGGTGGACGAAAAAGAGGACCTGTTTCGCGAGACGCTGGAGACCAATTTTTACGGTCCGCTGCGGATGAGCCAGGCGCTGGTTCCGCTGATGCAGAAGCATCGCTACGGCAGGGTGGTGAACCTGTCGAGCGGCCTCGGGCAGCTGGAAGAGATGGGCGACGGCGTATCCGCCTATCGCGTATCGAAAACGGCCTTGAACGCCCTGACACGGATGCTCGCGACAGCCGGCACGGACGACAACATACTGGTGAATTCCATGTGCCCGGGCTGGGTGCGGACCGACATGGGCGGCCCGAAAGCGGAACGCAGCATCGAGAAGGGCGCGGAGACCGCGGTCTGGCTGGCGATGCTGCCCCACGATGGCCCGACGGGCGGGTTCTTTCGGGACAAGAAACCGATTCCCTGGTAGTTGCGAGAGAAAAGAGACGAGAGAAAGGAGAAAAGATGACGCCTGAGGCCCATACCTTTTCTTTTTTCCCTTTTCTCTTGTCTCTGCGGGCGAAGACATGAGCAATCGAATCGAGCGCGACACCTTCGGCGAGATCGAAGTCCCCGCCGACCGCCTATGGGGCGCGCAAACCCAGCGCAGCCTGCAGAATTTCCGCATTTCCGGCGAGCGCATGCCCGCCGAACTGATCCATGCCCTGGCGCGGGTGAAGCGGGCCTGCGCGGTCGTTAACACGGACCTGCGGCTTCTGGACGCGAAGAAGGGCGGCGCCATCGTCGATGCAGCGGACGAAATCATCGCCGGACGGCATGAGCGGGAGTTTCCCCTGGTGGTCTGGCAGACCGGCTCCGGCACCCAGACCAACATGAACATGAACGAGGTGCTCGCCAATCGTGCCTCGGAATTGCTTGGCGGCGAGCGCGGAGAGAAGCGCCTCGTGCATCCGAACGACGACGTCAACAAGGGCCAGTCCTCGAACGACGTGTTTCCCACCGCGATGCATGTCGCGGCCGTCATCGCGCTGCATGACAAATTGATTCCCGCGCTGCAGAAGCTGCACGATACGCTGGCGGCCAAGTCGCAGGCCTTCGATGGCATCGTCAAGATCGGCCGCACCCACCTGCAGGATGCGACGCCGCTGACGCTGGGCCAGGAGTTTTCGGGTTACGTATCCCAGCTCGAGCACGGCGTTGCGCACGTTACGGCATCAATTGCGCACCTTTACGAACTGGCCCTCGGCGGAACGGCCGTGGGCACCGGCCTGAATGCGCATCCCGAATTCGGGCAACGGGTCGCGAAGGAGCTGGAGAAGGAGACCGGGCGGCCATTCGTTTCGGCCCGCAACAAATTCGAGGCACTGGCGGCGAACGACGCGCTGGTGCATGCGCACGGCGCGCTGAAAACGCTCGCGGCGTCGCTGATGAAAATCGCCAACGATATCCGTCTGCTGGCTTCCGGTCCGCGGAGCGGGATCGGAGAGCTGCGCATCCCGGAAAACGAGCCGGGCAGTTCCATCATGCCGGGCAAGGTGAATCCGACGCAGTCGGAGGCGTTGACCATGCTCTGCTGCCAGGTGTTCGGCAACGACGTGGCGATCAACGTCGGCGGATCGATGGGCAATTTCGAGCTCAACGTATTCAAGCCGGTGATCATCCACAACTTCCTGCAGAGCGCGCGGCTGCTCGCCGACGGCGCCCTCAGCTTCAACGACAACTGCGCGGTCGGCATCGAACCCAATGTCGAGCGGATCGCGCAACTGATGCGCGAATCGCTGATGCTGGTGACCGCGCTCAATCCGCATATCGGCTACGACAAGGCGGCGCAGATCGCGAAAAAGGCGCACAAGGAAGGGACCAACCTGAAAGAAGCGGCCCTTGCCCTGGGTTATGTCACAGAAAAGCAGTTCGACGAATGGGTCAGGCCTGAGAACATGGTCGGGAAGAACAAAGGCAATTAGCCACAGAGGACACAGAAAGCACAGCGAAATGCAGGAATCGGGACCAATGGATAGATAATATGAGGAGCAACAGTCAATATGGTCGTGTAGTTAACGAATACTAGATCCATGTCTGCAGTTCATGGCCTGTTTTCCCCTCTGTGTGCTCCGTGATCCCTGTGGCAAAAGGTGTGCTGTATGAATCCGGGCGGTGACCTGGCGAAGCTGATGGCGCGGTTCCCGCGCGAGGGCAGGGTGGAATGGATCGGCATTCGCCCTGGGAGGCGGGCACCGCTTACGACCGTTGACGAGGCTGAGGCCATCGCGGGCTACGGCCTCGCCGGAGACCACTACGCTTCGAAGAGCAATGGCAAGCGCCAGGTCACGTTGATCCAGGCCGAACACCTGGATGCCGTGGCGAAAATCCTGGGCAAGACGGAAGTCCGCGCCGAGTGGGTGCGGCGCAACGTGCTGGTATCGGGCATCAACGTATATGCCCTGCGCGACCGCAAGTTCCGCATAGGCGGCGTGCTGCTCGAAGGCAGCGGCACCTGCGATCCTTGCTCGCGGATGGAGGAAGTACTGGGCGAGGGCGGCTACAACGCCATGCGGGGACACGGCGGCATCATTGCGCGCATTCTCGAAGGCGGCGTGCTGAGTTCGGGCGACCCGGTTCAGGCAATCTGACTGGATCAATCGAAACATCAAGGAGATGACGTGGAGACTTATTATCACCCGCACGACCTGACGAAATTCGCCGACATGGGCAAGGGCAACCAGGAGCTCTGGGAAAAATTCATGGCGTATTACGGCGCTGTCTTTGCGGACGGCGCGCTGACCGAACGCGAGAAGGCCCTCATCGCACTGGGCGTTGCCCATGCCGTCCAATGTCCCTACTGCATCGATGCCTATACCCAGACCTGCCTGGAAAAGGGTTCGAACGTCGAGGAAATGACCGAGGCGGCGCATGTGGCGTGCGCGATCCGCGGCGGGTCATCGCTGGTTCACGGCGTGCAGATGCGCAACGTCGCCGAAAAGTTATCGATGTAGAGTGACGGCTGGCCTGCACCCATGGGACTGACGCTGCTCTCCCGCCGGGATCCGCTTGCCGCGGCAAGCGACCAATTGGCGAAACTCGCCGCCCCAGGCGCCTGTCCGCCCTTTGGCCAGAAAATGGCCCAGGCGGGATATGCCCCGTTGTACGCCACGGGAATCACCGTTCTCCAGATCAACGTCGGCAAGTTCTGCAACCAGAGTTGCCGGCATTGTCATGTCGATGCGGGACCGGAACGCGAAGAACAGATGACTCGAGAAACCGCGGAGCTGTGCATCAAGGCATTTTCCAGCACGGACATCCCGACGCTCGACATCACGGGCGGCGCGCCGGAGTTGAACAGGAATTTCCGCTGGATGGTGGAGCAGGCGCGGGCCTTGGGACGGCATGTCATGGACCGCTGTAACCTGAGCGTGCTGCAGCTGGCGCCGCAGGCGGACCTGGCGGCATTTCTGGCACGCAATGAGGTGGAAGTGGTTGCGTCGCTTCCCTATTTCCGTTCCGCCCAGACCGATGCGCAGCGCGGCGACGGCGTATTCGAGAAATCCATCCGCGGCTTGCGGATGCTCAACGAGCTGGGTTACGGCCAGGGGGGCAGCGGGCTGGTCCTCAATCTCGTCCATAATCCGGTGGGCGCGTTTCTTCCCGCGCGGCAGGATGCGATCGAGGCGCAGTTCCGGCGGGAATTGCTCAAACAGCACGGCGTGGTCTTCAATAATCTTTACACGATCACCAACATGCCTATCAGCCGCTTCCTCGAATTCCTGATTACGAGCGGAAATTACGAGGGCTACATGGAGCGGCTGGCCAATGCCTTCAATCCGGCCGCGGCGGCCGGGGTGATGTGCCGCTATACCTTGTCGGTCGGCTGGGATGGCACGTTGTACGACTGCGATTTCAACCAGATGCTGGAGCTGCCTCTTGCGCAGGGTGCGCCCCGGCACATCCGCGATTTCGATCCCGATCGCTTGCACCTGCGCGAGATCGTGACGGCCAATCACTGCTACGGCTGCACGGCGGGGGCGGGGTCGTCCTGTGGAGGCGCCGTGGCCTGACGGCCATGGCTGAGGTGATAGGAGAAAGGTAAAAGGTAAAAGTGAAACGCGGAATTGCTTCGGGCCTTTACTTTCCCCTTTAACCTTTTCGCTGGTTTTTCCGCTAGCGCTGTTCGAGCGATTCGAGCGGCACGGTCTCCCAGTCGGACTCATCGGGAGGTGGCCTGAGGCCCGCCGCGCGGCGCGCCCTGGAAATGTAGACCATTGCCGTCCGCTCCTGCTGCACCCAGCAGTAGCGGCGCGCATCGTCAATCAACCCGCCGAGATCCTGTTTCTGGGTTTCGGTCAGCGTGACGCCCTTGAGGTCGGCCCCCAGCAGCTGCAACTGCTGCTGGCAGTCCGCCCGCGCCGCGGCGCAGGCCATGGCGGCACCGAACAGCAGGAACGAGACGGACTTCATTGCGGTCCCCTGAAAACAAAACCCCGCTGCGCGTGGTCGCGGAGCGGGGTTGTAAACGGCGGGCGGGTTATTGGATGCCGAGGATCGACATCGCCTTGCCAAGCTTCTCCACGGACGCGCCGTGGTTGCCCGCCTTGTGCAGGGCCTCGCCTTCGCTGCGCAACTGCTTCACCTCGGCGAGCTTGTCGGCAGGGAGGCTGGGGTTCTTCGACATGGCCTCGTCGATTTTTTTCATGTCCATCGGGCAATGCGCGGCAAATGCGCTGCCGGCAACGGCAAACAGCATCGCGGCGATCAGGGGGCGCAGTTTCATGCTCGTCTCCTCGAATGGGTTGTGGCGCTCGGATTCGACGCTGCCCGCAAATCCGCAAGGCAGGGCCTTGGAGGATTGTATACCTGCCGCGAGTTAAAATAACAACCTCCTCCCCACACTGGTTGGCATGCCGTTGTCCCCCGTTGACGATTCCGGTCCGCGCCCGTTTTCCCGCGCCTGGCTCGCGGAACGCCTGAACCGGCAGGAGAGCCTGCCTGCCGATGCGGATTTTCCGCTCTACGCCCATCCGCCTGGACGCATCCCCGTGCCGGCCGCTGTGCTGGTGCCGGTGGTCAACCATCCCGCCGGCCCGACCCTGCTGTTCACACAGCGGACTGCGCATCTCCACGACCACGCGGGCCAGATCAGCTTCCCCGGCGGGCGGGTGGATGAGGGCGACAGGGATCGCGTGGCCACGGCATTGCGCGAGGCCGAAGAGGAGACCGGCATCGACCGGGAGCAGGTACATATCATCGGCAGGCTCCCCGATTTCGACATCCAGACCGGGTTTCGGGTTACGCCTGTGGTCGGTTGGGTCGAACCGCCCTTCGAACTGAGTCCGGATCCTTTCGAAGTCGCGGAGATCTTCGAAGTGCCGCTCGAATTTTTCCTCGATCCCGAAAACCATCGCCGGCACAGGGACGAACTGGGCGGACGCGTCCGGCACTACTACTCGATGCCCTACGGCGAGCGCAATATCTGGGGCGCGACGGCGGGCATGCTCTATTCGCTCTACCGGATACTGACGGACAGGACATGAGCAAGGACAAGGCACCGGTCACGGCGGCCGTCCGTGACTTGCGCGCGCACAAGGTGGATTTCAGCGACCATCTCTACGAATATGAAGAGAAGGGCGGTACCGCGGTTTCCGCGCGTGAACTCGGGGTCGACGAGCACGCGGTGGTCAAAACGCTGGTCATGGAGGACGACGCCAGGAATCCACTGGTCGTGCTGATGCACGGCGACCTCAAGGTCTCCACCAGGGAACTCGCGAGAATCATCGGCGTCAAGACGATCGCCCCTTGCAATCCCGAGACGGCGAACAGACATTCCGGCTATGTGGTCGGCGGCACCTCGCCCTTCGGCACCCGCAGGAAAATGCCGACCTACATGGAAGAGACCATCCTCGAGCTGCCGAGGATCTACATCAACGGCGGCAAGCGGGGGTATCTGGTGGGGATCGATCCGAAGGAAGCGGCGCGGATCCTCGCGCCGAAGCTCGTGAAGGTGGGAATAAAGGAATCGTGAATATCGTGAATGTCGTGAATATCGCAAAAACACCGGGCAAGACCGAATCCTCCGACCGATTGGTTTTCTGTCCGGAGCGCGATTGCATTCACTTTCTTGCGATACGACATTCACGGTATTCACGAAATTCACGGCCTTCCCATGCTTGAACTCTTCGTCCTCGCCATTTTCGTTCTCTCCGGCTGGTTCTGGATGGACACCCTGCAGGCACGCGATGCGGCGCTGGACGCTGCGCGCCGGGCCTGCGAAGCGGAGAACGTGCAGTTGCTCGACTGGACGGTTGCGGTGCGCAAGCTTGGACTGGGACGCGATGAGGACGGGCGCAGAAGGATTCGACGTACCTACGAATTCGAATTCAGCGATACCGGCAACAATCGCATCAAGGGCTCGCTGACCCTCATCGGCCGCCACCTTCTGGCCCTCAACCTGCCCTTGCTTTCGCCGCCGCCCTCGGCCGTAATCCGCCTGCATTAGTCTGGCGCTTTCCCGGCCCGCTGCCGGCAGCAGGAATGGCGATGGAATCGCCTGGGAACGGTCCGCTCCCCATCCCCTGTCCCTTGCCCCTTTTGTTTGTGGCATCATGGCCTTATCGGATGTCCGCCAATCGCCGCCGCCAGGAGAGGGAAATGACCATCGAACAGCACACGCAGGATGAGATCGCGATGCTGCGTGCTGAAATCGAAATGCTGATGAACGAACGCCAGGCGCTGCTGCGCACGACGGGTGCCGCGGCCGTTTTCGTCGCCAACCTGGACAGCGAATCCCTGCCCGAAACCACTTATGCGGTCGCGGACATCCTGGCGCATTCCCTGAACGATCTTTCGGAAGACACGCTGCGCGACGCTCTGGAACTGGTGCGCCCCGCCATCGAATCCGCGAACGGTGCCGTGAAGGAGCAATAACTTCGCGGCGTTGCTGTCGCGCCGTTGCCCGCAACCATGCCCGGTGCGCAATCGAAGATTGGTCTGATACTCACCGGCGGCGGGGCCCGTGCCGCCTACCAGGTGGGTTTCCTGCGCGCGGTGTCACACATGCTTCCGCGCGGTGCCGCGAATCCCTTTCCGATCGTATGCGGAACGTCCGCGGGTGCGGTCAACGCCGCCGCGCTGGCCGCCGACGCAACGGATTTTCATCGTGCCGTCCGCCGCATTCTGCTCATCTGGAAATATTTTCACGCCGAGCACGTGTATCGCTCCGATGTGCTTGGCGTGATGGGAACGGGCGCCAGGTGGCTTTCAGCCATGCTGCTCGGCGGCCTGGGCAAGAACAATCCCTCGTCCCTGCTGGACAACTCGCCGTTGTCGCGACTGCTGCGCGAGCGCCTCGACCTGTCCGGCATCCGCAGGAGCATCGACCAGGGCGCTCTTTATGCTTTGTCCATTACCGCATCCGGCTATACCTCCGGGCAGTCGGTGAGTTTTTTCCAGAGCGTGCCGGGCCTGGCCGGCTGGCAGCGGGCGCGCCGCCTGGGCATCCCGGAGATCATCGACTACGAACACCTGCTGGCGTCGAGCGCGCTGCCGTTCATTTTTCCGGCGATGCCGCTCAGGCGCGAGTTTTTCGGCGACGGCAGCATGCGCCAGATCGCTCCCATCAGTCCCGCCCTGCATCTGGGTGCGGACCGGGTCATCGTCATCGGTGTCGGACGCCAGATGATCCGCCCGCCAGAACGCGCCAGGCTGGGAGGCTATCCGTCGCTGGCCCAGATCGCGGGCCATGCGCTGAACAGCATTTTTCTCGATAGCCTGG
>DASVNF010000016.1:0-2655 GCA_036384015.1 Burkholderiales bacterium
AGCAGATGTTCTTGAGGGGCTGTTGAGCGGTGACGTTTTCCCCGTCATTCCGGGGCGCACCGCCAGGTGCGAACCCGGAATCCAGAGATGAGTCCTCATCATCTCGAGATTCTCCGGTGCGCAATTGCGCACCAGGGTTCGCATCTTCGATGCGCCCCGGAATGACGGGAGAATTGGGCGCTCCCGGAATCACCGCCGACAGCGGCAGGCCCGGCCGCGACGGCGCCTGTGACAGCAGCCGCAGCCACAGATACTGCGCCACGTTGGTGTCCTGATATTCGTCCACCAGGATGAACTTGAAGCGGTTCTGGTACTGCCGCAGCACATCCGGATTCTCGCGGAACAGCCTGATGTTCTCGAGCAGCAGGTCGCCGAAATCGGCCGCGTTGAGGATCTTCAGCCGCTCCTGATAGGTCGCGTAGATCTTGCCGCCCTTGCCGTTGCCGAACGAGGCGGCTTCGCCCGCCGGCACCTGCGACGGCGACAGCCCGCGGTTCTTCCAGCTGTCGATCAGGCCGGCCAGCATCCGCGCCGGCCAGCGCTTGTCGTCGATGTTCTCGGCCTGCAGCAACTGCTTCAGCAGCCGCACCTGGTCGTCGACGTCGAGCACCGTGAAGTTGGATTTGAGCTGCACCAGCTCGGCATGGATGCGCAGGATGCGGCCGCCGATCGAGTGGAAAGTGCCGAGCCACGGCATGCCCTCGACCGCCTGGCCCAGCATCTGGCCGAGCCGCAGCTTCATCTCGCGCGCCGCCTTGTTGGTGAAGGTCACCGACAGGATTTCCTGCGGCCGTGCGCGGCCCTGGCTCAGGATATGCGCAATGCGCGTGGTCAGGACGCGCGTTTTGCCGGTGCCGGCGCCGGCCAGCACCAGCACGGGGCCATCGAGCGTCTCGACCGCCTCGCGCTGCTCCGGATTGAGGCCGTTGAGATATTGCGGAGCGCCCGCCGCCGCCCGCGCACGCGCGGCGATGCCGCCAGCCACCGGCTGGTGCTCGGGAACGCCGTGATGGGACAGTTTGCTCGGCTCGGTCATTGGCGAATCGTCTCGGCCCCACGATGGCACCGCGGGACGGTGAAGGGGAGCCTTCTTAACAGGGATTGAGGGGCATATAGGGCCTGATCGGCCGTTTTGACAGGTTTTATCGTGGCCGTTTGGAACGGTTTTGGCAGCAGCGCACAACCGGCCTGGTTCCTGAAATCGGCGAAAATTTCGCGGTTTCGCGCTCAGGAACCAGCGTTTCCCCGCAGGATTGTTTCATCGAATGCGGCGTCGGCTAAGCGCCCGCGCCGGGAATCGAACGAGGAAACGAAGCGAGAGGTTTGATCATGTTGAGCTGGGTCGTCACATTCCTGGTCATCGCCCTGATCGCGGGCATTCTGGGCTTCGGCGGCATCGCCGGCGCCTCGATCGAAATCGCCAAGGCGATCTTCTTCATCGCCATCATCCTGTTCCTGGTGTCGGCGGTGGTCGGATTGGCGCGCGGTCGCACGAGGGTCTAGCGAAAGGCTGAGTCTAGCGAAGGGCTGGTTATTTCCTCGAGGGCATTGCCACGTTGCGGCCGATGCCCTCGGGCCGCGGCACACCCGCATAGCTATCCACGATCTTCTGAGTGCGGGCGCGAATGTCAGGCGGAAACGGCGCGACCTTGCGCGCCTCCATGTCGATGTGCAGCGTGAGGTTCTCCGAGGTCGCGGAAAGCCAGCCCTCGGTGGCGTGGCGCAGCTCCTCGAACGTGTGCAGCCGCTTCTCGTCGGCGCCCAGCAGGAAGACCGAGACCTGCACGGGATCGCCGAGATGAATCTCCCGCAGGTAGCGGACGTGGCACTCGGCGGTGAAGGTCGAGCAGCGCCGTTCCTTCATATAGGCAGGCCCGATGCCGAGCTGCAGCCACATCTCGTCGATGGCGCGGTCGAACATCACATTGTAATAGGCCATGTTGAGATGGCCGTTATAGTCGATCCATTGCGGATCGATCTGCATCACGGAAGATTTGAACGGGGCCGAAGGAAGCGGCATCTCGCTGGCGGCAGTCACTGAAGTCATTCTCCATCCCCGGTTCGCTGGCGTTCGAGCATGAACTTTTCTGTGGCTCCGGCGTCCACTTTTTCAAGTCAGGCTCTCTTGACCCCTTATACAAGCTTTGCCACGGTCGGCTAAATCCGGGAGGAAATTCGACGTGGCGACAACGATTTCGAGCAATTTGACGCGACCTGAGCCGGAGGCCCTGAAGCGCGCGATCGACGCGCTGGCGGCGCGGTTCGGCAACCGGCTCGTGACGTCTTTAGCCGTGCGCGAACAGCACGCCCATACCACCACCTGGCTGCCGACCCAGCCGCCCGATGCGGTGGTGATGGCGCAGGAAACCGCCGACATCCAGGATGTGGTGCGGATCTGCGCCGCCAATCGCGTGCCCGTCATCGCCTTCGGCACCGGAACCTCGCTGGAAGGCCAGGTCAACGCGCCCGCGGGCGGCATCTGCATTGACCTGCGCGACATGAACAAGGTGCTGGAGGTCCATGCCGACGACCTCGATTGCGTGATCCAGCCCGGCGTCACCCGCAAGGCGCTGAACGAGCATCTGCGCGACCAGGGCCTGTTCTTCCCGATCGATCCCGGCGCAGACGCCTCACTCGGCGGCATGACCTCGACGC
>DASVNF010000017.1:0-5094 GCA_036384015.1 Burkholderiales bacterium
CCAGAACTGCAGGGCCTGCCCCGCGACCCGCAGGCTGAAAAGGCCGGTCAGCAGTGCCATGACAAGAAAATGCGCTTTCCATGCGGCTTTCAATGACGTTCCCCCCTTTGTGTGGTCTGCCGCAAGGTTCCGACCTGGCCGCGTATTTTGCAACCGGGCGGGTCGCGTAGCGCCCGGTTCCGATGAAAGTCGCCTTGTCCGATGCTCGCGAGCGGCGTGCGGCGTCGTTGCCGTGCCAGTCCGACCTGCGCACCTGCACTGTGCGCCCGGACGCAATGATCGCATCACCTTGGGGCGCAGGGAAATGCAGGGCGGCACGCGGGACAAAATTCTCCTTTGCGGATCAACACTTCCTGCCGTGGCACGCCGATTGCAAAGCATCTGCCCCGAGAGGGGCGAACTGCGCATCGCTTCTTGTCGTTGTCGGCTAGGGTTCCGGGTTCGGTAGAACCGCCAGGTCCGAGAGCTGACGGTCCCGCCGGAATGGCGGGGCTCCACGGAGGGATAAAAGCCCGGGAGGCCGAGCGCACTCGCCCTCTCATTGGCTTATTACCGTGGAGATGCCCGATCATGAGCTTGCTGATCCCGTTGTTTCGCGGCTGCGTCGCCGCCCTCGCTGACTTCGTCGGTAACGCTTCCATGTGGCCGCGACCCGTCCCGCTGGGGACAGTCGCATCCAGGAAAGCGAAGCGCTAGGAATGGCCACGCGCCGCAACGCGCGGCCCGGCCTGTGGTCGGTGCGCGGACCCATGAGCCAGCGCAACTACTGGCTGTTCGCCGCCATCGGATTGCTGGTCCCGCTCCTGGCCTGGTGGGCACTGGCTTCCGCCGGCCTGGTATCCAAAGTATTCATGCCCGGTCCCGCCGACGTCTGGGCGCGGGTCCTGAAATGGTCCAGCGAGGACAACCTGCTCGGCGACACGCTGATCAGCATCTATCGTGTCACCGTCGGGTGGGCGCTTTCCGCCGTGATCGCCCTGCCGATCGGCCTGCTGATCGGCAGTTTCCGTCCGGTGCAGGCCCTGCTGGAGCCGCTCACCGATTTCATACGCTACATGCCGGCGGTGGCGTTCATCCCGCTCGTGATGCTCTGGGTCGGCATCGACGAGTCGTCGAAGATCTCCATCATTTTCATCGGCACCTTCTTCCAGATGGTGCTGATGGTCGCGGAGGACGTGCGCCGGGTGCCGGTTGCGCAGGTCGAGGCCGCCCAGACCATGGGAGCGGATCGGCGGGAAATGCTCGAACTGGTGCTGCTGCAATCGGCCAAGCCCGCGCTGCTCGACACCATGCGCATCACCATGGGTTGGGCGTGGACTTACCTGGTCGTCGCCGAAATCGTCGCCGCGAACTCCGGGCTGGGCTATTCCATACTGCGCGCGCAACGCTACCTGCAGACCGACAAGATCTTCGCCGGCATCATCATCATCGGCCTGATCGGATTGATCACGGATCAACTGTTCAGGCTCGCGCACCGCAAGGCATTTCCATGGATGTATCGGAAATCGTGAGCGCCGCGGCAACCAGGGCGGAGCCGAAAGTCTCCATACGGGGATTGTCGAAAGTTTTCGGCGAAGGCCCGGGCGCGACGACAGCGCTGCAGGACATCGACCTCGATATCGGGGATCACACCTTTGTCACCCTGGTCGGCGCGTCGGGCTGCGGCAAGTCGACGCTGTTGCGCATCATTGCCGGCCTCGAATTCCAAACCGGCGGCGAGATCGTCGCGAATGGCAAGGCCGTCACGGGACCGGGCGCGGATCGCGCCATGGTGTTCCAGCAGTATTCGCTCTTCCCCTGGCTGAATGTGGCGCAGAACATCCGCTTCAGCCGCAAGCTCAGGGCGAACAAGGGGGATTTCACCTCGGCGGAAGTGGAGGCAGCATCCGGGCGGGCCGATACGCTGCTGAACCTGATGGGCCTGCAGGCGGCCGAGAAATCCTTTCCCAACCAGCTGTCGGGCGGCATGCAGCAGAGAGTGGCGATCGCGCGGGCCTTGATGCCGCGCCCGCCGATCCTGCTGATGGACGAGCCTTTCGGCGCGCTCGACGCGCAGACGCGCGAAGTCATGCACGACCTCATCCAGTACGTATTCCTGCTGGAAAAATCCACGATTATTTTCGTGACGCACGACGTCGAGGAAGCGATCTACCTCGGCCAGCGCGTGGTGGTGCTGGCGCCCCGCCCGGGCCGCATCGACAGCATCTACGACGTGCCGCTGCCGTTGCGGCGCAGCCAGGACATGAAGCTTTCGCCCGAGTTCGTCCGCCTCAAGGGAGAGATCGTCGGCCGGATCCGCGAGACTTCCGGCATGAAGACCGACCTGGAGCTGCTGGACAAGCTATGCGGGCAACTTCGTATCTAATACGTAACGCGAACCACAGAAGCACAGAGGACACAGAGAAGATCGATGCACATGAAAATGGCCCATCCTTGTATATGGCGATCGGACAAATTAGCCAGGGTTGCCAAGTTCCTTGCTTATGTCGGATTCCATTCTCATTTCTGCATGCTTTCCTCTGTGTCCTCTGTGCCTCTGTGGTTCGTATGTGATCTGGGGCTCCAATCCAAGGGGATCTGATGCAAGCGGTAGCGAACAAGGCACCGGCGGGACCGGTGTTGTGGGAGGAGGTGTTGCCCGGCGGGGCGCACTGGTCCGGCGTCATGCGCCGCGGGACGGCGCTGCGTTTCACCGACCTCGAGGGCGGCGTCAACGTTTCCGCGCTGTTCTGGAATTTCGAGGAGAAGGGCGAGCGCTACAACATGCCCGACACGCTCAAGGCCCAGCACACCGCGTTCCTGACCCGCGGGCATTGCGGCTTTTCCGACATGGGCCGCGTCCTGTTTTCCATCCTCGACGACACGGCCGGCTGGCATGACACGCTCTGCGGCGTGATCGACGACGCAACCATGGCCGAACGCTTCGGCGCCAAGCGCTTCCAGGAACACCGCAACGCCATGCACCGCAGCGGCCGAGAAGGCCTGCTCAGCGAAATGGGGCGCTGGGGCCTGGGCAAGCGCGACTTGCATGCGAACGTGAACTTTTTCAGCAAGGTCACCACGGACGCGGACGGCAACCTGAGCCTGGACGCGGGAAGTCCGCAGGGGGCTTACGTGGATGTCCGCTTCGACATGGACGTGCTCATCGCGATTTCGTCGGCGCCGCACCCCTTCGCGGAGGAAGGTTTGTACGGGCCCAGGCGCGTGCAGCTCACGGCCTGGCGCGCGGGCATTGCCCCGGCCGACGACTATTGCCGGAACTTCCGCGGCGAAAACCAGCGGGCATTCGTGAACACCGCGCGCTACTTTGCCGACTGAGGAGCAGAAGATGCTGGTTGAAAGCAGGCTGGACCCGAAGGCCGCCGTGGTCGACGAAATCTGCGCCGCGGGCGAACCCTGGACGACTGAAATCCGCAGGGGCCAGGTGTTCCGCATCCTCGACCTGGAAGGCAACCAGGCGGTGGACACGCTGTTCTACAACGCCAACGATCCCGAGGAACGTTACAGCGCCATCGATACCATCCAGCGCCAGCGAAATCTGTATCTGGGCGTCGGCACCAAACTGATTTCCACGGAAGGCAGGGTCATGCTGACCATCGTGGCGGACAACTGCGGCCGTCACGACACGCTGGGCGGCGCGTGCGCCCAGGAAAGCAACACGGTGCGGTATGCCCTGGACAAGCGCTTCATGCATGCCTGCCGCGACAACTTCATGTCCGCGATCCAGCACGAACACGGCCGCGGCATGAGCAAGCGCGACATCACGCACAACATCAACTTTTTCATGAACGTCCCGGTCACGCCGGCGGGCGGACTGACTTTCGAGGACGGCATCTCCGCTCCGGGCAAGTATGTGGAAATGCGCGCGGACATGGATGTGATCTGCCTGATCTCCAAGTGCCCGCAACTGAACAATCCTTGCAATGCCTATAACCCCACGCCGATCCGTTTGCTCATCTGGGATGCATCCCGATGAGGCGTGAATGTCGTGAATCCGTGAATGTCGTGAATGCCGTAAAAGTTTTGAAGCTTCGCGTCTCTGCGATATTCACGTATTCACCATATTCACGACGATCGAATATCGCAGATGTTCGATAAGGTCCTAATCGCCAACCGCGGCGCCATCGCCTGCCGCATCATCCGCACGCTGAAGAAGCTGGGGATGCAGTCGGTCGCGGTTTATTCGGAAGCCGACCTGGCCTCGCTGCACGTGGCGCAGGCGGATGAGGCGGTTTGCATCGGGCCGGCGCCGGCGGCGGAAAGTTACCTGCGCGCGGACAAAATACTTCAGGTCGCGCGCGAGACGGGCGCGCAGGCGATTCATCCGGGCTACGGCTTTCTGTCCGAGAACGCGGACTTTGCGGAGGCCTGCGAGCGGGCCGGCATTGCGTTCATCGGCCCTAACGCGGAGCAAATGCGCGCTTTCGGCCTCAAGCACCGCGCCCGCGAGCTGGCTGAAAGGAACGGCGTTCCCCTGTTGCCCGGCAGCGGCCTGCTGGCCGGAATCGAACAGGCAAGGACGGAAGCGGCGCGCATCGGTTTTCCCGTGATGCTCAAGAGCACGGCAGGCGGCGGGGGCATCGGCATGCGGCTGATCCTGGGCGAGGGCGAACTCGGGGAGGCTTACGCTTCGGTGGACCGCCTGGCGCGCGCCAACTTCAGGGATGCGGGCCTCTACCTGGAGAAATACGTCCGGGAGGCGCGCCATATCGAAGTGCAGATTTTCGGCGATGGGCGGGGGAAGGTCATTGCGCTCGGCGAGCGGGACTGCTCCGTGCAACGCCGCAATCAGAAGGTGATCGAGGAAACGCCTGCGCCGAACCTGACGGAGGCGGTGCGCGCCCGGCTCCTGGATACGTCGGTACGGCTGGCGCAGGCGGTGGGCTATCGCTCCGCAGGGACGGTCGAGTACGTCCTCGATGCGGCCACCGGCGAGTTTTATTTCCTCGAGGTCAATACCCGGCTGCAGGTCGAGCACGGCGTGACCGAGGAGGTCACCGGCGTCGACCTGGTCGAATGGATGGTCAGGTGCGCATCCGGAGACCTTCCGCCGCTGGATTCAATCGAACGGACCGCGAGGGGCGCTTCGATCCA
>DASVNF010000018.1:0-10594 GCA_036384015.1 Burkholderiales bacterium
ATTTTTTGCAGCGTTTGCGGCAGCATGGCGATGCTGCCGGCGGCAACGGCGATGCGATGGGTCTCGGGCTTGCCCACCACGTCCACCATGTGCGCCTTGCCGTGAGAATCGAAATGCGTGAGTTCGCCCAAGCGGTTTCCGTATGCGAAGCCCCCGTGCGGACGAGGAACTTGATGAAGTGTGGCGCTATCATAGCACCATGAAAATCGGACCTGTGCTTGCGGCGGCCCTGGCTGCGTCCGCGTTCGCCATCTGGACCAATGCCGTGGCCGACGAACTACCCGACCTCGGCGACGTTTCCTCGGCCGTCATCACGCCCGCCCAGGAGCGGCGCCTGGGTGAAAGCATCATGCGGCAGATCAGGGCGGACCCGGCATACCTGGACGACCCCGAGGTGTCCGATTACCTCAATGCCGTCGGCTACCGGCTGGTCGGCAGCAGCCCCGACCCCGCCGGTCCTTTCGAGTTCTTCTGCGTCCGGGACAATTCCGTCAATGCTTTCGCGCTGCCCGGCGGTTTCGTCGGCGTGCATTCCGGACTGCTGCTGGTCGCGCAAAGCGAATCCGAGCTCGCCAGCGTGCTTTCCCACGAAATCGCGCACGTGACGCAACATCACATCGCCCGCGTCATCGCGGGGCAGCAGAAAGCCGGGCTCGCATCCATGGCGGCGCTCGCCGTGGCGATCCTGGCGGCGCGGTCCAATTCCGACATTTCCCAGGCCGCGATCGTCGGGGCGCAGGCCGGCATGATCCAGTCGCAACTCAATTTCACGCGCGAGCATGAACGCGAGGCGGACCGCATCGGTCTGCAGATCCTCGACAAATCGGGTTTCGACGTGCACGCGATGCCGGTGTTCTTCGAGCGTCTGCAGAAGGCGACCCGCGTCTATGAGAGCAACGCGCCCTCTTACCTGCGCACCCACCCGGTCACCTATGAGCGCATCGCCGACGTGCAGAGCCGGATCCAGGGCACCCCGTTCCGGCAGGTGCCGGACGACATCGACTTCCAGCTGGTGCGGGCGCGCCTGACCGCCACGGAAGGCAATCCCCGGGATACCGCGGCGAACTTCTCGCGGCTGCTGAACGAACGCAAGGTCTCAAGCGAGGTTGCGGCCCGTTATGGGCTGGTCGTCGCCTTGCTGCGGGCCGGCGATGCCCCCCGCGCCCGCAAGGAACTCGCGACCCTGCAATCGCTGAAATCCAGGAGCCCGATGATCGATGCGCTGGCCGCGCAAACGCTCATCGCCGGCGGAGAACTCGAGAAAGGGCTGGCCGCATACCGTGAAGGATTGCGCGCCAATCCGGGCCGGCGCGCGCTTGCCTACGGCTACGCGGATGCCCTGATCAACGCCCGGCGCGCCAACGAGGCGGTCGACTACCTGTCAACGAAGCTGGACACGCGCAGCGCCGATCCGAAGCTGTACGAGTTGCAGGCGCGCGGTTACGCCGCCACGGGCAAACGCCTGCAGCAGCATCGCGCGCTTGCCGAGGCATATGCGTTGCGCGGCAACCTGACGGGCGCGATCGAGCAGCTGCAGATCGCACAGAAAGCGGGGGACGGCGATTTTTACCAGCAATCGAGCGTCGAGGCGCGGCTGAAGGAACTGGTTGCCCTCGACATGGAATCCCGCGCCAAGCCCTGACCCCCGGCCGCCGCCGGCGGCCATCGCGGTGCCAAAGCCACGCCCCGGCGCTGGAATCCGCCTAAAAACCTCGCCTTATCGCCTTGAATTTTCTATCATACGGCACGTTCCGCCGCCACATGTGCGGGGCGCCGTAACCGCGAACGGCGATCATGGACAAGATCGGCAAATACGAAATCATCAGGGAGCTGGGCAGAGGCGCGACCAGTGCGGTCTATCTGGCCAACGATGCGTTCGCCAATCGACAAGTCGCCATCAAGCTGGTGCGCGCCGACGCGCTCGGCGACAAGGAACACGGCAAGCGCTTCAACAAGCTGTTTCTCACCGAGGCGTCGCTTGCCGGCAAGCTTTCCCATCCGCACATTGCTGCCATCTACGACGCCGTATCCGATGAACAGGGCAGTTACCTGGTCATGGAATTCGTGGCGGGCGGCACCCTCGAGCCGTTCACGCAGCCGGCCGGCCTGTTGCCGATCGACCGCGTCATCGAAATCATCTTCAAGTGCTGCAAGGCGCTCGACTACGCGCACCGGCACGGCATCATCCATCGAGACATCAAGCCGGCGAACATCCTGCTCAGCGGAGAATCCGACATCAAGATTTCGGACTTCGGCGCGGCTTTGACGCTGGCCGCGGAGACGACGCAGGTTTCCGGCATCGGCTCCCCGGCCTACATGTCGCCGGAGCAGCTGCAGGAATCCTCGCTCAACCACCAGACCGACATCTTCTCGCTGGGCGTGGTCATGTACCAGTTGCTCACGGGGGCATTGCCGTTCAAGGCGACCAACAACTACAGCATGGTCTACCAGATCATCAACGTGGACGCGCCGCCCCCCAGCCTGTTGCGGCCGGATGTCCCGGTGGCCGTGGATTCCATCGTCAAGCGCTCGCTGGAGAAGGACATCTCGCGGCGTTTCGCGACCTGGGAAGAGTTCGCCCAGGCGCTGGCGGACACGTTCAACAACCTGCAGAAGCCGGAAGAAGTCGTTCCCGAAGCCGAGAAATTCAACACCCTGCGCAAACTGGAATTCTTCAATACCTTTTCCGATGTCGATCTGTGGCAGGTGATGCGCATTTCGAACTGGGTGCGGTATTCCAGCGGCAGCAGCGTCATCCAGGAAGGCGACATCGGCATGTCGTTTTTCGTCATGGCGGCGGGCGAGGTCAAGATCACCAAGCAGGGCAAGCTGCTCAACATCCTGAAGATCGGCGAATGCTTCGGGGAGATGGCCTATCTGGGCAAGCGCCAGTTCCAGCGCACCGCCAGCGTCGCCGCGGTCAACGACATCACGGTGATCGAGATTTCATCCGACTCGCTCGCCCAGGCCACGGAAAGCTGCAAGCATGCGTTCAACGCCGCTTTCCTGGAACTGCTGGTCGGGCGGCTGGAGGCGGCCAATACCCGCCTGTCGCAACTTCTGCTCGACCGCAACATCAGCATTTTCTGACGCGGCCCGCGGCGCGGTATCATTACCGGCCCGGATGCCTTTGCCACGCTGAATGAGCGATTTCGCCAACATCGATGCCGCGCAACTGCAGGAATTGCAGCGCAACGGCAGCGTCGTGCTGATCGACGTGCGCACCGACCAGGAGGTTGGCCGGGGCGTGATAGCTGGGGCGCGCCACATCGCCCTGCAGTCGCTGACCGCCCGGTTCGGGGAAATTGAGCGCGACCGGCCTGTCGTGTTCTACTGCCAGTCCGGCGCGCGTTCGGCCCAGGCCAGCTACTTCCTGGCGAGCCAGGGCTGGAGCGAGGTCTACAACCTGGCGGGCGGCATCGTCGCCTGGGCAAACAAGGGCCTGCCGATCGCAGGCATGGGATGAATCACGTCATGGATGCCGCAATGGAAACCGAAACCCAGATTCACATCGATCGCGAACTCGACGCCCGCGGGCTGAATTGCCCGCTGCCCATCCTGCGGACCAAGAAATCGCTCAACGACATGATCCCCGGCCAGGTGCTGAAAGTGGTGGCCACCGACCCCGGCTCGGTCCGCGATTTCCAGGCCTTCTCCAAGCAGACCGGCAACCAGTTGCTGTCCTCGACCGAGCTCAGCGGCGAGTTCCTGTTCCTGATGCGCAAGAAATGAACCTGCCGCTGCCCGATGCCGATCGCCTGATAGCCAGCTTCGACCGGGCGCTGCGCACGCTGCGCGCGCCGGCGATGTCGGTGCGGCGTGTGCCGGGCGAAGGGCTGCGCGAGGCGGAACTCAGCGAGCAGGAGAAGCGCCACGCCGCGGCCCTGATGCGAGTCAACCACACCGGTGAAATCTGCGCGCAGGCCCTGTACCAAGGCCAGGCGCTGACGGCCCGCAACCAGGAGACACGGGCGGTGCTGGAACGGGCGGCGGACGAGGAAGTGGAACACCTGGCATGGACGGCGCAGCGCGTGGAACAGTTGGGCGGACGCTTGAGTCTGCTGAATCCGCTGTTCTATGCCGGCGCCTTTGCGATGGGCGCCCTGTCGGGCCTGCGCGGCGATAAATGGAACCTCGGATTCCTTGCCGAGACCGAGCGCCAGGTCGAAGGCCACCTCGGTAGCCACCTGGACCGGTTGCCCGGCCACGATGAAAAAAGCCGGGCGATCGTCCGCCAGATGAAGGAAGACGAAGCGCGCCATGCCAGCTCGGCGCTGGACCACGGCGCAGCAGAACTGCCCGAGCCGGTGAAACAGGCCATGCGCCTGGCCTCGAAGGTGATGACCGGTTCGACCTACTGGGTCTGAGTTTCCCGCGGCGGGAGCCCGTCGAACGAACCTAACTTTCCACGATCTCGTAGTCGTGGGAGATCTCTGCGGTCTTTCCCAGCATGATCGAGGCCGAGCAGTACTTTTCCGCGGACAGGTGGATCGCCCGCTCGACGTGTTCCTTTTTGACGTTGCGGCCCTTGACCGTGAAATGGAAATGGATGCGCGTGAACACCTTCGGGTCTTCCGCCGCGCGGTCCGCTTCGATATCCACCACGCAATCGGTGATGTCCTGGCGCGCCTTCCTGAGAATGGCGACGACATCGTATGCGGTGCAGCCGCCCGTGCCCGCAAGCACCGTTTCCATGGGGCGCGGGCCGATGTTGCGGCCGCCGCCTTCCGGCGCGCCGTCCATGATGATCGCGTGGCTGCTGTCGGTTTCGGCCACGAAGGCAACGTTCTCGATCCACTTCACCCTGACTTTCATTTCCGTCCTTCCGCTGAATTAATCCGGTTACTCCGCTGCGTGCAACAGGCGCCGCACATGGTACCAGCCGAGCCCCAGCGTTTCGTGGCAGAAGATGCGGCTTTGCAGGAGCCCGTAGGCATTGGGCAGAAAATTCAATGCGGTTGCCGGTCCGCGTTCCGAGAATGCGGTCGGCGCGTCGAGAACCGTGAAACCCGCCTGCTCGAACGCGCGGCGGGCGCGGCGCATGTGACTGGCATGGGTCACCAGCGCAATGCGCGTGACGCCATCCCGCGCCAGGAGGTCGCGGCTCAACAGCGCCGATTCCCGCGTGTTGTCGGAGCGCTCTTCCGTCCATTTCACCGGGACCTGGAAGTCGCGCGTCAGCGCCTCCCTCATCTGCGACGCTTCCGACGTCGCATTGCCCAGCGGCAGTCCGCCGCTTACCAGCACCGGCAGCCCGGTTTCGCGATGCAGCCGCGCGCTCCAGCGCAAGCGTTCGAGCGTGAAAGTGCCGACAGTGTCACCGCCATATTCCGGCGCATCGAAATAAGTCCCGCCGCCCAGAACCACGATGGCCTGCGCGTTCTTCAGGGTGCTCACCTCGGGCGCCTCCCCCGGTTCGATCAATGCCAGCAGGTTGCCGCCCACGACCGGCATGCACAGCAACCAGAGCACCGCCACCGAAAATGCCGCGATGGCCAGGCCCAGCCGCCGCCACAGCCGCGCCAGGACTAATCCCAGGGCTGCCAGCAGCAGCAGGCTGAGCGGGGGCATCAGCAGCGCAGCGATGAGTCTGGTTGCCCAAAATTCCATAGAGCCATGTATTCAAGGGATAAGTGGTAAAGGATCGTGCGCGTAGCCGGTGCCCATCCCTTGCGGGTGATCCGCGCGGACGGCGTCATCGGCAAAGACGCCACGGTGTTGGCCCGATTGTCGAGGAAGGCGATTTCATCAGTTTTAACAAGGCGTTATTGGCGGAACACTGTGATTTTGCGGGGCATTTGCGGTAGAATGCAACGCTTTTGCAACCTGATGGACCGGATCATGGCTGAAGACAACGTGGACCGAGGCAAACGGCGCTTTCTCACAATTGCAACCGGCGTGGCCGGGGGCGTGGCGGGAGTGGCGGTCGCCGTGCCTTTCGTCCTGAGCATGAACCCGAGCGCCCGTGCGCGGGCGGCCGGCGCCCCCGTGGAAGTGGACATCTCCAGGATCGAGCCCGGCATGATGATCACCGAGGAATGGCGTGGAAAGCCGGTGTGGATCGTCCGCCGCACCAAGGAAATGATCGACAGCCTGAAGGGCCTCGACCAGGAAGTTGCCGATCCGGATTCCAGGATGAAAATGCAGCCGGAATACGCGAAGAACGAGTATCGCGCGATCAAGCCTGAATACCTGGTGCTGGTCGGCATCTGTACCCACCTCGGCTGTTCGCCTTCGCAGAAACTCGCCGCCGGCGCCGAAAGCGGGCTGGGCGACAGCTGGAAGGGCGGTTTCTTCTGTCCCTGCCACGGTTCCAAGTTCGACCTCGCCGGCCGCGTGTTCAAGGGCGTCCCGGCACCCGCCAATCTCGAAGTTCCGCCTTACACTTACCTGAGCGATACGCGCCTGCTGATCGGTCAGGACAGCAAGGGAGCCTGATGACGATGGGCAAGTTCACTGGGTGGCTCTGCCGCACGGCCACCGCGACCGTCAAGTGGATCGACGAGCGTTTTCCGTTGACCGCGAACTGGAAGGCGCATATGTCGGAGTACTACGCGCCGAAGAATTTCAATTTCTGGTACTACTTCGGTTCGCTGGCACTGCTGATCCTGGTGATGCAGATCATCACCGGCATCTTCCTGACCATGCATTACAAGCCGGACGCCGCGCAGGCCTTCGCGTCGGTCGAGTACATCATGCGCGACGTGCCATGGGGTTCGACCATTCGCTACATGCACTCCACCGGCGCCTCGCTGTTTTTCGTCGTGGTCTACCTGCACATGTTCCGCGGCCTGCTCTACGGCTCCTACCGCAAGCCGCGCGAGCTGCTCTGGCTGGTGGGCGTGGTGATCTACCTGTGCCTGATGGCCGAGGCCTTCTTCGGTTATCTGCTGCCCTGGGGGCAGATGTCGTACTGGGGTGCGCAGGTTATCGTCAACCTGTTCGCCGCCATTCCCTTCATCGGGCCGGACCTGGCGGTCTGGATCCGCGGCGACTATGTCGTGTCCGACGCGACACTCAACCGCTTCTTCGCCTTCCACGTCATCGCCGTGCCGCTGGTGCTGCTCGGGTTGGTCGCCGCGCACCTGCTGGCGCTGCACGAAGTGGGCTCCAACAACCCCGACGGCATCGAGATCAAGAAGAAAAAGGATCCGAACACGGGTGTTCCGCTCGACGGCATCGCGTTCTATCCCTACTACGTGGTCAAGGACCTGTTCGGCGTGGTGGTGTTCCTGATGGTGTTCAGCGCGATCGTGTTCTTCGCCCCGGAAATGGGCGGTTATTTCCTCGAGCACAACAACTTCCTGCCCGCCGATCCGCTGAAGACGCCGCCGCACATCGCGCCGGTCTGGTACTTCACGCCGTTCTATTCGATCCTGCGCGCCGTGCCGCCGCTGTTCGGCTCGCAGTTCCCGGGCGTGGCCGCGATGGGCCTGTCGGTGATGATTTTCTTCCTGCTCCCCTGGCTGGACCGCGGCACGGTGAAGTCGATCCGCTATCGCGGCGGCATCTACAAGACCGCGCTGGCGCTGTTCGTGGTGTCCTTCCTGGTGCTCGGCTATCTGGGCACCGCGCCCACCAACGTCTGGGGCCAGTTCGGCGCCTGGCTCGGGCATGCGGAGCGCGCCACCGTGGTCGCCCGCATCTTCACGCTCATCTACTTCGGATTCTTCATCCTGATGCCCTGGTACACGCGCATCGACAAGACCAGGCCGGAACCGGAAAGGGTGACGTCGTGAGAAAACTCCTGCTCGCGTTGCTGTGCCTGCCCGCGGCGGCGATTGCCGCCGGTGGTGAAATGCGGCTCGACCACGCCAACATCGATCCCCACGACGCCATCTCGATCCAGCGCGGGGCGAGGACGTTCGTCAATTACTGCCTGAACTGCCATTCGGCGGCGTCCATGCGTTACAACCGGCTGATGGACCTCGGGCTGACCGAGAATCAGATCAAGGACAACCTGATCCTGACCGGAGCAAAGGTTGGCGACACCATGATCGCGTCGATCGGCAGGAAGGATGCGAAGGCCTTCTTCGGGGTCGAGCCGCCGGATCTTTCGGTCATTGCCCGCGCCAAAGGCGTTGACTATCTGTACACCTACATGCGCACCTTCTACAGGGATGAAGCCACCCCCACCGGGTGGAACAACCTGGCCTTCCCGAATGTCGGCATGCCGCATGCACTGTGGCAGCTGCAGGGCACGCAGGTGTTGAAGACCGAAGTCACGGAGCACGGCGGCCACAAGCAAGAGCACAGGAAACTGGAGCTGGCGGTGCCCGGCTCGCTCTCCCCGATGGAGTACGACAAACTGACCCGCGATCTGGTGAATTACCTCGCCTTCATGGCGGAACCCGAAGCGACCAAGCGCACCCAGATCGGCGTCGTCGTGCTGCTGTTCCTGACGCTGCTGCTGGCGCTCACCTGGGCGCTCAAGCAGGCTTACTGGAAGGATGTGCACTGATGATGACCTTGTACTCGGGCACGACCTGCCCGTTCAGCCAGCGCTGCCGGATCGTCCTGTTCGAAAAGGGCATGGATTTCCAGATCATCGATGTCGACCTGTTCAACAAACCGGAAGACCTGGCGGTGATGAATCCCTACAACCGCACGCCGGTGCTGGTCGAGCGCGACCTGATCCTCTACGAATCGAACATCATCAACGAGTACATCGACGACCGCTTTCCGCATCCGCAACTGATGCCGGCGGATCCGGTGATGCGCGCCCGCGCCCGCCTGTTCCTGTTTCGCTTCGAGAACGAGCTGTTTTCCAACGTCGACGCCATCGAAAGCGGCACCCAGAAACAGGCCGACAAGGCGCGGCAGGTCATCCGCGACAACCTGACGCAGATCGCGCCGGTGTTCGTCAAGCAGAAATACATGCTGGGCGAGGAGTTCTCGATGCTGGACGTGGCGATCGCACCGCTGCTGTGGCGCCTGGATTTCTACGGCATCCAGCTGCCTAAACAGGCCGCGCCGCTGATGAAATACGCGGAACGCCTGTTCAGCCGCCCGGCATTCATCGAGGCGCTCACCGCTTCGGAAAAAGTGATGCGCAAGTGAAGGACGCCACGACCACTCCCTACCTGATACGCGCGATCTACGAGTGGTGCTGCGACAACGGCCATACTCCGTACATCGCCGTGAAGGTCGACGAAAGCACCAGGGTCCCCATGGAGTACGTCAAGAACGGCGAAATCGTACTCAACGTCGGCATGGATGCCACCCGCAATCTCAAGATAGGCAACGACCTGATCCAGTTTTCCGCGCGTTTCGCGGGTGTGTCGCGCGAGATTTCCGTGCCGGTCGGTGCCGTGGCGGGCATCTTCGCCAAGGAAACCGGCAATGGCCTCGCCTTCCAGGTCTCGCCCTCGCTGCCCGCGCCGATCGACCAGCCGGCGAAGACCGACCTCGGCCTGCCCGACGATCCCAAGCCCACGTCACCGACCGGCGGCCGCCCGCGCTTCCAGGTCATCAAGTAGCGCCCCCTCCTCGCCAAAGTCCTCCGTGCCCGGCGGAACCAAGCCGCCGGGCCTATAATTCTCCGCACGCGCCGGCATAGCTCAGTTGGTAGAGCAGTTGATTTGTAATCAAAAGGTCCCGGGTTCGATTCCTGGTGCCGGCACCACAAACATATCGATACAGCCAGCAATGAACCAACCTGGCCGCAATCCCATCCAAGCGTCCATTGAGGTTCGTTGACCGATTCCACGGAGGCAAAATGTTCAGAATTCTTCTCATCTTGGCTGCAAGCAGCGCATTCCTCGGCATCGGCAACGCCGCAGCCGAGGAAACCGTGCTGGAACAGGCCCAGCGCAAGGCGCGCACCGCCCGCGAGGAAATGCTGACCGCGGAAAAGAAGATGAAGTCCGCCGAGAAGAAGGAGATGTCGGCATACAAGGATGTCGACAACGCGCAGAAGCGGGTGGAGGATGCGCAGCGCAAGCACGAGGAAGCCAAGCAGAAGGCCGAACGGGCGACGCAGGCTCTGCGCGACTCCCAGGCGGAGCTGGAGACGGCGCGCGCACGTTACGACGAAGCGCACAAGGAGCTCTCGACCACGCACCAGCAATTGTCGGCACCGGCCGCCGCACCGCAGCCGCCAAAATAGCAGCAGCTCAGGCCCGGGCCGGTCTTTTGGTCAGTTTTCGCTGCAACGTGCGCCGGTGCATGTTGAGCGCACGCGACGTGGCGGAAACATTGCCCTCGTTTTCGGCGAGCACTTTCTGTATGTGTTCCCACTCGAGCCGCTCCACCGACAGCGGCCTGGCGCTGACTTGCGTATCGATTTCCCCGCGGCTGCGCCCGAAAGCCGCGACGACCTCGTCGGCATCCGCCGGCTTCGGCAGGTAGTGCACCGCGCCCAGCTTGATCGCCTCCACCGCCGTGGCGACGCTGGCGAAGCCCGTCAGCACCACGATCCGCGCGTCGGGATTGCGTCGCTTCAACTCCTTCACCAGGACCAAACCGGAACCGTCGGGCATCTTCAGGTCGACGACGGCGTAATCCGGCGTCGCCGCGGCGAGCTTGCGTTGCGCTTCGTTCACGCCGGAGGCGATTTCCACGTCGAAGCCGCGCCTCGTCAGTGCGCGCGCGA
>DASVNF010000019.1:0-3038 GCA_036384015.1 Burkholderiales bacterium
GAAGCGCGGCGCGCCGCGCACGCGCAGCATGAAATTCGACCGCTGGGTGCTCGAAGTGGGGCGCCGCGAACTGGTCGGCGACGACGGCGTGGCCGTGCCGCTGAGCACCGCGGAATTCCGCCTGCTGTGCGCCTTCCTGGATCATTCCGGGATCGTCCTGAGCCGCGATCAACTGCTCGACCTTACCGCCGGCAAGAATGCCGACGCCTTCGACCGCAGCATCGACAACCAGGTGAGCCGCCTGCGCAAGAAAATCGAAATCGAACCGAAGAATCCCGCACTCATCAAGACCCATTGGGGCGGCGGCTACTGTTTCACGGCGCAGGTCAGCACCTCGTGAAGAAATACTGGACGCGCAGCCTTGCCAGCCAGATGGTGGTGTTGCTGCTGCTGGCCCTGGTGATTTCGCACGTCGTCGGCTTCGTCATCTATCGCGACGAGCGCACGCAGCTGCTGCGCGGCGCGCTCAAGGAAGAATTCCTGGCTCGCACCGCTGCGGTCACCCGCCTGCTGGACGCGACACCCGCCGACCTTCACGGTGAAATCCTGCGCGCGGGCGGTTCCGGCATTACCCGCTACTGGCTCACGCCCGAGACGGTGGAGCCGCAGGCCTGGCAGGACCAGGCGCTTTCGCACCTGATGCAGGCGTTGCCGGCGCGCCTTCGCGCGGACCAGCCGGCGCCCCTGACGGACGACCAGCATCCCGCGACCAATCCGTATCTCGCGGGTTCGAAGCTGCATCCCGTGAGCGGCGCCTCCTGGGAAGTGCTGCCGGCCGGCGCATGGCCGCTGGGACGCGAAGCGCAGTTGCTGCAGCTCAACAGCTGGAACGGCTTCGGACTGGCCGTGCCACTCAGCAACGGCGTCTGGCTCAATGCCGTCTACGCCAAGCCGGTGCTGGTGCCGGGCTCGACCTACCAGACATTCATTTCGCTCGGCATTGCCGCGCTGCTGATTTCCGCCATCGCGATCCTGATGGCGCGCTGGATCGCACGGCCGCTGAAGGATATCGCGATCGCGGCCGAACGCGTCGGCCTCGGCGAGGAAGTCTCGCCCGTCCCCGAATGCGGTCCCGGCGACCTGCGCGGAACGGCCGAAGCCTTCAACCGCATGCAGACGCGGCTGCGGCGCTTTATCGAAGACCGCACACGCATGCTCGCCGCCATCGGCCACGACCTGCGCACGCCGATCACCTCGATGCGATTGCGCGCCGAGTTCGTCGGCGACGAGGACACCCGAAAGAAACTGATTTCCAGCCTGGACGAGATGCAGGCCATGACCGAGGCCACGCTCGCCTTCGCCCGCGACGAAGCAACGCGCGAGGAGACGCGCAACGTCGACCTGGCGGCGCTGCTGGAAAGCCTGTGCGCCGACCTCGCCGAGATGGGCTGGGACGTGACGTTCAGCAACGGCGAGAAAATCCCCTATCGGTGCCGGCCAGACTCACTGCGCCGCGCGGTCCGGAACCTCGTCGAGAATGCGGTCCGCTACGGCGAGCGCGCGCGGGTAACGCTTTCCACGAAGAACGACACGATCGAGATCATGGTCGAGGACGACGGCAAAGGCATTCCGGAGCAGGAATTCGAGCGCGTGTTCCAGCCCTTCGTCCGGCTGGAGGAATCGCGCAACAGCGCAACCGGCGGCGTGGGTCTCGGCCTTTCCATTGCGCGCAGCATCGTCCGCGGCCATGGCGGCGATATCGTGCTATTCAACGGCAGCGGGCTGCACGCGGTCGTCACGCTGCCTCGTGGCGGCGCGTAACGACAGAGAAAAGAGATGAGAGAAAAGAGGAAAGAGGTTTTACGGCTTCTCCCTTTTCTCTTTTACCTTTTCTCTTTTCTCTGTTTTTCGGCGCAGGCTGAAAAACTGTCGCTGGGAACAGCGACCCCCGGCGGCGGGTTCGCTGTCTATGGCCAGGCGGTGGCGGATGTACTGCGCGATGTCGATCCCGGGATCAACCTGGAACTGCGCGGCACCAAGGGCAGCCGCGAGAATATTCCCCTGCTTTCGACCGGAAAGCTCGATCTCGCGCTGGTCGAAGGCACCATCGTCCAGGAGGCGATCGAGAAGGGTTCCCCACAATTCCGGGTGGTTGCCGCGATGTATTCCAGCCCCGGGATGTTCGCCGTGCGGGCGGATTCGCCCTACCGCACCATCGCGGACCTGAAGGGAGAGCGCGTGATCCTGGGCGCGGCTGGCTCCGGCCTCACGCAGCTCGGCCGCCTGGTGATCGAAGGCAGCGGGCTATCGCCCGATACCGATTTCCAAGTCGTGCTGCTGCAGGCGGTGAAGGACGGGCCGCCGATGGTGAACAACGGCAGCGCGGCCGCGATCTGGGGAGCGGGCCTCGGCTGGCCCGGGTTCGAGGGCGTTGCACACGGGCCGCAGGGCGCTCGGTTCTTCGGGCCCACCGAGGCGCAGATCACCGCCATTCGCGCGAAGTATCCCTACCTGCAGCGCCTCGTCATTCCCGCCGGCAGCTTCCACGGCCAGTCGCAGGATATCCCGACGGTCGGCACGTGGAGCTTCGTGCTATCGCGTCCCGACCTGCCCGACGAAGCGGCCCATCGGTTCGCAAAGGCCTTGGCGGAGGCGCAGCCCGCGCTCGGCAAAAAGCTCGCGCAAGCCGCCGAGACGACAGCGCAGAACACGCTGATCGCGTTACCGCGACCCGATCTGTTGCACCCCGGCGTAATGCGCTACCTCGAAGAGGCGGGCGTTCGAAGATAGTGCTGCTGAGTGCTGAGTGCTGAGTGCTGAGTGCTGAGTGCTGAGTGCTGAGTGCTGAGTGCTGAGTGCTGAGTGCTGAGTGCTCAGAAGTCTAGTTCACCTTCGTCCGCCCTTTCAAACATCATCGATGCATTTCTGCATCCTTTGAGGGATGGACCGGACCCGGCCTGCGTCCGCCACTACGATCCACGTTGTTGCCATAGGTCGTCCTCCTTACTGGAGGAACCCTTTCAGATGGTGTTGCCGCACCGGCGCGTTGAATCGACCGGGGCATTTTCCTCAATCGAACGCCAGGACGCGCACATTGG
>DASVNF010000020.1:0-9314 GCA_036384015.1 Burkholderiales bacterium
CTATCGCAATTCCGCTTCATCCCCTACAGCCGCCTGGATGACCTGATGGTCAGCTACGCGCCGGACGGTGGCGGCGTCGGCCCGCATTTCGATTCCTACGACGTGTTCCTGCTGCAGGGACCGGGCTGCCGGCGCTGGAAAATCAGCCGCCAGCGCGATCTTGCGCTCAGGGAAGACATCCCGCTGAAGATTCTCAAGCATTTCCAGTCACACGGCGAAGCCGTGCTCGAACCGGGCGACATGCTTTATCTTCCTCCCCAGTTCGCCCACGACGGAACAGCGGTCGGGGATTGCTACACCTACTCGATCGGCTTTCGCGCGCCCTCGCACCGGGAGCTGGCCTCGGAGTTCCTGATGTTCCTGGAAGAGAGGCTGGCCCTGTCCGGCCGCTATGCCGATCCGGACCTCGCTTTGCAGGACAATCCCGCCGAAATCGCCCCGGCAATGATCCGCAAGATCGGCACGATCCTGCGGGGCATCCGCTGGACCAGCCGCGACGCGATGGACTTTATCGGCTCCTATCTCACGGAACCGAAGCAGCAGGTCCGCTTTCAGCCGCCGGCCCGAGCGCTTGCCTTCGGTGCATTCTCCCGTTCGGGCCGCCGCGACGGCGTGCGCCTGCTGCCGGGCTCGCAGATGCTCTACAGCGGCACGAAGCTGTTCATCAACGGCGAAGCCGCAACTGCCGGAGCCGGCATGGATGCGTTGCGCAGGCTGGCCGACTGCCGGAGTCTTTCCGGGCGCCGGTTCCCGCGAAATCGCGAAATCGCGGAACTGCTTTACCAGTGGTATCGGGCCGGTTATATTTCACTCAACGCCTGAACATCGCCCTCTCCGGACATGGCCGACTCTCCCTCCCCGCAGCACACGCCCATCATGGGGAATGCCGACTACGCAGCGGCACTGGACGCCATTCTCGAAAAACCGCGCAAGACAGTCCGCATTTTTGAGAACGCACTGGGCAGGGACTACAACTCTCCGAAGCGGGTCGAATCGCTGCGCACGTTCCTGCTCGGCAATCCGCGCAATCGCCTGCGGATCGTGGTGCATGACATGCAGTCCATGGATCGCAATTGTCCGCGGCTGCTGAACCTGCTGCGCGTGCACGCGCACTCGATAAGCATCCACGAGACCCACCAGACAGCCAAGGCGGTTTACGATCCGTTCGTGATCGTCGATGACCTCCATTACGTGCATCGCTTCCATTTCGAGGAGTTGCGCGGCCTGCTGGCGCTCGACGACCCGATCGGCACACACACGCTCATCGAGCGCTTCGAGGAAATCTGGGAGGCGTCGTCGCCTGCCGTTTCCGCCACCACGCTCGGACTCTGAATCGCATCAATCCGTTTTTCCGCGGATTCGCGGCCGAAATCCTCTGCTACAATTCGCGCGGGCTTGAACGCGTCCTTCTGCGTTTACAGTCCATCATCCCCTTATAAAACTCTTCAAGGACCTTCCAAAAATGCAACGCACGCTTTTCGTTTCCGTCCTCCTGGCCTTTGCCCTGACCGCATGCGGCAAGAAGGAAGATGCTGCTCCCGCTCCCGCAGCAGTCACGCCAGCCCCTGCCACCGCGCCGGCGGATGCGGCAAAACCCGCGGATCCCGCTCCCGCGCAGGCCCCCGCTTCCCAGTCCTGAGGAAAGAAACGCTGCAAAAAAAAAGCCGGTCTCGCGACCGGCTTTTTGTTTCCAAATTCCGGGCCCGGTGACTGGCGTCAACTGATCTGGCGCCAATCCAGCCCTTCCGCCTGATCCGCGACCGCGATCCAGTCCGGCCCGCAGCCGATGGCGGCGGCAAGCGCCGCCCGGGCCAGTTCCGGTCGGTTGTTCTCCTGGCTGAGGTGGGCGGCCACCAGATGCTGGAGGCTGCCGCTGTCCAGCCGGGAAAGCAGCCCCGCAGCGGCCACATTGTCGAGATGACCGAATTTTCCGGCGATGCGCTCGCGCAGGCGCTGCGGATAACTGCCCGCCTGCAGCATCCCGCGATCGTGATTGCACTCCAGCACCAGGGCGTGGCATTGCGACAGCATGGTCTCGATGTGCGGTGTCGAGGATCCCGTATCGGTGAGCACGCCCAGGCGGCGCGCGCCGTCGCTGAAAACGTACTGCGCCGGCTCGCGTGCATCATGGGGAACGGGGAAAGGATGGATCTGCAGGTTGCCGACCGCAAATGCCTCGTAGCTGCCGATCACGTTGACGCTGCCTACCTCGGCGAACAGTGGTTCGAACCCGTTCAGCGTTCCATGGGTCAGCCATACCGGCAGGCAATGGCGTCGCGCCAGCCGGGCGACACCGCCGATGTGGTCGTCGTGCTCGTGCGTGACGACGATGGCGGAAAGATCCTGCGGCGTCAGGCCAAGCCGGCCCAGGCGAGAAACGGTTTCGGCCAGACCGAAACCGCAGTCGAGCAGAATTCTGGTGGATCCGGATTCGACCACCAGGGCATTGCCCTGGCTGCCGCTGCCCAGGGATGCAAAACGCATCGCTGCGCTCATCCCGGCATTGGCGCAGTCGTCCGCATTCGCGCTATTTCAGCTCCGCCTGCAGCAGTGAAAGGATGCGCCCGGCGCTGGGCGTGGTGGCGTTCTGGCCCTCGGCATTCAGCACCCGGACCTCGCTGCCTTTGTCCGCGTTGGCGACGCTGATGCGATACTGCTCTTGTTTCCTGGCCGCATCGCTGCTGCGCCAGAAAGCCAGCTTGGACATGAAGCTGTCGGACTTCTCGTCGACCGCATCCGGGTCGACATAGCGCACGAAATACAGGCCTTTCGAGCGGTCGCGGTCCTCCACCGTGAAGCCCACTCGGTCCAGAGCCAGGCCGACACGGCGCCACGCCCGGTCGAAGCTGTCGCGCAGCAGCAGGGCTTCAGGCGTACTGCCGTTCCTGGTCAGTTCCGCGCGCGTCTCGGCGGGCGCCGTCTTCTGCGCCTCCACCTGTTCTTTTTTGGCACCGAAGCGATCCATGAGGCGGTACAGCATCTCCGCCTCGAGTTCGGGATCGGTGGGTCGCATCTGCCATTTGGTATCCGACTTCTGGCGGCCCTCGCTCGTCAGGACCTGATAAGCGCCACGGTGACTGATGTAGACCTCCGTAGTACCGGCCGCGGCGCCGCGTTCAAGCCGGGTGCGAAACTTGTCGCGCTCAGGAAATGTATAGGCCCCATCCATGACCTTGCTGAGCAGGTTACGGATCATGCTGTCGGGAATCCTGGCGCGATTCTCAGCCCAATCGGTTTCCATGATGCCGATTTCCGGCTCTTCGCGGTCGATCAGGAATCCATTGTCCTGCCAGAATTCGCGGATGACGGGCCAAAGTGCGTCGGGTTCCGCTTCCACCACCAGCCATCGTTGCGAGCCGCCGCGCTCCACCCGCACTTTTTCCTCGGGCACCGGCAGCACGGCCGCCGTGGAAGGCTCGCCCGGCTTGTTCGCCTGGCCCTCGCTGTATTCGGAGTAGGTCGCGGAACCGGAACTGGCTTCGGGCACGTTATAGCGGTCGCTCGAGGGCGGTACGCTGAGGTCCGCCGGAACGTCCAGAGCCTTGCCCTTGCCGGCGGATTTATAGTCGATCTTCTTGCCTTCGATCACCTTGCCGGAACAACCGCAAAGCGCCAGGGCCACCGCGGCGGCGGCGATAAATATCTTCGTCGGATTCATGCTCTTGGACAGTGATGGATTCTGCGGATACGACCGCGGGGCGAACGCCGCGTTCACTTGGCCATGGATGCGGAGGCACCCGCGATGGAAAGTTCGGCCTGCTCCATTGCCCCGCGCAACAGGTCATGGAACGAAGATGATAGCGGCGTCAGCGGCAAGCGGATGCCGCCTTCGATGAGCCCCATCTGCTGCAGGACCCATTTGACCGGGATCGGATTGGCTTCGACGAACAAATGTCGATGCAGTCCGAGCAGCTTGTTGTTGCGCGCACGGGCGCCGGCGACATCTCCGGCCAGCGCCGCGGCGCACATCTCATGCATCAGGCGCGGTGCGACGTTGGCGGTGACGGAAATGACGCCATGCGCGCCTAGCATCAGCAGCGGCAGCGCAGTCCCGTCATCACCGCTGTACACGGCGAAATTCTTCGGAATGCGCCGCAGCAGCTCCGCGCCGCGCTCCATGTTGCCGGTGGCGTCCTTGAGCCCGACGATGCCAGGCACCTGGGACAGGCGCAGCACGGTATCGTTCTGCATGTCGGCAACGGTTCGTCCGGGCACGTTGTAGAGGATCTGCGGCAGATCCACCGCTTCGGCAATCGCGCGGAAATGGCGGTACAGCCCCTCCTGGGTCGGCTTGTTGTAGTACGGCACCACCGACAGGCTCATGTCCGCGCCCGCTTTCTTGGCAAAGGCGGACAGTTCGATGGCTTCGCGCGTGGAATTCGCGCCGGTACCGGCGATGATCGGAATGCGCCCTGCCGAGTGCTGGATCGCGATGCTGATCAGCTGGCAGTGTTCCTCGAAGTCCACCGTCGGCGATTCACCTGTCGTGCCGACGACGACCAGGCCGTTGCTGCCTTCACGAATGTGGAAATCGATGAAACGGCGCAGGCGCTCGATGTCCAGGCTGCCATCCTCGAACATGGGCGTGACGATGGCGACGAGGCTGCCCTTGAGCATTGCGGAGTTCCCTGTACTGAAAGCCGGATTCTAACCGATTCTCCGGCGGCCGGAGCGTTACGGATCGCCGCCGGTGCGCACGGCACAGATCCTCTGCACCATCGCCGGCGCGGGATGCTCGACCTGCAGATCCTCATAGGCGATTACCCGCATCTTTCCCGACACTACGCCGAGCAGTTCGCCGGGCCGCAGCAGGAAATCCGGATTGGACGGCTTGCCGAACCGTTCGTTACCCGCGGCGAAGGTTTCGTAAATGAGGACGCCGTCGCCGGCAAGAGCCGCGAGAAGGCGTGGAAACAGCGGACGATGCAGGTAGTTGGTCACGACTATGCCGCCGAAGCGCCGGCCGTTCAGGGGCCAGGCGGCGTTCTCGAGGTCCGCAACCTGTGTCTCGACGCCAGCAGTTCCGGCCAGCGTGGCCAGGGCCTCGGCGTCGCGGTCCACCGCCAGGACCCGGTATCCGAGCGCGGCGAGATAACGGCTATGGCGCCCGTTGCCGCAAGCCAGGTCCAGCACCGCGCTGCCGGATGGAATGCGGCCGCCCCAGTTGCGGACCCAGGGCGAAACCGTCGGTTGCGAGCGCGCGTTGTCCGGATGGCGTTGCAGATGGACCTCCGGCGCAATTATACGGACGATCCGGCATGCGAACGCCGTGACGGCCGGCGCGGGCACGGTGATTTGACACCTCCCGGGGCGGGTGCTAAAAACGGGCTCAGTCTGTCTTCGACCTAACCAGAAAGCGAGTCAGGGGAGCACACCATGAACAACAAGTGGGCACTGATCGGCGCCTGTATCCTCCTGCTGCCGGCCTGCAGCAACATGGGCAACGTCTTCAGCAAGAAACAATCGGCCACCGCAGTGCTGGCGCCGACCAAGGGCAACACGGTCAGCGGCACCGTCAACTTCACCCAGAAGGGCGAAGTGGTGCTGGTTGAAGCCAAGATCAACGGGCTGAAGGCCAACGGCACCCACGGCTTCCACGTTCACGAAAAGGGCAACTGCAGCGCCGCAGACGGCTCCAGCGCGGGCGGCCACTTCAACCCGACCGCTTCCCAGCATGGCGGGCCGTCCGGGAATGCCCGCCACGGCGGCGACCTTGGCAATCTGAAGGCCGACGCCAACGGCTATGCGCAGGCCTCCCTCGAAATCCGCGGCATCACCCTGGGTACGGACGCCAACAGCATCATCGGCCGTGCCGTGATCGTGCATGCCGGCGTGGACGACCTGAAGTCGCAGCCGGCCGGAAATTCCGGAGCACGCGTGGCTTGCGGCCTGATCAGCAAGAATCCCGACAAGTTCTTCTGACCGCCCGGACCAGACGCCTCCCAAATTGATCCCGTGGCTCGGCGCGGACGATCCCTTCCCTCCCCTTTCGCAAGCAACCCGGGAACCCAATGGCTTGCTCGCCGCCGGCGCGGACCTGTCCGCTGCGCGGCTCGTCGAGGCCTATCGCAACGGCATCTTCCCCTGGTTCAGCGACGACCAGCCCATCCTCTGGTGGAGCCCCGATCCACGGATGGTGCTGTTTCCCGGCGAACTCAAGATCTCGCGCTCGCTCGCCAGAACGCTGCGCAAGGCTGATTTCGAAGTCCGCGCCGATACGGCGTTCCGCCGCGTGATGGAGGCCTGCGGCGCACCGCGCCCCGGCCAAAACGGAACGTGGATCACCCAGCCGATGCTGGATGCCTATACGGCGCTGCACCGCGACGGCATCGCCCACTCGGTGGAGACCTGGCGCGACGGCGAACTGATCGGCGGACTCTACGGCATTGCGCTCGGCCGGATGTTCTTCGGCGAATCGATGTTCAGCCGCGCGACGGATGCGTCCAAGATCGCGCTGGTGGCGCTGGTCGGGCAGCTCGCACGCTGGAACTTCGGCATGATCGACTGCCAGATGAAAACCCCGCATCTTGCCTCCCTCGGTGCCCGCGAGATCCCAAGGAGCGAATTTACGCGCCGATTGCGGGAATTGGTACACTATGAGACGGTTCCAGCGCCCTGGTCTCTGGAGCCGTGCGACTGGAATCGGCTCACGGGATGACACAGCTTAACGACCTGCCTTTCTCGGTACTGCAGTTTTATGCGACAGCCCCCTATCCGTGCAGCTACCTGCCGGACAAGCTGGCGCGTTCGCAGGTCGCCACCCCGAGCCATGCCATAGACAGCCAGGTCTATAGCGAACTGGTCAAGGTCGGCTTCCGCCGCAGCGGCGCCTTCACCTACCGCCCCTATTGCGACCATTGCCGAGCCTGCGTGCCGGTGCGCATCATGGCGCAGGATTTCCTGCCTAACCGCTCGCAGCGCCGTGCGCGCCAGCGCCACGACAGGCTCGAAGCGCGCATGCTGGAACTGAAGTACCACCCCGAACACTACGCGCTCTACCTGCGCTACCAGTCGCATCGCCACAGCGGCGGCGGCATGGATCACGACAGCCGCGAGCAGTACCGGCACTTCCTCCTGCAGAGCAACGTGCGCTCCAGCCTGGTGGAGTTTCGCGAGGAGGGGAAATTGCGCATGGTCAGCATCGTCGACCGCCTCGACGACGGCCTCTCCTCCGTCTATACCTTCTTCGAACCCGATGTCGCCGGCGCCAGCCTCGGAACCTACAACGTGGTCTGGCAGGTCGAATTGTGCCGGCGCCTGGGCCTGCCCTATCTCTATCTCGGATACTGGATCGCGCAAAGCCGCAAGATGGCCTACAAGATCAACTTCCAGCCCCTGGAAGGCCTGATCGACGGCCAGTGGCGCCGGCTGGCGCCGGATGCAACCTCGCCTGAGGCGGCGTGACCCGCGATTCCCAGTGGCCGGGCGGCACGGCCGCCGACGGCTGACGCATGTCCTACCGCTTCATTCGCCCACTCCTGTTCCAGCTCGACCCGGAACGCGCCCATCACTTCGCACTGGAAGCCATGGAGGCGGCGCACCGGCTGGGCCTGCGTCCGCTGATCGCATCCACGCCTCGGGCCTCGTCGCGTTCGGTCATGGGCCTGACGTTCCCCAATCCCGTTGGACTGGCCGCCGGCCTGGACAAGAACGGCATGCACATTGATGCCCTGGCTGCGCTTGGCTTCGGATTCATCGAGGTCGGCACCGTTACGCCGAGGCCGCAGCCGGGCAATCCGAAACCGCGCATGTTCCGCCTGCCGCAGGCGCGCGGCATCATCAACCGCATGGGCTTCAACAATTCCGGGATCGAGCACCTGCTGCGCAACGTGGCACGCGCGAAATACCGCGGCATCCTTGGCATCAACATCGGCAAGAACTTCGACACCCCGATTGAGCACGCCGCCGAAGATTACATTTTCTGCATGCGCCAGGTATTCACGTCGGCAAGCTACATCACCGTCAACATCTCCTCGCCGAACACCAGGAATCTGCGGCAATTGCAGCAGGCCGAGGAACTCGACCGCCTGCTCGGCGCACTGGCCGATGAACGCCGGAACCTCGCCGTGCAGCACGGCAGGACGGTACCGCTGGCGGTGAAAATCGCACCCGACCTGGCGGACGAGGAAATCGCCCAGGCGGCGCAATTGTTCATCAGGCATGGCATCGATGCCGTCATCGCCACCAACACCACGCTCTCGCGCGAAGGGGTCGCAGGACTGGCGGACGCCGACCAGCAGGGCGGGTTGAGCGGTGCGCCGCTCAGGAGCCGGTCCACGGAGGTCGTGCGGCAGCTGGCGACCCGTTTGCAAGGCCGCCTGCCCATCATCGGCGTGGGCGGCATTTTTTCCACTGCGGATGCGCGCGAAAAACTCGATGCCGGCGCCAGCCTTGTCCAGATCTACACCGGCCTCATATATGAAGGGCCGGGTCTGGCTTCACGGATTGCCTCTGACCTTGCATCAGGCGCTTAAGAGCCTGAATCCGTTATAACTTTAGTCCGAGGCCGCATAAGTTCCGAAGGTGGGCAGGTTATAATCCGCGCCTTCATCCGCAGCCTTCTTCCCCGCTCCCCCTCGAATGAACATCAGCGTTGACGCCATTCTCGACAAACCCGGACTCAAGCTGGGCTTCGGCCTGCAGTTCCAGGGACTCTACACCCGCGCAGGCCTGTTGCTGCTGGATGCCGCGTTCCTGGATTTTCTTGGCAAGTCGGCCGCGGACCTTCGTGCAAGCCTCGAATCCGCGCGGATGGCGCCGGACCAGCTCCCGGCGAAGGCCGAAGCCGAACTGCTGATCGCTATCGCCCCGCACCTTGAAGATTTCACCGCTGAACTGTTCGGCATCGAAACCGAAACGCGGGCGCTGGCTGCGCGCCATCACGAGCTGGCACCCCTGTTTTCCTGCAAGCGCCTGTTCGTCCAGCGCAAGGCGATGAACGCGTACAAGGCCGATGCCGCCGCGACGTTCGATGGACCGGCGCTCGAGGCGAAACTCGTCGGCTGGTTCGGCGAATCCTTCAGCGAGCTGGCTTTTGCGCGTCATGTGGCCCAGTGGCAGAGCGACGAAGCGGCGAACGCCGGGAAGCTCGATATCGCGATGCACTATGCGGCGTGGGCCGCGCATACGCCGGCCGGCCAGCACAAGCACCAGGCGGGCGTGCTGTTCAAGGCGCCGAAGAAACTGGATTTTCAGCATCTGGTGCCGTTGACCACGAGCCAGGAGAACGGCATCACAGTGCATACGCTGTCGCATGTACGCCGCCGCCATGGATTTGCCTTGACCGACCCGGGCACGGACCTGGTCGGGGCGCT
>DASVNF010000021.1:0-5014 GCA_036384015.1 Burkholderiales bacterium
CAGGTCGCACGCATCCGTCGCTTATAAAAGCCTGAAATCATTGAGTTGTTGCGCAGCAAATTGCTGCGCTGATCGCAGCAATCGGGTGTCTGGCGACGATAGGCGCGAGCAAGCAGGTCCGGGGATGCTGAAAACAACTAACTTGCTGATATCGAATGATTTCACCGCAGCATTTGTCGCTTATTGACGTTGACGTAAACGTCAATTAAAGTCACCGCAGGGAAGGATGGAAATGCCCGAATTTCATGCCAAGGATCCTGCGTACGCGGAACGCGTGCAGGCGAGTTTCGACAGGCAGGGAGTGATGGCGCTGATCGGTGCTCGGGTCAGCCGGGTCGCGCCGGGCGAATGCGAAATCCAACTGCCGTACCGGAGCGATCTGACGCAGCAGCACGGCTATTTTCACGGCGGCATCATAGGTACCATCGCAGACTCGGCCGGTGGTTACGCCGCGTTCACGCTGATGCCCCACGATTCCAGCGTGCTGACGGTGGAATACAAGATGAACCTGCTCGCTCCGGGCGACGGCGAATTGCTGATTGCACGCGGCCAGGTCCTCAAGGCCGGCCGCTCGCTGGTGGTCACGCGGGTCGATGCAGTCGTGGTCAAGGACGGGCGGGAAACCGCATGCGCCACGCTGTTGCAAACCCTGATGACCATGCACGGAAAAAAGGATCTCTGAAAATGAACCGACCGGAGCAAATTCCCATGGTTTCCTATCCGTCGCTCAATTTCGATCTCGGCGAAGACATCGAAATGCTGCGGGATACGGTGCGCAATTTCGCGGCCCGTGAAATTGCGCCGCGCGCCGCCGACGTGGATCGCGACAACCTGTTCCCCGCGGACCTGTGGCGCAAGTTCGGGGACCTCGGCCTGCTCGGCATCACCGTGGAGGAGGAATACGGCGGCACCGCCATCGGCTATCTCGCCCACGTCGTGGCCATGGAGGAAATTTCCCGCGCTTCGGCTTCGGTCGGGCTCTCCTATGGCGCGCATTCCAACCTCTGCGTGAACCAGATCCGCCGCAACGGCAGTGAAGCGCAACGGCGCAAATATCTGCCCAAGCTGGTCTCCGGCGAACATGTCGGCGCGCTGGCAATGAGCGAACCGAACGCCGGCTCCGACGTGGTCAGCATGAAGCTGCGCGCCGAAAAAAAAGGTGACCGCTACATCCTGAACGGCAGCAAGATGTGGATCACCAACGGACCGGATGCCGATACGCTGGTGGTTTACGCCAAGACCGACCCGGCCGCCGGGCCGAAGGGCATCACCGCATTCCTGGTGGAAAGGGGCTTCAAGGGATTTTCCACTGCGCAAAAGCTCGACAAGCTTGGCATGCGCGGTTCCAATACCTGTGAGCTGGTATTCCGCGATTGCGAAATCCCCGCCGAAAACGTGCTCGGGGAAATCAACCGCGGCGTAAAGGTGCTCATGAGCGGGCTGGACTACGAGCGCGCCGTGCTGGCTGGCGGCCCCCTCGGCATCATGCAGGCCTGCATGGACGTGGTCATGCCGTACATCCACCAGCGCGAGCAGTTCGGCCAGGCCATCGGCGAGTTCCAGCTGATGCAGGGCAAGGTCGCCGACATGTATACGACCATGAATGCCTGCAAGGCCTACGTCTATGCCGTGGCGAAAGCCTGCGACCGCGGCGAAACCACGCGCAAGGACGCCGCCGGCGCGATTCTGTATGCCGCGGAAAAAGCCACCTGGATGGCGGGCGAGGCAATCCAGGCGCTTGGCGGCAACGGCTATATCAATGAATACGCGACCGGGCGGTTTTGGCGCGATGCCAAGTTGTACGAGATCGGCGCGGGCACCTCGGAAATCCGCCGCATGCTGATCGGCCGCGAGCTGTTCCAGGAAACGCGCTAGGAACGCTTCGATGACGGTCGTCGCGGCCCAGACCCAGGAGGATGTCGCGTTCCTGATCGCCCAGGGGACGCTGGACGGGTTCAACCGCCATTACCGTCTTTTCCGCGAGACCAGCCGTTATGCGAGGTCGCTGTTCGAGGCCGGCCAGTGGGCGGAGATCCAGCGCATCTCGCGGGAACGTATCCAGTTCTACGACCGCCGCGTGACGGAAACCGTCGAGTACCTGCAGCGCCGCTTCAACACCGACCAGCTGCCGGACGCCATCTGGCAGCAGGTGAAGCTTCACTACATCGGCCTGCTGACCAATCACCGCCAGCCGGAACTGGCGGAAAGTTTCTTCAACTCGGTGAGTTCCCGCATCCTCCACCGCAGCTACTATCACAACGATTTCCTGTTCGTGCGGCCGGCGCTGTCCACCGAGCACATCGACTCCGATCCGCCGACGTATCGCAGCTACTATCCGGCGCGGGATGGCCTGCGCGCCACGATCAGCCGCATCCTGCGCGACTTCGGCCTGCGCAATCCGTTCCGCGACCTGCATCGCGATACGCGCTGGCTGCTGCGGGCGATGCGCGATCACCTGCCGCGCCCGCTCAACCTGGAGGCGAATCACCAGGTCCAGGTGCTGTCGTCGCTGTTCTTCCGCAACAAGGGCGCTTACGCCATCGGCAGAATCCTCAATGGCAGCCAGCAGTACCCGTTCGCAGTGGCGATCCTGCGCAACGACGACGGCAGCGTCTACCTGGATGCTGTGTTGATGGATGTCGAGCGCCTCTCGATCCTGTTCGGCTTCAGTCGTGCCTATTTCATGGCGGACCTCGAGGTGCCGTCGGGCGGCGTCGAGTTCCTGAGGAGCCTGCTGCCGAACAAGCCTGCGGCCGAGATCTACACCATGCTCGGACTGCAGAAGCACGGCAAGACGCTTTTCTACCGCGACTTCCTGCATCACCTGAAGCATTCGGGCGACCAGTTCGTGATGGCCCCCGGGATTCGCGGCCTGGTCATGCTGGTGTTCACGCTGCCCTCGTATCCGTACGTCTTCAAGATCATCAAGGACGTGATCTCGCCGCCCAAGGACACCGACCGCCAGCAGGTGAAGGACAAGTACCTGCTGGTGAAATATCACGACCGCGTCGGCCGCATGGCGGACACCCTGGAGTACAAGGACGTCGCGCTGCCGAAGGAGCGTTTTGCCGCGGAACTGCTGCAAGAACTGCGTCGGCTGGCGCCCTCCGTCATAGAGGAAGACGGCGACTCGCTCATCATCCGCCATGTCTACATCGAGCGGCGCATGATTCCGCTCAACCTTTATCTCGACGGCGCCAGCGAGGCGCAGGTACGGCACGCGGTGGGCGAGTACGGCGATGCAATCCGCCAGCTTGTGGCGGCGAACATCTTTCCCGGCGACATGCTGTTCAAAAATTTCGGCGTCACCCGCTTCGGCCGGGTGGTGTTCTACGACTACGACGAGATTGCGTACATGACCGACTGCGAGTTCCGGCGCATGCCGTCGCCGCGTACGCCGGAGGACGAGATGGCCGCCGAGCCCTGGTACCCGGTAGCTGCGAACGACGTTTTTCCGGAGGAATTCGCCACCTTCCTTCTGGGTGATCCGATAGTGCGCGAGGCATTCCTCTCGCGCCATGCGGCGTTGCTGGACGCCGACTACTGGAACGCGGCCAAACAGCGCATCGCCGCCGGTCATATCGAAGACGTGTTTCCCTATCCCGAAACCTTGCGGTTTCGCAACCGGTTCGCGCAGCGCGCGGGCCGGGAGAGTGTCCAGGCACCGAATTTTTGAGGAGATCGAGATGAACAATGATCCGGTGGTAATCGTTTCCGTCGCGCGCACGCCGATGGGCGCCATGCAGGGCGAACTCAAGGATTTCGCGGCGCATCAGCTGGGCGCCGCGGCGATCCGCGCCGCGGTGGAGCGCGCCGGCATCGAGGCCGAACAGGTAGAGGAAGTCATCATGGGTTGCGTGCTGCCTGCCGGCCAGGGGCAGGCGCCGGCGCGCCAGGCGGCGCTCGGCGCCGGGCTGCCGTTGTCCGCCGGCTGCACCACCGTCAACAAGATGTGCGGCTCCGGCATGAAGGCGGCCATGTTCGCAAATGACCTGCTTGTCGCGGGAACCAACGACATCATGGTGGCGGGCGGCATGGAAAGCATGACCAATTCTCCGTACCTGTTGCCGAAAGCGCGCTCCGGCTATCGGATGGGGCACCAGCAGGTCCTCGATTCCATGTTCCTCGACGGCCTCGAAGATGCCTACGACAAGGGGCGGCTGATGGGTACGTTCGCAGAGGACTGCGCGGGGAAGTATTCATTCTCGCGCGAGGAACAGGACCGGTTTGCCATTACGTCGCTGGAGCGCGCGCAAAAGGCCAACAAGGACGGATCGTTTGCCTGGGAAACCGTGCCGATCGCCATCAAGGCCGGCAAGGACGAGCGCTTCATCGAGCACGACGAGCAGCCGTTCAAGGCCAACTTCGACAAGATTCCGCTGCTCAAGCCCGCATTCAGGAAGGACGGCACGGTAACGGCTGCGAATTCCAGTTCGATTTCCGACGGCGGCGCGGCGCTGGTGCTGATGCGCCGTTCGACGGCGGACAAGCTGGGCGTGAAACCGCTGGCCACGATCGTCGGCCATTCGACGCATGCGCAGGAACCCGGCTGGTTCTCCACCGCACCGGTCGGCGCGATCCGCAAGCTGTTCGACAAGACAGGCTGGGATGCCGGCAAGGTCGATCTTTACGAAATCAACGAGGCCTTTGCGGTCGTGACCATGGCGGCGATGAAGGAACACAAGCTGCCGCACGAGAAAGTGAATGTGCATGGCGGGGCCTGCGCCCTGGGCCATCCCATCGGCGCCTCGGGTGCCCGCATCCTGGTTACCCTGATCGGTGCCTTGAGAAAGAACGGATTGAAACGCGGCGTGGCCAGCCTGTGCATCGGCGGCGGCGAAGCGACGGCAATGGCAGTCGAATTGAACTGAATCTCAACGCAGAGGCGCGGAGGACGCAGAGGACGCAAAGAAACGCGAATGAAGCCAGGGATCGGGCTGATATAGCTATTCAATTGCGCAGGTGAAGGTGGCTTTCCCGATATCTTCCACTTTGATTTTTCTGCGTCCTTTGC
>DASVNF010000022.1:0-23366 GCA_036384015.1 Burkholderiales bacterium
AAATGCGGCAACATGCAAGCCTTCTGCGGCTGGCGGGGCACTCCGCTACAATGCTTTTTCGATCTCCTCCTCCCGGCCCGCCAGTGCCTCCCGACAATCTCGTCGAATTCTCGCAAGTCGAGTTTTCCTATGACGGACGCCCGATCCTTCAGGGCGTCAACATGCGCTTTCCGCGCGGCAAAGTCGTCGCGATCATGGGGGGCAGCGGCACCGGCAAGACGACGCTGCTGCGCCTGATTGGCGGCCAGCTCAAACCCGGCCGCGGCGAGGTGCTTGTGGACGGCGGACCGGTGCATGGCATTTCGCACGCGCAGCTATACGCAATGCGGCGCAAGATGGGCATGCTGTTCCAGTTCGGCGCGCTGTTCACCGACCTCAGCGTATTCGAGAACGTGGCCTTCCCATTGCGGGAGCACACAGGCCTTCCCGAAAGCATGATCCGCGACATGGTGCTGATGAAGCTGGACGCCGTGGGGCTGCGCGGGGCGCACACGCTGAAACCCGCCGAGCTCTCCGGCGGCATGGCCCGCCGCGTGGCCCTCGCCCGCGCCATCGCGCTCGACCCGATGCTGGTCATGTACGACGAGCCGTTCACGGGGCTCGATCCCATATCCGTGGGCGTCATCGGAAACCTCATCCGCAAATTGAACGATGCCCTCGGTGCGACGTCCATTGTGGTGACGCATGACGTGCAGGAGTCGCTGAAGATCGTGGACTACGTTTACTTCCTGGCTGGCGGCAAGGTTGTCGCGGAGGGAACGCCGCAGCAGGTCCGCGATTCCGCGGAGCCTTTCGTGCATCAGTTCGTCCATGGCGAAAGCGACGGCCCGGTGCGTTTCCACTACCCGGGTGCGCCCTATTGCGAGGACCTGGGACTGGGCGGCTGATGATCGATACCTTCAATTCCGGAATCCGGCTGGTCGGCCACCGCACCATCAACGCGGTGTGGCGGCTCGGCGCAGCGACCCGTTTCATGGGAATTGTGCTTGCCCGCTCGGCGATGTCGTTCCGGCGCTTTCAGCTGACGCTCGACGAAATTCACTTCGCCGGCGTGCTTTCCCTCATCATCATCATCGTGTCCGGGACATTCGTCGGCCTGGTGCTCGGCCTGCAGGGCTACGAGACGCTGAAGCGCTACGGCTCGGCCGAGGCGGTCGGAACGCTGGTCGCCCTCGCGCTCGTGCGGGAACTGGGTCCGGTGGTCGCGGCGCTGCTGTTTGCAAGCCGCGCCGGCTCGGCGATGACGGCGGAAATCGGCATCATGAAATCGACCGAGCAATTGTCCGCAATGGAAATGATGGCGGTCGATCCCTTCGCGCGCGTGATCAGCCCGATGTTCTGGGGAGGGTTCATCTCGATGCCCCTGCTGGCTGCGATCTTCAGCGTGATGGGCATCTTCGGCGGTTATCTCATCACCGTGGTGATCATCGGCGTGGATTCCGGCGCGTTCTGGTCGCAGATGCAGGCCAGCGTCGACTTTCGAGGCGACGTCCTGAACGGCATCATCAAGAGCATTGTCTTCGGCGCGGCGGTGACTTCGATCGCGCTGTTCGAGGGTTACGATGCCCCGCCGACGGCGGAAGGCGTTTCGCGCGCGGTAACACGCACCGTCGTGACTTCCGCGCTGGCGGTCCTGGCGCTGGATTTCGTGCTGACGGCGTTCATGTTTACGGGGGTTTGAGCCATGAAACGGACTACTTTGGACCTGTGGGTCGGGATCTTTGTGACGGCGGGCGTTGTCGCCTTGTTCATTCTTGCGCTCAAGGTCGGGAACGCGAGCAACGTCAGCGTGTCCGACGGATACAAGGTGATTGCCGAGTTCGACAACATCGGCGGACTGAAGGTGCGGGCCCCGGTCAAGAGCGCGGGCGTGGTGGTCGGCAGGGTGGAAGGTATCGCGCTGGATACGCGGTCCTTTCGCGCCAATGTCATCATGCGCATCGACAAGCACTACCCGTTTCCGAAGGATTCGTCGGCGTCCATCCTGACGGCGGGACTGCTCGGCGAGCAGTACGTCGGCATGGACGGCGGTGGCGACGAACAGAACCTGAACGACGGCGACCGGATCAAGATCACCCAGTCGGCGATCGTCCTGGAAAAGGTGATCGGGCAGTTCCTGTACGGCAAGGCGGCGGAGAACAATTCCGGCGGCGGCGACAAGAAGTAATCACACGGATACCTGGGATTGGAGACTATGGGAATGAAATCGGGAACCATGCGGGCGGCGTTCTGCCTTTTTGCAATGGCGATTGCGGCAATGGCCATGCAGGCCCGCGCGCAGACCGTGGCGCCGGATGTGCTGGTGAAGAAAACCAGCGAGGAGGTCCTCAACATCATCCGTTCGGACAAGGAAATCCGCGCCGGGAATACCGCACGGATCGCCCAGCTGATCGAAGAGAAAGTGGCGCCGCATTTCGATTTCAACCGGATGACGCGCCTGGCGGTCGGCCGGCCCTGGCGCGAAGCCGCGCCCGAGCAGCGCGAAGCCCTCACCCGGGAATTCCGCAAGCTCCTGGTCCGTTCGTATTCCGCTGCATTCACCGCGTACACCGGCATCGCCATCGAGTACCGGCCCCACCGGATGACCGCGGGCGATACCGAAACGGTCGTGCAGACGCTGATAAAGCTTCCCGGCGGCGCCCAGCCTGTCGCGGTGGACTACGACATGGAAAGCACGCCTGACGGGTGGAAGGTATATGACGTGCGGGTGGCAGGAGCCAGCCTGATCATCAATTATCGCAACCTGTTCGCGCAGGAAATCCAGGCTGGCGGCCTCGACGGCCTCCTGAAGAGCCTGATCGAGAAGAACAAGGCCAAGCCGGCGCCGGCCCGGCAGTGACATGATCAGACGGGAGGGGGATCGCTATCTGGTCGAGGGGAACATTACCCTCGACACCGTGACCGGAGTGCTCGCCGACGGTATCCGCAGCTTTGAAGGCAAGCGTCCGCTCGTGGATTTGTCCGCGGTAAAGGCCGTGGACTCCTCGGCGCTCAGCCTGATGCTCGAATGGCAGCGCCAGCTGAAGCGGCAGGGGCGGGACATCGTGTTTACCCGCCTCGGCGCCAACCTGACCAGCCTTACCCATCTCTATGGGATTGCCGACCTGATATCGATTGGGGCAGAGTAGCCGGCTTTAAAGCAGCCGGTTACGGGTTCGTGGTTCCAGCCATCCAAATCAAGGGCGTGTCGAAGCGCTATGGGGCGTTGCGCGCCCTCTGCGACATCGACCTCGAAATTCCCTGTGGCGAGTTCTTTGCGCTGCTCGGCCCGAACGGGGCGGGGAAAACCACGCTCATCAGCATCCTGGCGGGCCTGGCCCGCGCCGATGCCGGGAGCCTGAAGGTGCTCGGCCACGATGTCGTGACTGATTACCGGCAGGCCCGCCGCAAACTCGGCGTGGTGCCCCAGGAACTGGTATTCGATCCCTTTTTCTCGGTTCGGGAGACCTTGCGCATTCAGTCCGGCTACTTCGGCTTGCGCAACAATGATGCATGGATCGATGAGGTCATGGAGCGCCTGGACCTCACGGGACGCGCCAATTTCAACATGCGTGCCCTGTCCGGCGGAATGAAACGCCGGGTGCTGGTGGCCCAGGCGCTGGTGCATAAGCCGCCGGTCATCATCCTCGACGAACCCACGGCGGGGGTGGACGTCGAGCTGCGCCAGGCGCTGTGGCAGTTCGTTCGCCAGTTGAACAATGACGGCCATACCATCGTGCTAACCACGCATTACCTGGATGAAGCGGAATCCCTTTGCAGCCGTGTGGGCATGCTGAAGCAGGGGAAGTTGGTCGCGCTCGATTCGACCGCCAACCTGCTCAAGGGCCATTCCGGCACCCACCTGCGGTTGCGGCTGGGGAACGGCGGATTGCCGGAAAGCCTGAAGCCGATGCTGGCCGCATCGCAGACCAGCGGCGAGTACGAGCTGGTCCTGCGCGATTACCGCGACGCCGAATCGGTGCTGGCCGAGCTGCGCAAGAATGGGGTCGAGATCGCGCACATGGAGCTCGAGCAGGCCGATCTCGAGGAAGTCTTCGTCCAGATCATGCGCAGGGAATAGGCAATGACCGGATTCTCCACGCTGTTCTACAAGGAATTGCTGCGGTTCTGGAAAGTCAGCTTCCAGACGATCCTGGCGCCGGTCCTGACCGCGCTGCTCTACCTAATGATTTTCTCCCACGTGCTGGAGGACCACGTCCAGGTCTACCCCGGGGTGCGGTATACCGCCTTCCTCGTGCCTGGCCTCGTGATGATGTCGCTGTTGCAGAACGCCTTCGCCAACAGCTCGTCCAGCCTGATCCAGTCGAAAGTCACGGGCAACATCGTGTTCGTCCTGCTGCCGCCGTTGTCGCATCTGGAGTTTTTCGGCGCCTATGTCCTGGCCGCCGCGGTGCGCGGATTTGTCGTCGGCCTGGGCGTCCTGGTCGTCACCCTGTTTTTCGTTCCGATGGCGGTTCACAACCCACTGTGGATTCTCGGCTTCGCCCTGTTCGGGGCGGCGATCCTGGGCACCCTCGGCATCATTGCCGGCATCTGGGCCGACAAATTCGACCAGCTCGCGGCCTTTCAGAATTTCGTCATCGTGCCGCTGACTTTCCTCTCCGGCGTGTTCTATTCCATCCACTCCCTGCCCGAGTTCTGGCAGGAGGTTTCGCGCTTCAATCCGTTTTTCTACATGATCGACGGCTTCCGCTACGGCTTCTTCGGGGTATCGGATGTCTCGCCGCTGCTCAGCCTCGCGATTGTGGCGGGCTCCCTTTTGGCCTTATCATTCGCCACCTTGTCGTTGCTCAAACGCGGCTACAAGCTGCGGCACTGAAGCGCCCAATCGGCTGATCGGAACAGGCATCGTGGTTACCCCGGAACAGATCAAGTCCTACATTCAGGAAAAACTCCCCTGCGATCACCTCGAAGTGGCCGGAGACGGTGCGCATTTCGAAGCCGTCATCGTCAGTCCCGAATTCCGCGGCAAGAACCGCGTCCAGCAGCACCAGGCGGTCTACCGGGTGCTGGGGGACCGCATGCGCGAAGAGATTCATGCGCTGTCGATGAAGACCTATACGCCCGAGGACTGGGCCTCGCGCTGATTCCCGGAAAGCGTTCGTGGACAAACTAGTCATCCAGGGCGGCGTCCCGCTGACCGGGGAAGTGCGCATTTCCGGCGCCAAGAACGCCGCTTTGCCCATTCTCTGCGCGGCGCTGCTGACGCCGGAAACCCTGCGCCTGCAAAACGTCCCGCATCTGCGCGACGTTACGACCACGCTCAACCTGCTGGCGCAAATGGGGGTGGAGATCTCGCTCGACGAAAAACTCGGTGTGGGCCTGACTGCGGCAAAGGTCCACAACCTGTCCGCGCCCTACGAACTGGTCAAGACAATGCGCGCTTCCATCCTGGTCCTCGGGCCGATGGTTGCGCGGTTCGGCGAGGCCCGCGTGTCCCTGCCCGGCGGTTGCGCGATCGGGCAGCGGCCGGTGGATCTGCATATCAAGGGGTTGCAGGCCATGGGAGCGGAAATCGAGATTGAACAGGGCTATATCCATGCCAAGGCCGGCCGTCTCAAAGCAGCCCGCATCGTCATGGATCTGGTTACCGTGACAGGCACCGAGAACCTGATGATGGCGGCAACGCTGGCTGACGGCACGACCGTCATTGAAAATGCCGCGCGCGAACCGGAAGTCACGGACCTCGCCGAGTGCCTGAACGCGATGGGTGCGCGCGTCAAGGGCGCCGGAACGGATGTCATCACCATCGAGGGCGTCGAAAAGCTCAGTGGCGCAGTGCACCGGGTGATGCCGGACCGGATCGAGACCGGGACTTTCCTGGTCGCGGCTGCGGCAACCGGGGGCGACGTCAAGCTCAAGGGCACGCGCGCGGACATCCTCGAGTCGGTGATCGGCAAGCTGCGAGAATCGGGCGTGCATGTCGAGCACGACCAGGACTGGATTCACCTGGCCACCAACGGCAAACTGAAGGCGGTCAACCTGCGCACGGCGCCGTATCCGGCGTTTCCGACCGACATGCAGGCGCAGTTCATGGCGCTTAACGCCGTGGCGGAAGGCACGGCAATGGTCACGGAAACGATTTTCGAGAACCGCTTCATGCATGTTCAGGAACTGCGGCGCCTGGGCGCCAACATCGAGGTCGAAGGCAATACCGCGGTGGTGCAGGGCGTCCCGGCCCTGCAGGGCGCCAGCGTAATGGCCACCGATCTGCGCGCCTCCGCGAGCCTGGTGCTGGCGGGCCTGGTCGCGAAAGGGGACACGCTGGTGGACCGCGTCTATCACCTCGACCGCGGCTACGAGTGCATCGAGGAGAAACTGTCGCAGCTGGGCGCGCGCATCAAGCGCGCGCACTGACCGGACCGGAGCCATGAGCATCAGGATCGCCCTTTCCAAGGGGCGCATATTCGAGGAAACGACGCCGCTGCTCAGAGCCGCGGGCATCATCGCGTCCGCAGATCCGGAAACGTCGCGCAAGCTGATCATCGGCACCAATGACGCCGAAGTCAGCATCATCATCGTCCGCGCATCGGACGTCCCGACCTACGTCCAGCATGGCGCGGCCGACCTTGGCATCGCCGGCAAGGACGTGCTGCTCGAACATGGGGGTGGGGGACTCTACCAGCCCCTCGATCTGCAAATTGCAAAGTGCCGCATGATGGTGGCCGTGCAGAACGGCTTCGACTACGAGGGCGCGGTGCGCCGCGGGGCGCGTTTGCGCGTCGCCACCAAGTACCTGCTCACCGCGCGCGAGCACTTTGCGGGCAAGGGCGTGCACGTCGATCTGATCAAGCTGTACGGCTCCATGGAGCTGGCGCCGCTGGTCGGGCTGGCTGACGCCATCGTCGACCTGGTTTCCAGCGGCAACACGCTGCGTGCCAACAATCTCACGGCGGTCGAGGAAATCATGCCGATCAGCGCGCGCCTGATCGTCAACCAGGCGGCGCTGAAACTGAAGCGCTCGGAACTGCAGCCCATCCTCGACGCTTTTTCCGCCGCGGTGGCGAAGGCATGAGCAAGCCCGCCATTGCGCGGCTGGCGACCCGCGATGCGGATTTCCAGCCGAAACTTGCGGCCCTGCTCGCTTTCGAAGTTTCGCAGGACGCGGGCATCGACGATACCGTCGCCGCCATCCTGGCCGACGTAAAGCAGCGCGGCGACGATGCGGTGCTGGCGCATACCCGGAAGTTCGACCGGGTGGAGGCGAATTCCATGGCGGAGCTGGAAATCAGCAAGTCCGAAATGCAGCGCGCCTGGTCTGGCCTTCCCGGCGCGCAACGCGAGGCACTGGCCGCCGCGGCCGGACGGATCCGCGCCTATCATGAGCGCCAGCCGCTCGCCTCCTGGCAATATACCGAGCCCGATGGCACGACCTTGGGACAAAAGGTGACGCCGCTGGATCGCGTCGGCGTGTATGTCCCCGGCGGCAAAGCCGCGTACCCGTCGACGGTGCTCATGAACACGATGCCGGCGAAAGTAGCCGGCGTAGGCGAAATCATCATGGTGGTGCCGACGCCGGGCGGCGAACGCAACGCGCTGGTACTGGCAGCCGCGCACATCGCCGGAGTGGACCGGGTCATCGCCATTGGCGGCGCCCAGGCGATCGGCGCGCTGGCATACGGCACCCGCAGCATTGCGCAGGTGGACAAGATCGTCGGTCCCGGCAATGCCTACGTGGCCGCGGCCAAGCGCCGGGTGTTCGGCGTGGTGGGCATCGACATGGTGGCCGGCCCTTCGGAGATCCTGGTGATCTGCGACGGCCACACCGATCCCGACTGGGTGGCGATGGACCTGTTCTCACAGGCTGAGCACGACGAAATGGCGCAGGCGATCCTGCTTTGTCCCGACCGCGGCTTCATCGACAAAGTGGCGGAGAGCATCGACCGGCAGCTCAGGGACATGCCCCGGTCGGCGGTCATCGCCGCTTCCCTGGCGGGACGCGGCGCGTTGATAGAGACGCGGGACCTGGAAGAGGCTTGCATGATCGCCAACCGGGTTGCGCCGGAGCACCTGGAACTCTCCGTGGAGGAGCCGCAGCGGTGGCTGGAAAAAATCCGGCACGCCGGTGCCGTATTCCTCGGCCGGTATACGTCCGAAGCGATCGGCGACTATTGCGCGGGCCCCAACCACGTCCTGCCGACCGCGCGCACCGCGCGTTTTTCCTCGCCGCTGGGGGTCTATGACTTCCAGAAACGCACCAGTCTGATCCAGGTTTCTGCGGACGGCGCACGCAAGCTGGGCGCCATCGCGGCCGAACTTGCGAGCGGTGAAGGCCTGCCGGCGCACGCGAAAGCCGCCCAATACCGGTTCCACCGATGAGCCGCTACTGGAGTTCCGTGGTTCACGGACTCACGCCCTATGTACCGGGGGAACAGCCGAAGCTGGCCAACCTGGTGAAGCTCAATACCAACGAGAACCCGTATGGCCCGGGCCGTCGCGTCCTCGATGCCCTGGGGGCCGAGGTCGCGGACACCCTGCGGCTCTATCCCGATCCGGCGAGCGATCGTCTGCGTCAGGCCATCGCTTCCCGCCACGGCGTTTCAGCTGCGCAGGTGTTTGTCGGCAATGGATCCGACGAAGTGCTGGCGCACACCTTCCACGCGCTGCTCAAGCATGCGGCGCCGGTATTGTTTCCGGACATCACCTACAGCTTTTATCCGGTGTACTGCCGCTTGTACGGCATCGAGTATCTCGAGCTGCCGCTTTCCGAATCGTTCGAGATCAGGATCGACGACTATCTGAGACCCAACGGCGGGATCATTTTCCCCAATCCGAATGCGCCGACAGGACGTTGTGTGGCGCCGGCCGCAATCGAGCGGCTTCTGGAGGCGAATACCGGCTCCGTCGTCGTCATCGACGAGGCCTATGTGAACTTCGGCGCCGTATCCGTGGTGCCGCTCGTTGCGCGTTACCCGAACCTGCTGGTCACGCATACGCTGTCCAAGTCGCGCTCACTGGCCGGATTGCGGGTGGGATATGCCATTGGCGATGGGGCGCTGATCGAGGCGCTCAACCGGGTCAAGGACAGTTTCAACTCCTATCCGATGGACCGGCTCGCCCAGGCCGGCGCGACCGCCGCCCTGGAGGATCAGGACTACTTCGAGGAAACCTGGCGCCGGGTGCGGGAAAGCCGCAACAGGCTGGTCGCCGGCCTCGAAAAGCTCGGCTTCGAGATCGTGCCTTCGACGGCGAATTTCATTTTCGCGAGGCATCCGCAGCATGACGGAGCGGAGCTTGCCCTGCGCTTGCGGGAGCGGGGCATCGTGGTGCGGAATTTCAGCAGGCCGGCAAGAATCGCATCCCATATGCGCATTACCGTCGGCACCGAGGCGCAGTGCGAACTGCTGGTCGGGGCGCTTGGAGAGGTTCTCGCAAATGTGGTGGGGACATCCCGTTCGTCGGCCATGCCCTAATTGAGTTAGGATAAATCCCATTTCCCGTAGCGAATCCCATGCGCCAGGCCCAAGTTAATCGCAATACCCTCGAGACGCAGATCGAGGTCCGACTGAATCTGGACGGCACCGGCAAGTCGGCGCTCGCAACCGGCGTGGGTTTTTTCGACCATATGCTCGACCAGGTCGCCCGCCACGGCATGCTGGACCTGGAGATCAAGGCCAAGGGCGACCTGCACATCGATGCGCACCACACGGTCGAGGACGTGGGCATTACGTTGGGCCAGGCCCTGGCCCAGGCGATCGGCGACAAGAAAGGCGTGCGCCGCTACGGGCATGCCTATGTACCCCTCGATGAGGCGCTATCGCGGGTGGTGATCGACCTGTCGGGCCGCCCCGGGCTGGAGTACGCGGTCGACTATGCGCGCGGCCTGGTCGGTGACTTCGATATCGACCTGGTCTACGAATTCTTTCAGGGCTTCGTCAATCATGCCCAGGTGACGCTGCATATCGACAACCTGAAGGGGCGCAACGCGCACCACCAGGCCGAAACCATTTTCAAGGCGTTCGGCCGGGCGCTGCGCATGGCGGTTGAACCGGATCCGCGCGCCGCCGGCGTGCTGCCCTCCACTAAAGGGAGCCTCTGACGGGGTTCGCCTGCAGCATGGCCGATATCGTCGTCATCGATTATGGAATGGGCAACCTGCGCTCGGTGGCGAAGGCGCTGGAGAGCGTTGCGCCCGGCAAGACGGTGGTCGTGAGCAGTGATCCGGCTGTAATCCGGGGTGCGGGCCGCGTCGTCTTCCCGGGACAGGGCGCCATGCCGGATTGCATGCGTGAGATGGATGCGCGCGGACTGCGGCAACCTATCCTGGAGGCAACCCGCGACAGGCCTTTCCTGGGCCTTTGCATCGGCCTGCAGATGCTGTTTGACAGCAGCGAGGAAGGCAACGTCGAGGGCCTCGGCGTTCTGCCCGGCAAAGTGGTGCGGTTTCCCCCCGAGCGCATGACCGGGGCCGGCGGCGAAAAACTGAAGGTGCCGCATATGGGCTGGAACCAGGTGTACCAGACCCTGTCACATCCGATGTGGGCAGGGATTGCTGATGCCAGCCGTTTCTATTTCGTGCATAGTTACCACGTTGACACGCCGGAAACGGCATTGGTGGCGGGAAACAGCCGCTACGCTTATGGCTTTACGTGCGCCGTCGCTAGGAATAACATTTTTGCCGTGCAGTTTCACCCCGAGAAAAGCCAGTCCGCCGGCCTTCGCCTGTTGGCCAATTTCGTCTCCTGGGACGGAACCTCCCGTGGATCATTGAACCGATCCGCGGTGCCCGCTGCGAGCGTCTGACCGAAAACAGGCCGATACGTATCAATCCTGCCTCGTCATAATCGCGCTTCAGGCACCATCGCGCACCGCGAATCCATTTCCCATCATGCTGATCATCCCCGCAATTGACCTCAAGGATGGACATTGTGTCCGCCTGAAACAAGGCTCGATGGCGGACGCCACGGTCTTTTCCGAAGATCCGGCCGCCATGGCGAAACTCTGGCGACAAAAAGGCGCCAGACGGCTTCATCTGGTGGACCTGAACGGCGCCTTTGCGGGAAAGCCGAAGAACGAGGAAGCGATCAAGGCCGTGGTGAAGGCGCTCGGCGACGAGGTTCCCGTGCAACTGGGCGGCGGAATCCGCGACATGGACACGATCGAGCGCTATCTGGACGACGGCATTACCTACATCATCATTGGTACTGCGGCAGTCAAGACCCCTGGTTTCCTGCACGACGCCTGCTATGCCTTCCCGGGACACATCATGGTTGCCCTGGACGCGCGTGAAGGGAAAGTCGCGGTCGATGGCTGGTCGAAGATGACCGGCCACGATGTCATCGATCTGGCCAAGAAATTCCAGGATTACGGCGTCGAAGCGATCATCCATACCGACATAGGCCGTGACGGCATGATGAACGGGGTGAACCTCAAGGCGACGGTGGATCTCGCGCGGGAATTGACGGCGCCCGTCATCGCCAGCGGCGGCATCACCGACCTGAAGGACGTCAAGTCCCTCTGCGAGGCGGAGGACGAAGGCATCATCGGCGCCATTACCGGCCGGGCGATCTACGAAGGCACGCTGGATTTCGGGGAAGCCCAGAACCTGGCGGACAAGATGGCCAAGCCCAAGGAAGCCGAGGCCTGACCGGCCGCGGGACTCCAGGCCCGCCTGCCCGAAATCCGACGCCAGCGTCGCGCCTTAACGTGTCGGGCGCGGAATCGAAAAACCCATTGCGGCGCCGTTAACCTATCCTTCCTCGATCATGGGCCTTGCAAAGCGCATCATTCCCTGTCTCGACGTAACCGGCGGCCGCGTCGTGAAGGGCGTCAACTTCGTATCCCTCCGGGATGCCGGCGATCCGGTTGAGATCGCCCGCAAGTACGACGAGCAGGGCGCCGACGAACTGACCTTCCTGGACATTACCGCCAGCTCCGACGAGCGCGGCCTGATCCTGGGCATCATAGAACAGGTCGCGGCCCAGGTTTTCATTCCCCTGACCGTGGGCGGCGGCGTGCGGGAGGTCGGCGACGTGCGCCGGCTGTTGAATGCCGGCGCAGACAAAGTCAGCATCAATACGGCAGCGGTGCAGAATCCCGCGCTCGTCAAAGATGCTGCGGGATTCTTCGGCTCGCAATGCATCGTGGTCGCGGTGGACGCAAAGCGGGTGCCCGGGGCGCAGAACTTGCGCTGGGAGGTTTTTACCCATGGCGGCCGGCGCCCGACGGGACTCGATGCAGTCGAGTGGGGCAGGCGCATGCAGGCTGCGGGCGCCGGGGAGATACTGCTGACCAGCATGGATCGGGACGGCACCAAGGCGGGCTTCGATGTGGAACTGACCCGTGCCTTCTCCGAAGCGCTGGATATTCCCATCATCGCCAGCGGCGGGGTCGGTAACATGCAGCATCTGGTGGACGGCATTGCGATCGGCAAAGCCGATGCGGTCCTGGCGGCGAGCGTATTCCACTATGGCGAGCTGACGGTGCGACAGGCCAAGCAGTACATGGCGGAGCACAACATCGAGGTGCGTCTGTGAGCGAATCCTGGCTGGATGAGGTGATGTGGGGCGCCGACGGACTGGTCCCCGCGATCGCCCAGGAGGTCGCCACCGGTAAGCTGCTGATGCTGGCCTGGATGAATCGCGAAGCCCTTGCCGAGACAGTGCGCGGCGGCCGGGCGGTATACTGGTCGCGTTCGCGCAACAGGTTATGGCGCAAAGGCGAGGAATCGGGCCACGTTCAGCACGTCCGGGAAGTCCGGCTCGATTGCGACGGCGATGTAATCGTGCTGGAGGTGGAACAGGTGGGTGGAATCGCATGCCACACCGGACACGGCCGCTGCTTCTTTCGCCGGCTCAAGGACGGGATCTGGGTAGAAACCGAGCCGGTGATCAAGGATCCGAACGAAATCTACAAGCCGGGGCGATGATGGATGCTGAGATTCTGCGACGGCTGGCCGATACCATAGAAGACCGCAAGGGTGCCGATGCGGGAAGTTCCTATGTTGCGGGGCTGTTTGCAAAAGGCCACGATGCCGTGCTGAAAAAGGTCGGCGAAGAGGCGGCCGAGGTCCTGCTGGCGGCGAAGGACGGTGATAAACTTCATATCGTTCGCGAAACGGCCGACCTCTGGTTCCACAGCATGGTCGTGCTGGCGTGGCATGGGCTCAGGCCGGAAGACGTGCTCGCGGAATTGCAGCGACGCGAAGGTATTTCGGGTGTCGACGAAAAGGCGTCTCGAGCCAGGTAGGCCGGCCGGACGGACGCGCAAGGATTGATCAGGTGGCCGCCGATAACTGCATTTTCTGCAAGATCGTCCGGGGCGAGATCCCCAGCCGCAAAGTTTACGAAGACGATCAAATCCTCGCCTTCCATGACATTAATCCGGTGGCGCCGGTGCATTTCATGCTGATTCCGAAGGAGCATGTGGAATCGCTGGCCCATGTGGACGAACGCCATCAGCAGGTTCTGGGCAAAATGATGGTCCTGGCGCAGCGCCTAGCCAGGGAACAGGGATCGCCGGACGGATTCCGCGCCATCGTCAACACGGGACGCGTGGGCCGGCAGGATGTTACGCATGTGCACATGCATGTGCTCGGCGGCAAGGATCCGCTGCCGGGAATGATCCAGCGATCCAATTGAAGTTTTCTTAGCGGGAGTGTAAAGATGGGTTCCTTCAGCATCTGGCATTGGTTGATCGTTCTTGTGGTGGTGCTCCTGATTTTCGGCACCAAGAAGCTGCGGAATGTGGGCTCCGACCTGGGCGGCGCGGTAAAGGGCTTCAAGGAAGGCATGAAGAGCGCGGACGACGACAAGAATTCCGCGAAACTCGAAAATTCGGGTTCCGCGCAGACCATCGACGCCGAGGTCAAGGACAGGACGAAGGGCTAGGGCGCCGGAGTCCGGTTTCCGCAGCGCGATGTTCGACATCGGGGTCTCAGAACTCTTCGTCATCGGGGTTGTTGCGCTCATCGTGATCGGCCCTGAGAGGCTGCCGCGCGTGGCCAGAACCATGGGGCACCTGTTCGGCCGCATGCAACGTTATGTGTCCGACGTCAAAGCCGACATCAATCGCGAAATCGAGCTCGACGAACTGCGCAACCTGAAGTCAACGATGCAGGACGCCGCACGTTCCTTCGAGCAGTCGGTCAGCACCCAGGTCAATTTCATAGAATCGGAAGTCAAGCAGGCCGGCGCGGAACTCGAGAAGCAGGCGCAGGAAGCGGTGGCGCCGATGACCGGGATTCAGCTGATGCCACCCGCGGCACAGCAGACCGTTGATGGCGCGCCCGCTGAGAAAGCCGAGAGCCCTGCAGTGCAGGAATCCGCGGATGCCCAGTTGGAACTGGGCCTGGACAAATCCTCTCCGGAAAGCAAGCAGGCCTGAGCCGGGCCTGGCGCCGAACTTTCACTTTCTAAAGGTTTGCGATGTCCGTAGAGCCCGATTCATTCATGTCGCACCTGATCGAGCTCAGGGACAGGCTGCTGCGCTGCGTGATCGCGTTGTTGCTGGTATTCATCTGCCTGTTTCCGTGGGCGCGGGAGCTATACAATTTCCTTGCCCAGCCGATGCTCGCTTCGCTGCCGGCCGGCGGGCAACTGATCGCCACGGAAGTCACGGCGCCCTTTTTCGTCCCGGTGAAAGTCACCATGATGGCGGCGCTGGTCATCGCGCTGCCTTACCTGCTGTATCAGATCTGGGCGTTCGTCGCGCCGGGCCTGTATGCCCACGAAAAGAAACTGGTGGTGCCACTGATCGTGACCAGCACGCTGCTGTTCCTGTGCGGCATGGCCTTTGCCTACTTTCTGGTGTTCCCGGTCGTATTCCATTTCATGGTGTCCGTTGCGCCACAGGGCGTGGCCGTGATGACGGACATCGGCAAGTACCTCGATTTCGTGCTCACGCTTTTCCTTGCATTCGGTGTGACGTTTGAAGTGCCGGTCGCGGTCGTGATCCTGGTGAAGATGGGAATGGTGAGCGTGGCGAAGCTGAAGGAGATCCGGCCGTATGTCATCGTCGGGGCTTTCGTCATCGGCGCCATATTCACGCCGCCCGACGTCGTATCGCAGATCATGCTTGCGGTGCCGCTATGGGTGCTATACGAGATCGGGATTCTCGTCGCGCAGTGGCTGGTCAAACCCGCTCCCGCGGAGCCGGAATCGAGGACGGCCGGCTAGGCGTTATTCGAGCTCGCCCCGGCGATTCGGCTTGGGCCGCTTGCCGACGTTGATCTTGATCTGGACTTCGTTGCGGTTGCGCAGGAGCTTGAGCGTGGCGTCCCGTCCCGGCTCGAGCGCGGCAATCAGGTTCAGCATGGTGGTCGAGTCGACGACCTGGCTCGACTCCACGAAAAGAAGAATGTCGCCCGGCTTGATGCCTGCGCGATCGGCCGGGCCGCCGCGCAGGACCCCGGCGATCAAGGTCCCCTTCGTATTGGGCAGCCGGAATGACTCGGCAAGCTCGGGCGATATGTCCTGGACTTCCACTCCGATCCAGCCGCGGGTCACCGACCCGGTCCGGATGATTTGTTCCATGACTTGCTTGGCGAGATCGGCCGGGATCGCAAACCCGATCCCCAGGGAGCCGCCGCTGCGCGAATAAATCGCACTGTTGATGCCCACCAGGTTGCCGCCGGAATCCACCAGGGCGCCACCGGAATTCCCGGGATTGATCGCCGCGTCGGTCTGAATGAAGTTCTCGAAGGTGCTGATGCCCAGATGGCTGCGGCCCAGCGCGCTGACGATGCCCATGGTAACGGTCTGCCCGACGCCAAATGGGTTGCCGATGGCAAGCACCATGTCCCCAACCGACATTTTCCCCGGATTTCCGAACGTCACCGCCGGCAGATCCGCAAGGTTGACTTTGAGGACGGCCAGGTCGGTCTCGGGATCGGTGCCTACGATCTTCGCCGGCGCCTTGCGGCCATCGGCGAGAGCCAGTTCGATTTCATCGGCGGCCTCGATCACGTGATGGTTGGTGAGGATGTAGCCCTCCGGGCCAATGATGACGCCGGAACCGAGGCTGGAACTGTGCTGTGTATCGCCATCGAGCTGATCGCCGAAGAAACGCCGGAACAGGGGATCATCCATGAAGGGATGGCGCGGAGCCTTCACCTCCTTGCTGGTGAAAATGTTCACCACGGACGGCATCGCTTTTTTCGCGGCCACACTCAGCGAGGCGGTGGACCTGTCGTGCGGCCCGTCCTGCGTCTCGCGGACGGTGACGATGCCGCCGTTGCGGCCACCCCAGGAAACCAGGTCGGGCCGCAGCGTCACAACGACGAACAGTGCGGCCAGGCTGATGGTCACTGCCTGGGAAAAAATGAGCCAAAGCTTGCGCATATAGTGGTTTGGGGGACGAGGCGGATTCGGACAGCTGGCGAAGGCGGGCGGGCAACGCGCATTATTCACCAAATTGTCTTGTCATAAAAGCACTTGGCGCTGTCGCGCGCCTCGCATCGGAACCGATTCCGGCTTTCTCAAGTGATCCGCACGGATTGTCCGAATAATCCGAATTAGGCTTAGAAATCCGCAACTTGAACTGTGGAAAAGAGTTTGACAAGGGTTGGGCCGTTCCAATACACTACGCGGCTTTCGCAAATTACCCCCGCGGACTACCGCCATGAATACTTTTTCAGCCAAATCGCACGAAGTGAAGCGCGACTGGTTCGTGATCGATGCCTCCGACAAAGTGCTGGGGCGGCTGGCCGCGGAAATCGCAAGACGGCTGCGCGGCAAGCACAAGGTGATCTTCACGCCCCACGTGGATACCGGTGACTACATCGTGGTCGTCAACGCCACGAAACTGCGCGTGACCGGCAACAAGGGCGAACAGAAAATTTACTATCGCCACTCCACCTATCCGGGCGGCATTTACAGCTCGAACTTCACCAAGCTGCATGCCCGGTTTCCGGGCCGCGTGCTGGAGAAGGCCGTGAAGGGCATGTTGCCCAAAGGGCCGCTGGGTTACGCGATGCTCAAGAAGCTCAAAGTCTACGGCGGCGCGGAACATCCGCATTCCGCCCAGCAGCCGCAGATCCTCAACGTCTAGCCCTCAACGTCCAGTAGGAATTCGAATGGCCACTCCCCAGTACAACTACGGAACCGGCCGCCGCAAGAGTGCGGTGGCGCGAGTTTTCATCAAGCCCGGCAAAGGCAAGATCACCGTCAACGACAAGCCGGTGGATGAATTCTTTTCCCGCGAGACCGGACGCATGGTGGTGCGCCAGCCGCTGGTATTGACCAACCATCTGGACACTTTCGACATCATGATCAACGTCGATGGCGGCGGCGAGTCGGGCCAGGCCGGCGCGGTGCGACATGGCATCTCCCGAGCATTGGTCGACTACGATGCATCGCTCAAGCCGGTACTCAGCAAGGCGGGATTGATTACCCGGGACGCGCGGGAAGTGGAGCGGAAGAAGGTGGGTTTGCACAAAGCCCGACGCCGCAAACAGTTCTCCAAGCGATAAGCGAACATCAAGAAAAGCCGCCTCCGGGCGGCTTTTTTGTTTCCGGCCGGGCGCCATTTCCCAGCGACAGCGTGCCTGACCTGGCGGATCAAGACTAAAGGTTGCGCCGGACGCGGCTCCGGCTATATCATCAAATCTGACCATAAGTCATTGGACAAAATGATAAAAGTAGGAATTGTCGGCGGTACGGGTTATACCGGGGTGGAGTTGCTCAGAATTCTGGCCACCCATCCGCAGGCCGAACTCTCGGTCATTACCTCGCGCAAGGAGGCTGGTTCGCCGGTTGCGGACATGTTTCCCAGCCTGCGTCGCCGCGTGACATTGAATTTTTCCGACCCCTCTGCAGGCCTCCTCGAGAAATGCGACCTGGTGTTTTTTGCCACGCCGAACGGCGTGGCAATGGGGGACGCGCCGGCACTGCTCAAGGCTGGCGTCAAGGTCATCGACGTTGCCGCCGATTTCCGCATCAAGGATATCGGGGTCTGGGAGAAATGGTATGGGATGCCCCATGCCTGTCCGGACCTGGTTGCCGAGGCGGTCTACGGATTGCCCGAGGTCAACCGCGAACAGATCAGGAAGGCGCGCTTGGTTGCCAATCCGGGCTGCTATCCCACGGCGGTGCAACTGGGCTTCCTGCCGCTGCTCGAAGCCGGCGTAGTCGACAAGGCGCACCTGATTGCCGACGCCAAGTCGGGAGTCAGCGGCGCGGGCCGCAAGGCGGAGGTGCACACCCTGTTCTCGGAAGCCTCCGATAATTTCAAAGCCTACGGCGTGCCTGGCCACCGGCATCTCCCGGAGATCAGCCAGGGCCTGAGCCGCATGGCCGGTACTCCGGTGGGACTGACGTTCGTTCCGCACCTGACGCCCGCTATCCGCGGCATCCATGCCACGCTCTATGCGCGAATCACCAGGGAAGTTGATTTTCAGGCGCTGTTCGAGAAGCGCTATGCGGCGGAATCCTTCGTGGATGTCATGCCTGCGGGCAGCCATCCGGATACACGCTCGGTGCGTGGCGCAAATATCTGCCGGATCGCCGTGCACCGGCCAGGAGGCGGGGACACGCTGGTGATACTTTCGGTCATCGATAACCTGGTCAAGGGCGCCGCCGGACAAGCCGTGCAAAACATGAATCTGATGTTCGGATTGCCGGAATCCCTGGGCATCGAACACGTGCCCTTGCTGCCGTGACCCTGATTCGGGCCATCAAGCGCCGGTTCGGCATAGCCGCCCCCAGGGTGGCGGTCCATACCCATGTTCCCTGGTACTTGCGCTGGCTGATATTCACCGTGCTGGCGGGCGTGGTTCTCGGGATCGGCTGGTTGACCTATGACTTCGGCCGCCAGTACGCCGGTTTCGACCAAGGCGAGGCTGCGCGCGAAAAGGGACAATTGCAGGAACTGAACGCACGGCTGAAGGACGAGAATGCCGCCATTCGGCGCGAAATCGCCGCGGCCGAGCGGCAACTCCAGATCGAGCTCGCCACGCACGGCAACCTCTCGACGCAAATCCGCAACCTGGCCGAAGAGAACGCGCTGCTGAAGGAAGACCTGGCATTCTTTCAGACGCTCATGGCCTCCGGCAGCGAGCCCGGGGGCATCAGCATCAACCGCTTTCGCGTGCAGCCGGACGCCCTTCCCGGCGAATACCGCTATCGACTCCTTATCGTTCAGTCGAAGCAGCGGGTGAAGGAATTCCACGGCAGCCTGCAGTTCATCGTCGACTACGGAGATGGCGGGAAGTCGGAAGTGGTGAGCCTGCCGAAACAGGGTGAAAACGCCCAGGCGTATAATCTGGTCTTCAAGTTTTATCAACGCGTGGACGGGACTTTCATGGTGCCTTCCAGCGCCGTCATCAAGAAGGTGCAGGTGCGGGTGCTGGAGAACGGCAATCCCACACCGGTGTCGATCCAGACAGTCACCTTATCCTGAGCGGGGGGATTCATGTTCGGAAGCAAACCCACCAAACCACAAAACCGGATTGACAGCCTGATCGGTTCCGGAACCGTTGTGGAAGGAAATATCGAATTCACCGGGGGCCTGCGGGTCGACGGGCGGGTGCGTGGCAACGTCGCTGCCACGGAAGGCCAGCCCAGCACCTTGGTTTTGAGTGAAAAGGCCCAAATTGAAGGTGAAATACGGGTATCGCATGCCGTTATCAATGGTACTGTCATCGGACCCGTACACGGCTCCGAGTACGTAGAACTGCAGCCTAAGTCGAATGTCACAGGAGATGTGCACTACAGAACCCTGGAAATTCAACTGGGTGCGGTCGTGCAGGGCAGGCTGGTACACCAGGATGACGATTCCGCCCGTAAAGTCGTGTCGCTGAAAGGGTCGGGTTCGGGCGGTGAATGACCCGGATTGATCCCCGCAGGATGAAATTGGCCATAATGGCTGGAACGTCTCCTTGAAGGAGCAGGACATGAACGCAGTCGCAGAGATGCAGGCCCCGCTGGTGTTTACCGACAGCGCGGCGAGGAAAGTGAAGGAACTCATCGACGAGGAAGGGAATGCCGAGCTCAAGCTCAGGGTGTTCGTTACCGGCGGCGGCTGCTCGGGTTTCCAGTACGGCTTTACCTTCGACGAGGACGTCAATGAGGACGACACCTCCATGGAAAAGGATGGCGTGATGCTGCTGATCGATGCGATGAGCTACCAGTATCTGGTAGGCGCGGAGATCGATTACCAGGAAGGCCTGGAGGGCGCCCAGTTCGTGATCAAGAACCCGAACGCTTCTTCCACCTGCGGTTGCGGTTCCTCGTTTTCGACTTGAACGAAGACTGCTGGCGAAGAAAGGGCGGCCATGATGGCCGCCCTTTTCATTTGGCTATCGCGGATAGATGGCGCCCAGCACCCGCGATCCTATGGCGCCGGTTACGGAGGGAAGGTTGCCTGGGCGCAACTGCAGCGCCTGGCGGGCAAGCCAGGCGAATGCACACGCTTCCACCCAGTCGGGATCGATGCCCAGGTCGCTGGTGGTGGAAACGGCGGCATCAGCAAGGGCCGATCTGAGCGCAGACAACAACGCCGCGTTCCGGGCGCCGCCGCCGCAAACGTACACTTCCCGGGTGCCCCGGCAATACAGCTTGATATCCCTCGCGATGCTGCCCGCGGTCATTGCCAGCAATGTCGCCTGCACGTCCCTGGCATTCTCCGCGCCCGTCAAATGCAACTCTAGCCAGGCGAGGTTGAACAGATCGCGGCCGGTGCTCTTGGGAGGTTTGCGGGAAAAGTATTCGTGGCTTAGCAGCGCCGCCAGCAATCCATCCACGATAGTGCCGCCCGCCGCCCACGCGCCATCCTGATCGTATGGTCCGCCGGTATGCTTGCGTATCCACGCATCCATCAGGATGTTCGCAGGGCCGGTATCGAATCCTCGGACACGGCCGGTTGCAGGGAGGTCGGTGAGATTGCCGATGCCGCCGAGATTGACGATCACGCGATGAATGGAAGGATGCGAAAACACCGCCTGGTGGAAAGCCGGGACCAGGGGTGCACCCTGACCGCCGGCCGCGATGTCGCGACTGCGAAAATCGCTGACGACCGTGATCCCGGTCAATTCGGCGAGGACCGCGCCGTTGCCAAGCTGCGTCGAATATCCGGCATCCGGCCGATGCCGGATGGTCTGCCCGTGACATCCCATGGCCTGCACGTCCTGCGCACGGATACCGCATTTGCGCAGCAATCCCCGGGTGGCGCTTGCGTACAGATGCGCAAGTTTGTTCCCCAGCATTGCGGCTTCATGCAGCTCATCGAAACGCGTTTCGTGCATTCCCAGCAACTGCACGCGCAGCGCTTCGTCGTATGGCAGAAAGGAATCGCCGAGTACGCGGTGGCGTTCACCGGAAAAATCCATGAGGACGGCGTCGACGCCGTCCAGGCTGGTGCCGGACATCAGGCCGATATATAACTCATTGCTTGCCATGGCTGGCGGGTCCGGAAAATTCCGGCGCCTTGAATTGAACGCCGTCTCAGTCGAGGCGCGCGAGGTCTGTGTTGCGCAGCATGTCGAGGCGCGCGAACAGGGGCAGGGCGGTGTCCTGGAATGCGCTGCGCGACTGCTCGTTGATCGGCGGGCCGGGCGGCATCGCCAGGCGCATCGGATTCTGGTGCACGCCGTTGACGTGAAACTCGTAGTGCAAATGCGGGCCCGTCGCCAGACCGGTGCTGCCGACCAGGCCCACCACTTCTCCCTGAACGACCCGCTTGCCGGGCCGGATGCCCTGGACAAATCCGGAAAGGTGGGCATACAGCGTCGTATAGCCGTTCGGGTGGCGCACCGTCACTACGTTTCCGTAGCCGCCCTTGCGACCCGCGAAAGTGACGAATCCGTCGGCGGTCACGCGCACGCGGGTCCCCGTCGATGCCCCGTAGTCGATGCCTTTGTGCGCGCGCCAAGCCTTGAGGACCGGATGGAAACGCGAATTCGAGAAACCCGAAGTCACGCGCGAAAATTCGATCGGGGAGCGCAGGAAGGCTTTGCGCATGTTGCGGCCGTCCGGCGTGTAGTAGCCGTTGCGTCCTTCGTCGTCGCGGAAAAACACGGCGCGGAATGCGCGTCCCTGGTTGACGAACTCGGCGGCGAGCACTCGCCCGAATCCGACGAACTCGCCGTCCGCAGCCAGCGCTTCGTACACCACCGAGAAACGGTCGCCGCGACGCAGGTCGCGGTGAAAGTCGATGTCGCTGGAAAAGACTTCCGCGATCTGGGTGGCAACCAGTTCGGGGATTCCCGCCGCGTCGGTCGCGCCGAACAAGGAGGTTTCGATTTCTCCCGAGCTTTGCATCACCCACTGCTCGGTTTGCGGCACTTCCTCGGTTGCCGAGAAGCCGGCTTCTCCGCGCGAGACGGTTAGGCGGCGGCCATCGGTATTGACGTAAGCAAGCGATTCCAGCCGGCCTTCCTGGGTCGTCACAACACGGATGCTGCGGCCGGGAATCAACTGGTAAAGTGTGCGGACGTCCTTGGCCTGCAACAGATAGGCCAAGGCCTCCGGATCGGTGACGGAAAGCCTGGCGAGGACGGACGCCACGGTGTCGCCGCGCTGGATGCGCTCTTCGCGCCAGAACCGCGAGATCTCGGTGCCGGGCGCGGGTACCGCCGCCTGAAGGGCGATATCTTCGACCACATGCCGCAATTCCACGGGTTCCGGAACGGTATCCGGGGCAATGCCAAACGCGGCCACAACGCCGAAAAACGGCAAGGCAGCGACCAGCAAGGGCCAATGGCGGCGCGATCCCGCTGTCTTCCGGGGGTGCTTTTGCGCTAGAATTTCTTCTCTCTTCAATGACATGCGTCGTTATTTCTGGTTGTTGGCGCGGAGCTTAGCAGAATCGTCCGCTGTGCGAAACCAATGAACTGCAACTAACATTCCAGCTTTTCTCGAGCCGGACCTCGGGTTCGGCGGGCAACTACCGACCATTCCACATGGAAATCAAAGAACAACTGGAAATCATCAAGCGCGGTTGCGAAGAATTGATCGTCGAGGCCGAATTCGTCGAGAAACTGAAGTCCGGCCGGCCGCTACGGATCAAGGCGGGGTTCGACCCGACCGCTCCAGACCTGCATCTCGGGCACACGGTACTCATCAACAAGCTCCGGCAGCTGCAGGAACTCGGCCACCACGTCATCTTCCTCATCGGCGACTTTACGGGCCTGATCGGCGATCCCACAGGCAAGAACGCCACCCGGCCACCCCTTACGCGCGAACAGGTGGCCGACAACGCAAAAACCTACCAGGCGCAGGTCTTCAAGATCCTCGATGCGGCCAAGACGGAAATTGCCTTCAACTCGACCTGGATGGACAAGCTGAGTTCCGCCGAGATGATCAGGCTGGCGGCCAGATACAACGTGGCGCGCATGCTGGAGCGTGACGATTTCGGCAAGCGGTACAAGAGCGGGCAGTCGATCGCGATCCACGAATTCCTGTACCCGCTGGTGCAGGGGTACGACTCGG
>DASVNF010000023.1:0-10857 GCA_036384015.1 Burkholderiales bacterium
TTGCGAGTACCTCGCGGAAAAGCACCCGGAAAAGCGCCTGTGGCCCGCGGACGCCCCAGTCCGCGCGCACGCCCGCTCCACCAGCGCCGAGATGCATTCCGGCTTCGGCAACCTGCGCAGCCAGATGCCGATGAACGTTCGCCGCAAGATCCCGAACCGCGCGACAACCCGCGAGGCGTCCGCGGACATCGCCCGCATCCAGGAGATCTGGGAGGAATGCCGCAGCCGCTTCGGCAGGACCGGTCCGTTCCTGTATGGCGAATTCTCCATCGCGGATGCGATGTTCGCCCCCGTCGTATCGCGCTTCCACACTTATGGAGTGGCGCTGTCGGACACCGGGGCCGACTACTCACGGCATATCCTCGCGCTGCCCGCATTCCTGGAATGGGTTGCGGCCGCGAATGCCGAGACCGAAGTCAATCCGTCGTACGAACCGTGAAAATCTATGCCGTCGGCGGCGCGGTGCGCGACCGGCTGCTCGGGCGCGAAGTCTCCGACCAGGATTACGTCGTGGTCGGCGCCACGCCGGAACAGATGGAGGCGGACGGCTTCCGGCCGGTCGGAAAGGATTTCCCGGTCTTCCTGCATCCGCAAACCCACGAGGAATACGCGCTGGCCCGCACCGAAAGGAAAACGGCGCGCGGCTACAAGGGTTTCGACATCTTCACCAGTCCCGAAGTCACGCTGGAACAGGATCTGGCGCGCCGCGACCTCACCATCAACGCCATCGCGCGCGATGAAGCCGGGAACCTGATCGACCCGTACCATGGCGAGGCCGACCTGAAGGCGGGAATCCTGCGCCATGTCAGCCCGGCATTCGTCGAGGACCCGGTGCGCATCCTGCGGGTTGCCCGTTTCGCTGCACGCTTCGGTTTTGCCATCGCGCCCGAAACGCTCGAACTCATGAAGGAGATGGTGCGCAACGGGGAGGTGGATCACCTGGTTGCCGAACGCGCCTGGCAGGAACTCTCGCGCGGCCTGATGGAAGCGAAACCGTCGCGCATGTTCCTCGTCCTGCGGGAATGCGGTGCGCTGGCGCGAATACTTCCCGAAGTCGACACGCTGTTCGGGGTGCCGCAGCCGGCGCAGCATCACCCGGAAGTGGACACCGGCGTGCACATCATGCTGGTCCTGGATTACGCCGCCGCACAGGGCCATACCCTGCCGGTGCGTTTCGCGGCGCTGAGCCACGATCTTGGCAAGGGCGTTACACCCCGCGAGTTCTGGCCCAGGCACCACGGCCACGAACACAAGAGCGTGGAACTCGTCGAAAAATTGTGCGCGCGCCTGCGGGTCGGGAACGACTGCCGCGATCTGGGCGTGCTGGTCGCGCGCTACCACGGCGACGTCCACCGTGCGGCCGAGTTGCGCCCCGGCACGGTGCTGAAGCTGCTTTCGGCGGTGGATGTCTTCCGCAAGCCAGAGCGCTTCGAGGAGTTTCTTGCCGCCTGCGACAGCGACATGCACGGCCGCACCGGCCGCGAGAAGGAGCCCTATCCGCAGGCGCAGATCCTGCGCGCCGCGGCAGCCGCGGCGCGCGCCGTGGACGCCGGTTCGATCGCCCGGCAGGCGGGCGATCCGGGACTCATCCCCGCGGCCATTGAAGCGGCCCGATTACAGGCAGTTACCGATGCCCTCGGTGCCGGCCGTCAACGCGGGCACGGTCCCGGCCGTTAGTCCGGCGTCAACAACCGGACTGGAGGTTTCAGATGTACACGAGAATCGCGATGACGGCATTGCTCGCCTCGGCGGCCGTATTGGCCCCGGTTTTCTCCGCGCATGCGGAAGAAAAAGGGGCGCGCGTGGAAGCGGCCTTCAAGAAGGCCGACAAGGACAACGACGGAACGCTGACCAGGGACGAAGCCAAGTCCATGCCCCGCGTGGCGAAGAATTTCGACGCCATCGACACGGGCAAGGACGGCACGGTGTCCCTGGATGAGATCCGCGCTTCCATGAAACAGATGGGCAAGGAAATGCACGACCGCGGCATGGAGCGCTTCAAGGCCGCCGACAAGGACAACAGCGGCACCCTGACCAGCGACGAAGCCAAATCGATGCCGCGGGTGGCGAAGAATTTCGACGCCATCGATGCCGACAAGGACGGCACGGTCTCGGAAAAGGAAATCCACGATTTCATGAAGACCGGGCACGACAAGCATCACTCGCAGTAACTGCCCCAGCCCGCCGGCGGCGCCGGCGGGCTCAGTCCCTGGTCTGCAGGGCAAGGCCTTTGGGATCGAGCACGGTAACCCGCTCGCGCTCGAGTTTCACCCATCCCCTTTGCTCGAAGCTGCGCAACAGGCGGCTTACGATCTCGCGAACACTCCCCAGGTCGTCCGCCAGTTTCTGGTGGGTGGCTTCCACGACCGGTCCGCGCTGCAACAGGATCTGCGCGAGACGCGTATCAAGCTTGCGAAAGGCAACCTCCTCGACTAGCTCCATGACTTCCGCCAGGCGCGCGCCGTACATGCCGAATACGAAACCGCGGAAAGCCTCGTGCTTCAGGATCAGGTCCTGAATACCCGGGGCGGCGGTCTCGCGATAGCCCTGATCTTCGGGATCCTGGTCTCCACCATGCTGACACTTGTCGTGATCCCGGTCCTTTACTTCGCCGCCTACGGGGAGAGCGCCGCGCCGCAAGCCTGACGCCGCGCGGCGATACCCGCCTTTAAAGGCCCGCAGCCTACCTGATCATCCAGTAGATCAGGCCGGCCAGCAGCGACAGCATGATCGTGGAACCGATCGGAAAGGAATATTGCCTGCCGTTGCGCTCGACGCTGATGTCACCCGGCATGCGTCCGAGTCCCATCCGCCGCAACCAGGGCGTTGCAATCCCCATCACCATCAGGGCTATCACCAGCGTCAGCAGCCATTTCAGCACGGGTGGGCTCCGGTTTGTCGCGGCCGATTATACCGGCCCGAAGCTTGCGTTCGATTAAAATGCCCGGCTGTCGTCCGCTGCGCCGGACCTGCCGTGAATCCTTAAACATTGACCGGGAGTTGCCGTTGATCGACCTGTATACCTGGAGCACGCCCAACGGCCGCAAGGTTTCCATCATGCTCGAAGAACTGTCCCTGCCCTATAACGTTCACGCCATCGATATCGGCAAGGGCGACCAGTTCCAGCCGGATTTCGTCGCCATCAGCCCGAACAGCAAGATCCCGGCGATCGTGGACAGCGAAGGGCCGGATGGCAGGCCGTATGCCCTGTTCGAATCCGGCGCGATCCTGCTGTACCTCGCAGAACAGAGCGGACGCTTCCTGCCGGCGAAAAAGTCCGAGCGCTTCGAGGTCATCCAGTGGCTGATGTTCCAGATGGGCGGCGTCGGCCCCATGTTCGGCCAGGTGCATCATTTCGTGCGCGCGGCCCCGGAGCCGGTGCCCTACGCCATTGAGCGCTACAGCAAGGAAACACGGCGTTTGTATGGGGTGCTCGACAGGCATCTGGCGTCACGCAAATGGCTGGGATCGGAGTATTCGGTGGCGGACATCGCCACTTATCCCTGGGTCGCCCGCCACGAATGGCACAAGGTGGAACTCGCGGATTTCCCCAACGTGAAGCGCTGGTTCGACGTAATCGGCGCCCGCCCCGCCGTCCAGCAGGGCATGAAAATCCCGGTCCGCTGAACCCGCCGTCCATCCCGCGCCAGCCATGAGCGACGACCTTCCGACAAAAATCGGCAAGTACCCGGTCACCAGGGAGGTCGGGCGCGGCGCCACCAGCCGCGTTTTCCTGGGACGGGATCCGTTCGCCGACCGGGATGTCGCCATCAAGCTCGTAAGCGAGGCGCCCGGCGTCGATACGGACCTGCGCCGGCGCTTCCGCAAGGTCTTCCTGAACGAAGCCTCCCTGGTCGGCAAGCTGATCCATCCGCACATCATGGCGATCTATGACGCCGACGTGACGGAAAAATACAGCTACATCGTCATGGAGTACGTGGACGGCCCGACCCTGGAGCACTATTGCGAGGTCGCCACCCTGCTGCCGATCGAGCGCGTCGTCGAAATCGCGTTCAAATGCAGCCTCGCGCTGGAGTTCGCCCATCGCCAGGGCGTGATTCATCGCGACATCAAGCCCGCCAACATCCTGATCGGGACGCAAGGGGGCGACATCAAGATCAGCGACTTCGGCGTGGCGCTGCACGCCGGCGGCGAGCACACCCACCTGCAGGGCGTCGGCTCCCCCGCCTACATGTCGCCGGAGCAGGTGCAGGACAAGGAACTCTCGCACCAGACCGACATCTATTCCCTGGGCGTGGTGATGTACCAGCTGTTGACCGGCAAGCTTCCGTTCGTCGCGGTCAACAAGGCGAGCCTGCTCTACCAGATCATCAACATCGAACCCCTGCCGCCCTCCACGCACCGCACCGACATTCCGCCGCAGCTGGACAGCGTGGTCATGCGCGCCCTCGCCAAGGATCCGCGCAACCGCCATCTCAGCTGGACGGACTTTAGCCGCGACCTGACGCAGACCTACCGCCACCTCGAGCTGCCGGCCGATTCGATTTCGGACACGGAGAAATTCAACGCCATCAAGGCGCTGCCCTTCTTCCGCAGCTTCCGTGACGTCGAGATCTGGGAAACGGTGCGCATCGCGAGTTTCCGCCGCATCCAGCAGGACAAGACCGTGATCCAGGAAGGCGACGTCGGCGAAAGTTTTTATGTGATCGTGTCCGGGGAAGCGAAGGTCACCAAGAGCGGCAATGCGCTGAACACGCTGGACGCCGGCAACTGCTTCGGCGAGATCCTTTATTTCGAGGAGTCGCGCGCGCGCCGCGTCATCACCATCTCCTCGATCACGCCGATGACGCTGATCGAGATCAAGGCCACCGCCCTGCAGAAAGCCAGCGATGCGTGCCAGAAGCAGTTCAACCAGGCCTTCCTGCGCATCCTCATCGATCGCCTGACGTGGGCCAACAGCCGTCTCTCCACGCGCAACTAGGGTGGAAGCTTTCCTCACCTCGACCTTCCTCGTGGCCATCGCGGAGATTGGTGATAAAACACAGTTGCTCTCGTTCGTGCTGGCGGCGAGGCTGCGCAAGCCCTGGCCGATCATCGCCGGCATCCTGGTGGCAACGCTGGCCAATCATGCGGGGGCGGCCTGGGCGGGCAGCCTGCTTTCCGGCCTGGTGGCGCCGGCGGCGCTGGCATGGATCGTCGGCCTGTCCTTCATCGGCTTCGGCCTCTGGGCCCTGCATCCCGACTCCCTCGACGATTCGCCGCGGCTGCACAGGGCCGGCGCCTTCGTCACCGCGCTCGTCGCGTTTTTCCTCGCGGAGATGGGGGACAAGACCCAGTTCGCGACCGTCGCCCTGGCGGCGCGTTTCGATCAACTCGGCCTGGTCATCCTCGGCACCACGCTGGGGATGATGCTCGCCAACGTTCCCGCCGTCTGGGTAGGGGAAAAACTGGCGCAGAGGATCCCGATGAAACCGGTGCGCGTCCTCGCGGCCGCGTTGTTCATCATTGTGGGTATCCTTACGATCTGGAATCCGCTGGGAGCCCCGCAATGAATGCGCAAACCGTAACCCAAGCCTGTCTCGGCTGCGGCAGGGCGTTCGACTGCGGCATGGGAAACAGCGAGCCATGCTGGTGCAGCGCGGAGTTTCCCGCAGTGATGCCGCTACCCGAATCGGTGCGGGGCTGTTATTGCCGGGAATGCCTGGTCAGGCTGATTGCAGCGCGACGGGAATCCCGGGCTATTTGATCAGGGTTACGGGCACTTCCGCCAGCTGCGCGACCCGGGTTGCCGTCGAGCCCAGCAGCGCGCCGACAAATCCTCCGCTGCCGCGCGCGCCCATGACAATCTGCTGGCAGCGCTTGTCCTTCGAATAGTCGGCGATGGTTGCGGCGATGTCTCCCACCCCGATGTGATGCTCATAGGCCACGCCTTCCTTGTCGAGCAGTTCCCGGGCAGGGGCAAGGACCTTCATTCCCTCCTCACGGTAGTAATCGTTCAGCTGCTGCTGGCTGATGAACATTTTCACCGCTCCCGAGGCCACCGGCGATTGGACATTGAGAAGATTCACCGCGATCGGCTCGCGGTACTGGTCCTTCATCGCGATGACCTGGCGCACAGCTTTCAGCGCATTGTCCGAGCCGTCCACCGGCAGCAGGATGTTCATGATTTCTCCTTTTCCTCTGAAGAAACGGGATGCGAATCGTCGCGCACGAGGTCGACAATCCCGGCGGCAGGCGCTCGCCGCGTGCCGCGTGCGAGCAACTTGCCGATGACCACCACCAGCAGCGCGCCGGCCGCCGGAGCCGCGTAGTCGAGCCAGGGCGCCTGCGCCGCAACCCAGTCCTTGACCACCGGATCATGCACGGCCATCGACAACCCGACCCAGCCCAGCAGCGCGCCGCCCACAAGGATGATCCAGGGAAAGCGATCCATCAGCCGCAGGATAAGCTGGCTCGCCCACACCATCAGGGGGATGCTCAGCGCCAGACCGAAGATCAGCAGGAACAGGCTGTCGCGCGCTGCCGCCGCAACGGCAATCACGTTGTCCAGGCTCATCACGAAGTCGGCGATGATGATGGTGCGGATAGCGCCTATCAGGTTGCCGGCCGCCTTGATTTCGTGGCCGCTGTCGTCATGCTGGGGCTGCACCAGTTGCACGCCGATCCAGAGCAGCAGGATGGCGCCGATGATCTTGAGATAGGCAAGGGACAGCAGGCTGACCGCGAAAAAGGTCAGCGTTATGCGCAGCGCGATGGCGCCGCCCACGCCCCAGAGGATCCCCAGCCTGCGCTGCTTCTCCGGCAGATTGCGGCAGGCGAGCGCGATGACGACGGCGTTGTCGCCGGACAACAGGATGTCTATCAGGATGATCTGCAGCACCGCGATCCAGAATCGCGTGCTGCCCAGATCGGCGACGAACTCGGCGAACATCCCGGCTTCCATTTACGGGCCCCGTCAGCGCAACACGGATTTAAGGAGCTTGCCCATTTCCGCGGGATTGCGAGTCACCTTGATGCCGGACTCTTCCATAACCGAAAGCTTCTCGTCGGCGGTGCCCTTGCCGCCGGAAATGATGGCGCCGGCGTGGCCCATGCGCTTGCCGGCCGGGGCGGTGACCCCGGCGATGAACCCGACCACCGGTTTCTTCATGTTCGACTTCGCCCAGAGCGCCGCGGCTTCCTCATCGGATCCGCCGATCTCGCCGATCATGACCACGGCGTCGGTCTCGGGATCGTCATTGAACAGCTTGAGCACGTCGATGTGCTTCAGGCCGTTCACCGGGTCTCCGCCAATGCCGACCGCCGTAGATTGGCCAATGCCGAGCTCCGTGAGCTGGCCGACCGCCTCGTAAGTCAGCGTGCCCGAGCGGGACACCACGCCGACGCGCCCCTTCTTGTGGATGTGGCCCGGCATGATGCCGATCTTGAGCTCGTCCGGCGTGATTGCGCCCGGGCAGTTGGGGCCCAGCAGCAGCGTCTTGCGGTTCTGCCTGCGCATGCGGTCGCGCACTTCGATCATGTCGCGTACCGGGATGCCTTCCGTGATGCAGATGACGAGGTCGAGATCCGCTTCAACCGCTTCCCAGATGGCCGCGGCTGCCCCGGGCGGCGGTACGTAGATGACCGAAGTATTGACGCCGGTCTCCTCCTTCGCCTCCCGCACGCTGCCGAAGATCGGGATGCCTTCGAAGTTCTCGCCGGCCTTTTTCGGATTTACGCCGGCAACGTAGCAATTCGCGCCGTTGGCATAGGCGCGGCTGGTCCGCGTGTGGAACATGCCCGTCTTGCCGGTGATCCCCTGGGTTACGACGCGCGTGCTCCTGTTAATGAGAATGCTCATTTCCTGTTCCCCCCGGACGTGGCCTTTGTTTTCTTCTTTGCGGACTTCGTCGCGGTCTTCCCGGCGGGTTTCGGCTTCGATCCGGCTTTCGGGCTGGGCTTGGACTTCGGCTTCGGCGTGGACTTTTTCAGCGCGGGCTTTTTCCGCCTGGACTTCGCCGACGGCGCGGCCTTGGGTTGCGCCTTGGCCTTGGCCTTGGGTTTGGCCTTCGCTCTGGATTTCGCTTTCGCCTTGCCGACGGGCTTCGTGGCGGGTTTTGGTTTCTTCTTCGCGAGCTTCGCGACGACCTTCCTGGCGGCGTCTGCCATGTTGTCGGCGGAGATGATGGGCAGACCGGAGTCCTTGAGGATCTTCCTGCCAAGCTCTTCGTTGGTGCCCTTCATGCGCACAACCAGAGGCACCGAGAGCTTCACTTCGCGAGCCGCCGCCACCACGCCGGTGGCGATGGTGTCGCACTTCATGATGCCGCCGAAGATGTTGACGAGGATCGCCTTCACCTTCTTGTTGGCAAGCATGATCTTGAACGCCGCGGTCACTTTCTCGGCACTCGCGCCGCCGCCCACGTCGAGGAAGTTGGCCGGTGCGCCGCCGAACAGCTTGATCGTGTCCATGGTCGCCATCGCCAGGCCGGCGCCGTTTACCAGGCAACCGATGTTGCCGTCGAGCGAGATGTAGGAAAGGCCGTAGCTGGAAGCCTCGATCTCGGCGGGATCCTCCTCGTCGAGGTCGCGCATCGCGACAATGTCCTCGTGCCGGTAGAGCGCGTTGTCGTCGAAGTTCATTTTCGCGTCGAGCGCAATTACATCGCCGGTACCGGTGAGGATCAACGGGTTGATCTCGGCGAGCGAAGCATCGGTATCCCAGAAGGCCTTGTACAGGCTTTGCAGCACTTTCCTGGATTTGCCCACGCTTGCGTCGGGAATGCCGATCTTCCGGGACAAGTCGTCGGCCTCGGCGTCCGTCAGTCCCTTTTCGGGATCGACGAACACCTTGTGGATTTTTTCCGGGGTGTGCGCGGCGACTTCCTCGATGTCCATGCCTCCCTCGGAGGAGGCCATCACGGCAACCTTCTGCGTACCGCGATCCACCACGATGCCGATGTACAGCTCTTTCTTGATGTCGGCGCCTTCCTCGATCAGCAGGCGCCGCACTTTCTGGCCTTCCGGCCCGGTCTGGTGGGTCTTGAGCTGCATGCCCAGGATCCTGCCCGACCAGTCGCGTACTTCATCGATGGACTTGGCGACCTTGACGCCCCCACCCTTGCCACGGCCGCCGGCATGGATCTGGGCTTTCACCACCCAGACCCTGCCGCCGAGTTTCTTTGCCGCCTCGACCGACTCTTCGACGCTGAAGCAGGGAATGCTGCGAGGTGTGGGAACGCCGTACTTTCGGAGAATTTCTTTCGCCTGGTATTCGTGGATTTTCATCGCTCGCCTTTGCGTTGGTCGGGATCGCGCCGCGGCCGGCACACGATTCCCCCGTCATGCCCGCTGCACGCCGGAATAGTCGTGGAATTCAGGGTTCTGGGGATCGAATTCAACCGCGCGAAGAAGCGCGGCAAGTATACCGCAAAGCCCTCTCCCTGCTCCTTCGCTAACACCCTGAACCGCAAGGCAAGAGCAACATTTCACGCAGAGGCGCGGAGGCGCAGAGAGAACAAGACAAGAACAGAATCCGGTGAAAGACCCGAAGTGCTGACTGCCGAAGCCAGATTTGCCGCCGACCATCGCCAGCAGTCGATTCAATCTGCATTTGGCTTTCCTCAGCGTATCCTCCGCGCCTCTGTCGGTGAAGACTGGATTTGGCAGGAAACGAGCCTGGCAAACTGCCGCAGGCCGGAAACCCGCCACGATCGAATAGAATCACTTTCCCATGGACGCGTTTCCCGGCACCTCCACCAACCTGCGCCGCCTGTTCCTGCTGCGCAGCATCGCCATTGCCGGCCAGGCGGCGGCCATCGCAGTTGCGGTGGTGCTGTTCGATACGCCCTTACCCGTGACGCCGATGGCCGCCGTCATCGCCGGGCTTGTCGCCGTCAACCTGCGTACCTGGCTGCGCCTGCGCAGCTCCGCGCCGGTGCGCGACGCGGAGCTGTTCGCGGAACTGCTTGCCGACGTGGCCGCCCTTACCGCGCTGCTCTATCTGAGCGGCGGCTCCACCAACCCCTTCGTTTCGCTCTTTCTGCTGCCCCTGAGCATTGCCGCCATTGCGCTGCCACCCCGCTATGCCTGGACCATGGCGGCGTTGACCATGGCCTGCTACTCGTTGCTGATGTTCTTCTACAGGCCGCTCGCAACCAGTCACGAACTGCACGGCAGTTCGTTCAACCTGCACGTGCTCGGGATGTGGGTGAACTTCCTGGTCAGCGCCGTGCTGATCGCGGCGTTCGTGGCGGGCATGTCGATGTCGCTCCGCGCCCGCGACCGCCAGCTCGCAGCCGCCCGGGAACGCGCATTGCGAGACGAGCAGGTGCTCGCGCTGGGAACGTTTGCCGCCGGCGCCGCGCACGAACTGGGCACGCCGCTGTCGACCATCGCCGTGCTGACGCGCGAACTGGAGCGCGACCATGCCGCGACTCCTGGGTTGAACGAAGACCTTGCCCTGCTGCGCGCCCAGGTGGACAACTGCAAACGCATCATCACCGAGCTCACGGCCGCCGCAGGCCAGGCGCGTGCCGGCGATGCCGCGCCCCAGAGCGTCGAAGACTTCCTGCGCGGGGTCGTGGAACGCTGGTCGCTCATCCGTCCCCAGGTGCAGCCACGCGTGCTGCTCGCGGGATCCGGGCCCGCGCCCGAGATCGTCGGCGAGGAGACCGTGCGCCAGGCCCTGGTCAACATCCTCAACAACGCTGCCGACGCATCGCCGCAGGATGTGGAAGTCGAGGGCCGCTGGGACGAGCGGGAAATCACCATTGAAGTCCGGGACCGCGGCCCCGGCATCTCCGACGAAACGGCCGCAAGAGCGGGCCGCAGCCTCTTCAGCACCTAGTCGGAAGGGCGCGGCATCGGCCTGTTTCTCTCCAATGCCACTATCGAACGGATCGGGGGCCGCGTCAC